>CAYQCH010000001.1:0-65226 GCA_964415935.1 uncultured Gammaproteobacteria bacterium
CGTTATGCACGCCAAACTTATACCCCACCATTTCCGGAGAAATGGTGCTGTCGCGAGACCATGTCTTGATGATGGTCGGGTCATTCGGCTTGAGCTTTTTGACCTTTTTCAGCAACTTGGGGTCGATCCAAGGGCCTTTTTTAAGACTTCGTGACATAACGATTGATTAAGAGAACATGTTACGTGGGCGGCGGCTGACAATGAGCTTCCAGGAATGCTTAGTTGCCTTACGGGTTTTGACACCCAGCGCCGGCTTGCCCCATGGCGTCTTCGGATGCTTCATACCGATCGGGTTGTGGCCTTCACCACCACCATGCGGGTGATCCACCGGGTTCATGGCTTTGCCGCGAAC
The DNA here is from genome assembly GCA_964415935.1 of uncultured Gammaproteobacteria bacterium. Lineage (GTDB taxonomy): Bacteria > Patescibacteriota > Patescibacteriia > VMEV01 > CAYQCH01 > CAYQCH01. The sequence continues at coordinate 353 of CAYQCH010000001.1, forward strand.
GCGCGGGCGGAAACCCAAATGACGCATGCGACCAGCCTTGCCGTAACGTACCAGGCGATTATCAGGATTGCTGACAAATCCAACGGAGGCCATGGCATGCTTAGGAACCTTGCGCACTTCTTTTGACGGCAAACGCAAGGTGGCGAACTTTCCTTCTACAGCAACGAGCTGAGCAACGGTGCCGCCGGAACGGACAAGCATGCCGCCCTGCCCAGGGTTCAATTCAATGTTGTAGACATTGGTACCGACTGGCATTTTATCCAACGGCATGCGGTTGCCAGGAGTAATATCAACACGATTTTTAGAGGAAACCACTGTCGCGCCAACCTGCAATCCTTGGGGAGCGACAATGTATGCTTTGACGCCGTTCTTATAGGCAACCAAAGCGATCCAGGCGCTGCGATGAGGGTCATACTCAATAGACTGCACCTTTGCCGGGATATCAAACAGATGCTGCTTGAAATCGACAATGCGGTAGCGGCGCTTAGCAGCACCGCCGCGATGGCGGACAGTAATTTTACCCTGGTTGTTGCGGCCAGAAATACGGCGCGTTGAAACAGTCAAACGCTTCTGGGGTTTGGACGCCGTCAATTCGGCAAACATGTTCGCGCTGGAAATGCGACGGCCGGGGGAAGTTGGTTTGTGAATCTTGATTGGCATACGCGTAAACAGTTTACTTGGCCGTCAACGGCAGTGTCGTGCCGGCTGGCATGGTTACGATGGCTTTCTTAACAGCTTTTTGTGTTCCGATGGCACGGCCCCAGCGGTATACCGTTTGCGGCTTGATGCGCACCATATGTACGGCCTGCGGCTCACTACCGTAAGTCTCTTTTACCGCCATGCGCACCTGATGCTTGTTGGCGTCCACGGCAACATAGAACACATACTTATTCTGTGCCTGTAACCGGAAACTTTTTTCCGTAGAAGCCGGCTGCAACAATACATGCGCCATGACCAACTCTTTGGCATCAGAAGCGGGCTTGCCCATCGCAACAGGTTTGCTGGATACGGGTTTCGCGGCAGGCTTCACGGCCTTGGATTTCTTTGCCGCAGCAGGCTTGGCTGACGCCGGTTCTTTGGTAGTCTTCTTTCGTTTGAATGTGTCAAGAATACCCATAGAGAAACATTAAGCCTTGTTGGCGTAAAGCTGTTCAATCATCGACAGGGCCGCAACTGGCAGCACAATCGTCCCCGCCTTCAACGTGTCATGAACATTCAAGCTTTCAACGCCGGACAACATGACGCCGGGGATATTGCGAGCGGAACGACTCATGTTTTTGGCCTCTTTATCTAAAACAAATAAGGTTGTGCGGCCCTTTCGCGGAAGTTTAGCTAAAGCAGAGGCAACTTGTTTAGTTTTGATTTCCGGCAATGCCAGAGAATTTACCAAAATTAATTGCTGGGCAGCGACCTTATCAGACAAGACCATGCGCAAAGCCAATTGGCGAGTCTTTTTATTCATGCGCGTAGCATAACTACGCAAATTGCGCGGACCAAAAGAAACACCGCCACCCTTCCAAATAGGGGTACGCGTGGAGCCATGGCGGGCTCGACCCGTATGCTTTTGCGCCCAAGGCTTTTTCCCGCCGCCACGCACTTCAGCGCGAGTCTTGGTGTGTGCCCATGGCTGGCGGCGATTGGCCAGCTGCGCGCGAACGACTTGCTGGACAACGACCGGATTCACGTCCACGCCGAACACTGTCGGGTTCAACTCCTGTTGCCCCACCACTTCACCTGCCAGATTGTACACGTTTACTTTAGACATATGCGTTCGAATTCATGGCGTTAAGCTGCTGCGGTGACCTCAGCCGGCGCTTGTACGGGCTCGGCTTCAGGCTTCGCTGAAGCAAGAATGTTGACGGCGGGCTGCATGTCGCCCGGGCCGATCAACATGATCAGGGAATGACGCGCGCCGGGCAAGGCGCCCTTGACATACAACATGTTCTTTTCAGCATCAACACGGACAATTTCCAAATTCTTGATGGTGATACGGTCAGTACCCATGCGCCCCGCCATACGCGTTCCTTTACGGACAGCGCCCTGGCGCTTGGAAGCAATGGAACCAGGCATGCGTTCCTGATCTTTGGTGCCGCGAGATGCCGGCTGACCAGCAAACCCATGACGTTTGACGACACCGGCAAAACCACGGCCTTTGGAGGTGCCGATGGCTTCCACTTTATCGCCAGCCTGAAAAGAAGCCACTGAAAGGGTATCGCCGATTGTCAACGAAGCGGCTGCGGGCAACCGCACTTCGCGCAAACGGTGAAACGGAGCCTGGCCAGCAGCCAAGATGGATTTGAGATGACCACTAAGCGCTTTGCCTGGATGCTTCTTTTCACCGACGCCAATCTGGACGGCTTCGTATCCATCCTTTTCTGCTGTTTTGACCTGTGTTACCACGCAAGGGTCGGCCTTGACCATGGTCACAGGAACAATCGTACCGTCTTCACGATACAATTGTGTCATCTCCTGTTTGTAACCGAGTATAAATTTCATATGCTTCTTTTTCAGTGTTAGTGCTCCCAAACGGGAGGTAACAAAAAGCCAGAAATTTTTTACCGCATACAAAATCCGGCAAAAAATTTCCGACCTTTATCACGAAAGACATGAAAAAGGTAATGTGTTCAAATCAAAGGGATTATCTCCTCTTGCGCGTCATGAGCCAATCAAGGTTTTCGTCCCGCTAAGCGGAAAGATCTTTCTTGAGTGTCGCGAGCCGCACATTTCCACAGTTCTGCGTGGAACTGAGCGTCAAATATCTTCGGCGCTCAGCCTCACGCAGGAGTGAGGGGTTACATCTTGATCTCGACGTCAACACCGGCTGGCAGGTTGAGGCTCATCAAAGAGTCAACCGTCTTGGGCGTTGGATCGATAATGTCAACGAGCCGCTTATGGATGCGCATTTCGTACTGGTCGCGAGAATCCTTGTGAACGAAAGTGGATTTGTTGACCGTAAACTTGCGCTTTTCCGTCGGCAACGGGACAGGACCGACCACATTGGCTCCGGAGCGGTGCGCGGTGTCGATGATGGTGCGCGTGCTCTGGTCAATAATTTTGTGGTCGTAAGCCAAAATCTTGATGCGAATGCGCTGCTTGGCTTCCTCCGTCTTTTCTTGTTTCTTTGCTGCTGACATGTTTGGAAACAATAAGGAGAGCCCACGAGGGGCCCTCCATACATCACATTACTTGATAATCTTGGTAATAACACCGGCGCCTACCGTGCGACCGCCTTCGCGGATGGCAAAACGCTGTTGTTCTTCCATGGCAACCGGGACAATCAACTTGACCGTCATCTTGGCCGTATCGCCAGGCATAACCATTTCCGCGCCGGACAAGGTAACCTCGCCAGTCACATCAGTTGTACGCATGTAAAACTGGGGTTTGTATCCGGTAAAAAACGGCTTATGACGACCGCCTTCTTCCTTGGTCAAAGAGTAGACTTCCGCTTCAAACTCAGTATGAGGAGTAACGGAACCCGGCTTGGCCAAAACCTGACCGCGCTCAACGTCTTCCTTCTTCAAACCGCGGAGCAACAAACCGGCATTGTCACCAGCCTGACCGCGATCCAACTGTTTGTTGAACATTTCAATACCCGTGACAACAGTCTTGGATGTGTCGCGAATACCGACAATTTCTACTTCGTCGTTCAGGTTAACAACACCGCGTTCAATACGACCGGTCACCACAGTGCCACGTCCTTCAATGCTGAAGACGTCTTCAACGGCCATCAGGAACGGCTTTTCAACGTCGCGCACAGGGGTTGGGATGAAGCTGTCGACAGCCTCAAGCAAGTCAATAATGCACTTGGCATCATCGCCACCAGGGTTGTTGAGGGCATTCAACGCAGACCCGCGGACAACCGGAGTTTCAGCTCCCGGGTAGCCGTGCTTCTTGAGCAATTCGCGGACTTCTTCTTCAACGAGGTCAACGTATTCCTTATCTTCCACAGCATCAACCTTGTTCAAAAACACAACAATGGAAGGGACGCCGACCTGCTTGGCCAACAAAACGTGCTCGCTGGTCTGAGGCATGACGCCGTCAACAGCGGAGACCACAAGGATGGCGCCATCCATCTGCGCAGCACCTGTAATCATGTTTTTCACGTAGTCGGCGTGGCCCGGACAATCGACGTGCGCGTAATGGCGGTTAGGAGAAGAGTATTCTACGTGCGCGGTGGCAATCGTAACGGTCTTGCTCGCATCACGTTCAATACCGCCCTTGGCGATATCCTTATAGTCTTTCTTCTTACCCAAACCACGAGCTTCCGCAACAGCGGTCAACGCGGCGGTCAATGTGGTCTTGCCGTGGTCAACGTGGCCAATAGTACCTACGTTAACGTGTGGCTTGGAGCGGTCAAACATTTCGGCCATACGAAGTTCTTAATGATGTAAATCCGCGTTGCGGATGTTATTGCAGTAAGGAAAAACCCCAATACGGGGTTTTGTGATAAACCGTAATTCCTCTAAAAGTTGCCTAAATTATAACAGAGAATTGAAAAATTGCAACTGGTGTCAACTCCCTGATTTTTCTAAAGAACAAACAGACAATCTTTTGGCCAACATTAGCAAAAATTTTTATTTCTGTCCATCCAGCGACTCGTCTCCGGATTCTTCATAAGCCAGCGGCTCAAACTCGTAGTTGTCCGCAAGCATTGACGACTCAGCGGCGCCGCCGACCGTTTGTTGAACAGGATCGGCATTTGGACGCGGACGCGACACGAGGGTGTCGTTGTCCCGCTGGGGGGAGATGGCCTGCTCGTATTCTTTAATCGGCAAAATGACAAACGGCTCTTCCCCACCCTCCGGCAAAACGATCAGGCGATCGCCGGTGCGACTGGCAAGTTTGAGCAGTTGAGAGAGCCGTTTGTCCATATGCGTGATTACTTGGTTCCGGTTCCGGCGCGTTCGGCTTTCACCTTTTCCGCAACGTTGGCAGGTACTTCAGCATAATGGCTGAACTCCATGCTGGAGCTGGCGCGGCCCTGGCTCATGGAGCGCAATTCCGTCACATACCCGAACATCTCTGAAAGCGGAACGATGCCGCGGACAACCTTTGCCGTGCCGCGCTCCGTCATTTCATTGACCTGGCCGCGTCGCGCGTTCAAATCACCGATGACGTCACCCATGAAATCCTCAGGCGTGGTAATTTCCAGCTTCATCATCGGTTCGAGCAGGACGATTTTCGCTTTCTTTGCCGCCTCCTGGAAGGCCATGGAACCTGCCATCTTAAAGGCGACTTCCGAGGAGTCGACATCGTGGAAGGAGCCGTCGTACACCGTTACGTCGACATTGACCACCGGATACCCGGCCAAAATGCCGCGGGACATGGCTTCTTCAACGCCCTTTTCAATAGGCTTGATGAATTCGCGGGGAATGACGCCGCCCTTAACTTCATCATGGAATTCAAATTCCTTGCCTTCAGCATGCGGCTTGACTCGCAACCAGCAATGACCGTATTGGCCGCGGCCACCGGACTGCTTGATGTACTTGCCTTCCGCTTCGGCTTCGCCCGTGATGGTTTCACGGTAAGCGACCTGGGGCTTACCGACATTTGCTTCGACTTTGAATTCGCGTTTCATGCGGTCGACCATGATCTCCAGGTGCAATTCACCCATACCGGCAATGATTGTCTGGCCTGTTTCTTCATCCGTGCTGACGCTGAATGTCGGATCTTCTTCAGCCAGTTTACGCAAAGCAACACCAAGCTTTTCTTGATCAGCCTTGGACTTCGGTTCAATGGCCAGGCTGATAACCGGTTTGGCGAAGCTGATCTTTTCCAACAAAATCGGATGGTCAGGATCACAAAGAGTCTGTCCGGTGATCGTGTCTTTCAAACCGACAATGGCTCCGATATTGCCAGCGGTAATCTCCTCAACCTCTTCACGATGGTTGGCATGCAGCTGCACCAGGCGGCTGATGCGTTCTTTCTGACCGGTATTGGTGTTGTAGATGTACGTACCAGCCTTCATGACTCCGGAATAGACGCGCACAAAACACAACTTTCCGACAAACGGATCCGTGGCAATCTTAAACGCCAGGGCGGTCAAAGGTTCGGAGTCTTTCGCTTCGCGGGTAATCTTCACGGATTCGTCGGCAGGATCTGATCCTGTGACTGCCGGGATGTCCAACGGTGACGGCAAGTAGTCTGTAACAGCATCGAGCAACCGTTGCACGCCTTTGTTCTTCAAGGCAGATCCGCAAAGAATGGGGTAAAAATGCAGGCCGACGACTCCCTTGCGGATGGCGGCTTTTAATTCATCAACACTGATGTCTTTGCCCTCGAAATACTTGTTCATCAAAGCTTCATCATTCTCGGCGGCGGCCTCAATCAGCTGCTGGCGGTACTTCTTTGCCTCGTCCACCATCTCGGCCGGCACATCGGTTACTTGGATGTCTGTACCCATTTCATTGGTGTAAATATATGCGTTCATCTGCACCAAATCGATGATGCCCTTGAAGTTATCTTCCGAGCCAATTGGCAGCTGGATGGGAAAAGCATTCTTGCCCAAACGTTCGTGAATGGACTTCACATCAGCGTAAAAATCCGCGCCCGTGCGATCAAGCTTGTTGATGAAACACAAGCGAGGAACCTGGTATTTGTCCGCCTGGCGCCAGACGGTTTCAGACTGCGGCTCCACGCCCGCAACACCGTCAAACACGACAACACCGCCGTCCAGCACGCGCAGGGAGCGCTCTACTTCAACGGTAAAGTCGACGTGACCGGGAGTGTCAATGAGGTTAATCTGATGCTTGGCGTTGTTCTGCGTGTTCGTCCAGAAACAGGTGGTGGCGGCGGCGGTAATGGTGATGCCACGTTCGCGCTCCTGTTCCATCCAGTCCATGGTAGCTTCGCCTTCATGAACTTCACCAATCTTATAATTCTTTCCCGTGTAATAGAGAATGCGTTCGCTGGTCGTGGTTTTGCCGGCATCAATGTGGGCAATGATACCGATGTTCCGGACCATGTTAAGCGGGGTTCGTTCGGCCATAGAATTTTGTATGGTTGATTAACGGGCAAAGTGGGCAAAGGCGCGGTTTGCCTCGGCCATTTTCTGCACGGTTTCGCGCTTTTTCATGGCTGAACCTTCTTTCTTGGCGGCATCCATGAATTCCTGGGCGAGCTTCTCTTGCATCGGCTTTCCCTTGCGCTCTTTGGCGGCATCGATGATCCAGCGGCAAGCCAGCAAAAACCGGCGTTCGGCCTTTACCTGGATGGGGATTTGGTAGTTGGCGCCACCGATACGGCGTCCCTTTACTTCCAATGTTGGTGCAACATTCTTAATGGCGGTTTCAAAAACCTCCAAAGGATTCTTTTTGGTCTTGTCTGCGACGACGTCAAAAGACTGATACACAATGCGCTGGGCCAGACTTTTTTTGCCGCGACGCATGAGGTAATTGATGAACTTCGCGACCTCCGCGTTCTGAAACTTGGGATCGGGAATGATTTCACGTTTTGGGGCTCGTTTTCCACGCATATCAAATCATTTGAAATTAACTGGAAGCCTTCGGACGGCGCGCGCCGTACAAGGAGCGGCCTTGCTTGCGTCCTTCCACGCCTTGAGTGTCATATACGCCGCGAACAATGTGGTAGCGGACACCTGGCAAATCTTTCACGCGGCCGCCGCGGATCATGACGATGGAGTGTTCCTGCAAGTTATGGCCTTCGCCGGGAATGTATGCCGTTACTTCAATGCCGTTAGACAAGCGGACACGGGCGATTTTGCGCAAAGCGGAGTTCGGCTTTTTGGGCGTCATGGTCGTGACTTTGGTGCAAACGCCGCGCTTAAAAGGATGGCCCATGGGCATGGTGCTGCGTTTGCGGTGCAAAGAATCCAGAGTGACCTGCATGGCCGGGGCTTTGGACTTGCGGCGCTGCGGCTTGCGCGGTTTGCGGACAAGTTGATTGATTGTTGCCATAGCGTATTAAGGGTTTCGTTTATATAAAAGAAAACTGACCGCTATAAAACGGTTCAGCTTTGCAACCCTCGCCCGGGTACACGCAGCCACGCGTGATGTCCCTGGCGAAAAAGCCGTTTTCAGTTATGGCTAAACCCTACCAAGAATGGCTTGGGGCGTCAAGAGAAATCAAAAGAGAGACACCAGAGCAATCACCGTCCACTCTAACCCCGAGAGCACGGTTCTGAACAAACCGCCAAAAAAGGACACGGGTGAAGAAGCGTCCAATAAAACAGCTAATAACAGCAAAAAGGGACCATAGTTGGCCAGCCAGTTTTTTACATGGTCAAAACGGTCAGGCAAGACAGCATCGAGAACCTTCGAGCCGTCTAAGGGATGGATCGGCAATAAATTGAAAACAAGTAATGCCACGTTAAATTGCGCCAGAAATAGCAGGAAAACATACAACAGCGAGTTGGAAGGCATCCCCCTGCCGACCAGGATGGCTAGCGCTAAAATAGCAATAAAGGCGAGGATAAGATTGGAAATAGGTCCGGCCAAGCCGATCCAGGCGGCGCCCCACTTAGGGTTTTTGAGGTAGCGGTCATCAAACGGCACGGGGCGCCCAAAGCCAAATCCTGCGGTAATCAGCAACAAAAAACCGATGGGGTGCATATGAACAAGCGGATTGAGTGTCAGGCGCCCCAAAGACTTCGGCGTGGGATCTCCCAACCGGTCGGCCACATAAGCATGAGCGAATTCGTGAACCGTAAATGCAATCACCAAAGATAAAAAAACCGGTATAAGCAATGCGGGCTGGGAAAGGAGTGATAGGATCATAAAAAACCGGCTTGACAAAAACTTAGGTTCGCTGTTAGAGTATAGCAATCGTCGTTAAAAGTGAATACATTTATGGCCCGTATTTGTGGCATTTGTGGCAAAGGATCGCAGGTCGTAACACCCCGCAAACTTTTGCGCGCCCACTATAATCCTACCAGCAAGCAACGCCGCTACCCGAACCTGCAGACCCTTCGCATCTCGGGTACAAAATTGCGTTTGTGCACCCGTTGCCTGAAGACCATGAAGCGGAAAGTCGCACAGCAGCACGGATCATAACAGTTCTCCAATTACTTTTGGCAAAACGCTCCGAATCCCGGAGCGTTTTTCAGTCTATAAACATGGCGTCGCCAAAAGAAAAAAATCGGTATCTTTTTTGTATAGCCTCGTCATAGGCTTTCCGTATAAATTGCTGCCCAGCAAAGGCATAGACGAGTGCGAGCAAACTGGAATGCGGCGTGTGAAAATTGGTAATGAGGGCGTCAACAGCCTTGAACTGATATCCCGGGTAAATAAATATGCGTGTTTCCCCGCTGATCTCCCGTGATTGGCCGCGAAGCGACGGATCAGAAAAGACTGTTTCCAAAACTCGGACGCTAGTCGTGCCGACAGCGACGATACGCCTCCCTTCTTGCTTGGCCTGGCGAAGCCGCTGAAGGGTTTGCGCCCCAAGCGAGTACCACTCGCTATGAATGGGATGATCTTCCACATGGTCGGTCTTAATGGGCTGAAAGGTACCGAGGCCGACATGGAGCGTGACAAATTCCTGCTGTACACCTTTTTGGATTAGACGATCGATTAGTTCCTGGGTGAAGTGCAACCCGGCGGTAGGCGCGGCAGCGGAGCCGGAATCTTGGGCAAAGACGGTCTGATATAAGGCCGCATCCTTCAGCGTTTTTTTAATATACGGCGGTGTGGGCATGGTGCCGATGGTCTCTATGGCACGCACCAACTCCGCCCCGCTTTTATTGAATTGCACCGTGGCTGTGGGGGTTGAGGCTGTCGGCCGGGTTATGACGGTTGCCGCCAGGCTTTTCGAACAGGAAAGCCTCTCTCCTGTATCCGCTTTTCCGCCCAACAGGCACTGCCACATTCCCCGCCCCAAATCGCGCAGCAAAAGGATCTCCACACGGCCTCCGCTGCCGCGTTTGGCCAATATGCGCGCTGGCAGCACCTTGGAGTTGTTAAACACCAGCACATCTCCCGCCCGAAGATACGAAAAAATTTCCGTAAAGGTCTTGTGTTCCGCCGAACGGGTTGCCCGATGAAGGATCATCAGGCGGCAAGCATCCCTCGGCAATACGGGCTCCTGGGCGATGAGTTCCTGCGGCAAATCAAAATGCAGTTCATCGCGGCGCATAGCGCTTAGACGCTCAATGGTTTGCCCTCCGCAACGCTCTTAGCCGAGTCTTTAGCGGTTGCGGCAGAGCCCTGTCCGCCATACCGGCGTGAACGACTGGAAAATTCTTCCAGGGCTTTGTCCAGTTGTGCTTCATCAAAATCCGGCCACAAAACGTCAGTAAAGTACAGCTCGCTGTAACTCATCTGCCACAGCAGAAAATTGGATAAGCGCATTTCCCCGCCTGTACGGATGATGAGATCGGGGTCGGGCTGGCCACGGGTATACAAATGCTGAGCAACAAGCTCTTCATTGATCTCTTTGGCGCTTTTCCCGCTTTCCACCAGTTCCTTAATGGCAGAAACGATTTCCGTCCTCCCGCCATAGTTAAACATGATGTTGCACTTGATGCGCTCGTTGTCTTTTAGCACCTCCACGGCTTGTTTCATGTTGCGCTGCACGCGTTCGGGAAGCCGGCGAAGTTCGCCCAAAAAGCTGAGGCGGACGCCAGACTGGCGCATGCGTTTGACTTCGCGGCGGAGCCCGGTAACAGTCAGTTCAAACAGATCGGCGATTTCCGCCGCGCTGCGCTTTTTAAAATTTTCGGTGCTGAATGCGTAAAACGTTACAATCTGGACCCCGCGCGCCGCCGCCGCATCAACCATTCGCGACAACGTTTCCAGGCCGGCACGATGCCCGTCAGCGGTACTTAGGCCGCGCTGCTTTGCCCAGCGGCGATTTCCGTCCATGATGATTCCAATATGTTTCGGTACGCTCATATTCAAAGTAAAGAACCGCCGCGCGCAGGCGTGGCGGCGGTAATTGGCTATCATAGCCGAGGTTGGGGCCTGCGGCAAGCGGGAGCACTTGTGCTACCCCTCCCTTGGTTGTGCTGTAATAGTTTCAACCGCCTCTTCTACGCGATCAATGACTTTGTAGTACCTGTTGTCGCCTGACGAAATGGTTTTGTATTTCTTTAACAAGATATCGTCAATGTATTTGAGCAGAGGGTTCCAGTAACTGCTGTCGTAAAACATGACCGGAATGCGATGGGTTTTGCCTGTTTGCATGAGCGTCAGAAGTTCAAATGCCTGGTGGAGCGTACCCAACCCTCCCGGAAAAATGACAAAAGCATTAGATGGCGCCGTTAATATGAGTTTGCGCGTGTACGGAAATTTGAAGACGGCATGCGAATTAAGATACTTGTTGCCTGAGTCCGTGTGATCTTTGCGCATGATCAAGCCCACAGACGTTGAGCCCGCCTGAGCAGCGCCCTTGTTTGCGGCTTCAGTGATTCCAGGGCCTCCACCCGTGATAATAGTATATTTGCGGCGCCCAAGCTCGAGCCCGAGGCGGTATGCTTGGTGGTAGTATTCGGATTCTTCGCTTAACGCCTTTGATCCAAGAATGGTAACGTCATCAAGGTACGTGGTAACGAGGTCAAACCCTTCTACCAGTTCCGCCATCACTTGAAAAATGCGCCAGTTGATCTCGTTCTCACACTTAAAATTGTCTGCAGAGAGCGCACACACGTTCACCGTATCGGGGGCTTTTTTCACGATGGCATAGGCGTCATTTGCATTGTCTACCAGCGAGACCGCCGCAAGCAACCTCTCATCCAAAATGCCATGTTTGATGGCGCGCTCCCGCAAAAATTTCAAGACGGGAGACCAAAACTCTTTTCCTACCAAAATCATCGGCGAGCGAGCGATCTGGTCATTTTCCATCAAATCAAATACCTCAAAAAATTCATCGAGCGTGCCATATCCTCCCGGGAAAAACACAAACGCTTGTGCCGGGCTTAGCAACATTACTTTGCGCGTAAAAAAATATTTGAAACCCATGGACTGCTTCACATAGGGATTCAAAATTTGTTCGAATGGCAACTGAATGTTAATGCCGATAGAAGCTCCCTTTGCATCGAATGCGCCGCGATTTGCCGCCTCCATGATACCTGGCCCGCCTCCCGTAATGGTCGTAAACTTTCCCTTTGCCAACAAGCTGCCCATTTTCACGGCTTCTTTATAATATTTCTGCCCGGGCTTGGTGCGAGCCGACCCCAAGATAGTGACGTTTCTGGTCAGCTTTGAGACAAAATCGTACCCCTCAACCAACTCGGCCATGATTTTAAAAATGCGCCAGGGACGCTTAAAATCTACTGGCTCATGGTATTGCGAAAACACCTTTTCTCGTTTTTGTTTTGCAGTCATAACGGGTGGTAATGCCATCATTTTAGCACACAATATAAAAACCTGCCGACCGGCAGGTTTTTATACCAAACAAGACCACGGATCACTGCGCGCTTGGTGCGAATAAATTATTAAGTCAGCGCGCAGGAAAAGCAATGTACGACTGTGGCATTGCTTTTAGCCAATGAGTCCTTGGCAGACCAAATCAAACGCATTCCATATCGTCCGCCAAGGTACTCATCTCGTCTTACGTGTCCCCAAATAAGACGAGACGAATGCATAAACATCAGCACTGAAAAGATCTATGGTCTTGACTGGCCACTTGGGATCAAGTCGCCATGAAATCGGCCACGCGGCCAAATAAACGACGGTACAATGAACGGGCCTTCCTTTTGGACATATGCGGTTTTGAAAAGAGAGGGTTGAATTGCCATCCGGATGCGGAACCTGCTCTACGATGTAGAGAAAATTCAACCCTTATCCGTTTCATAACGGACTTCTTTTCGTTTAAAAATTAGGTGGGCAGGGCTATGACACGTGGGCGAAAGAACGAATCAGTCCTTTTACGACTCCCTGGATGATGGGATCAGATACGTAGATGGGTGACATGGAGGAATTTGCCGGCTGCAATCGGATGCGACTCTTTTCTCGATAAAATCGTTTCAAGGTGGCGTAGGTGTTGTCCAAAAGCGCAACCACAATATCTCCATTCTTGGGGCTCGGATTGCGCTCCACAATGACGAAGTCCCCGTCAAGAATGCCATCTTCGATCATGGATTCCCCTTTTACTTTCAAGACGTAGGAATTAGCCGGATCGTCGACAAGGGTTACAGGAACACCGATGGCATCGCGCTGCTCAACAGCTTCGATAGGTGAACCAGCCGTGATGAGCCCGACAAGCGGCAGGGAAACCGCTTGCGGCACCGGTAAACTTTTTGCCGTCAATTCGATGGATCGAGATTCATTAGATGAGGTGGTAATGAACCCTTTTTCCTCCAACGTCTTTATATACTGATGGATGCTCGCCGGAGAGGAAAGGTTCAATGTTTCTGCAATTTCCCGATATGACGGCATGTACCCGAACTCTTGCTGATATTGGATAATGACATCCAGTATCTTTTTTTGCTTCTTGGTTAAGGTGTCGCCCATATGATTTTGTTTAGGCTCTTGTCTACTGAAAACAGTATATATGAACAAAACACGAACGTCAACGGAGCATTTTTGTTCGTGTTTTGTTCGTTATCCACAGTTTAAGAAAAAGCCCGGGAGATACCGGGCTTTTATTTACTCTACATCAAACTCTCCTAACGTCACCCTCACCTCCTGCTCTTCTCCATCTTTTAGGACCTTAAGCGTTATGACATCTCCTGGATCAAATCGGCCAAGAATGCGGACCAGGCTTTGCTCGGCACTGACACGCTGACCATCAATCTCTAAAATAATGTCGTTTTCTTCCAAACCCGCCTTATCTGCCGGGCTGCCAGGAATAACGGCCAATTCCTCGGGTTGTTCCCCGCGCCGCAACAAGGCGCCGTAATCCACAGAAAGCTTGTTGAGTTGCTGGAGCTGCTTATCAACAATCACATAACGGACGCCAAGATATGGACGAATCACGCGACCATACTCCTCGATGCTTTCAATCAAGCGAATGGCATCATTAATGGGAATGGCAAACCCGATGGACTGGCCCTCCTGGCTTACGGCCGTATTTACGCCGATAACCTGACCAGCAATGTTTAACAAGGGGCCACCGGAATTGCCAGGATTAATGGCAGCGTCGGTCTGAATGACGGCCTCAAGCGTCTCTGCCCCGCCCGTGCCATCAGACGCGGTAACGCGGCGATTAATGCCGCTAATAACCCCTTTCGTGACCGTGTTATTGAACTCTCCAAGGCTGTTGCCAATGGCCAACACGGTTTGTCCGATGCGAGCGGTATCAGAAGAGCCTAATTCCAGGGCGGGCAAACTGACTTCTTCCTTTGTTTTAACGACGGCCAGGTCATTGACCGGATCAACGCCTAAAATTTCAATTTCATGCTTTTGCCCGTCGCGCGTAAGGATCGAATACTTCGCATCTTTATCATTAACGACATGCTTGTTGGTGAGGATCAGCCCCTTCTCCGAAACAACGAAGCCGGTTCCGGCGCCGACTTGGACCAAAGATTCCTCCGTGTCGACAGGCACATCAGTTTGCGGTTGCGGCGTAGGCGGAACAATTTCAAATCCCGGGAAGTTGAAATCAAAGGGGAACAAATTCGGGCCCGTGGCCTGGCGTGCTGGTTTCTCCACGATGATGCTGACAACAGATTGGGAAGCCTCTTCAACCATGTCAATCAGCGCGGAATCTTCTACTGTCACTACTTTGGCCACGCGCGCGGACAAATCGCGATCCTGCCCTTTTGGTAAAATGCCATTTCCCTCAATGTACGATGTGACCAACGCCCCGGCCACCCCGCCGCCCAACATGCCAAAAACGAGAACTAACGCGATAACTCCTCGGAGATTTGAAACGGCAATGTGCGTTTCCGGCTTCGACTGAGGTTTTTCATCGATCAAATGTGGTTCAAGCATATATTGTTGTAAAAATAACACCCATATATACCCCAATTTTCCTGCTATCTTTCAAACAAGGAAGATTTTTGCAAAAGTTCGCGCAATTGCTCGACGTTTATTCCACGCATATCGCCGGAAACATCGGGAATCGCTTCCTGGTATCCGCGGATGGTTTCCAACCAGTCCCGGACAAATGGCGGCAAGAACACCGCCGCCAGTATCAATGGGATTAAAATAAGGATTAATTTTACCGCTGAGGCGACAAAAGAAAACCGCATCCCGCGCCGCACGGACAACAACATGCGGTGGTTTTCCTCCAGGAGCTGGCGCTGGGATTTTAATTCCGCCTGAATTTTATCCATGGCCTGATGGGACTCGGAGGGATAGGCTGGCTGCTGGAGGGGGTGCTGTTGCTGCATAGGATTAAAACGTAATGGACGCAAGCGCGCCCTGCCATTCATTGACATTTACTAAAAATGCTTCCATGAATTCCTCTGCCAGCGCCTCGCCTTCCGGAGCGTCAACTCGGGTGGGGTCAACGTATGCCCCGTACTCCGTCATGGAAAAGTGCACATGGTTGCCCGTAGAAAATCCGGTTGAACCGACATACCCGATGGTTTGTCCCTGTTTTACCCGGTCACCGATGCCCAAGCCCTTCACATAGGATGACATATGGGAGTACTGGGAACTGTATCGCTCATTATGGCGGATTTCAATGCGATTGCCATATCCGCCCGCCCAGCCTGACCGCGAGACAACGCCGTCGCCAATGGCAATAATCGGCACGCCATAATCAGCGGCATAGTCCACGCCGTCATGCATCATTACTTTGCCCAAAATCGGATGAAAACGCGCATTGCTGAAACCCGAGCTGACATACCGAAAATTGACCGGCGCCTTTAAGAACGCGCGCTGCAACGATGCCCCGTCTGCCGTGTAATATCCTGGATCTTTTCCTTCCGGCTGAAAAAAGAATGCCTGAAACGTTTTCCCTTTGTTGGTGTATTCGGCGGCAAGAATCTTTCCTGGGGCCACAAACTGCCCGTCTTTATATTTTTCTTCGTACAGGACTTTGTACGTATCTCCGGAAGCGGTGTCGCGCGCAAAATCAATATCCCAGGCAAACACGTCGGCGAAACGCATGATGGTGTTGTCCGAGAGGCCCTGCGCCAGCGCGGAGGCGTACAACGACCCCTCCACATTTCCTCCCCGCGTTGCGCGACGGATTTCATATTCGATGCGCTCCTCCTCAACAATCCAGCCAGCGGCGCTTTGCGTGGCTATAATGACCCGATTTGCATCAGGCTGGTACACCACCGAGGACAGTCCGTAGGAACTTCCTTCGTCAGCAAAAGCGAAATCCACGCTCTTGCCCACCTGGATATTAGTCAGGTCAAAGACCTTCTTGCTTGCCTGCTCGAGGAGGACTATTTCCGCGTAGGGGACGTCTGTGTCGGCAAAAACATCGGCAAGCGTGTCCCCTTCTTGCACGACATATGTTACGTCAGCTTCCGGCAGCTGGAGGCTTGGAGGCAACGGGTCTTCCTGGACGATATGGGTGTCAGCCGAAACCGTTTGAATGGTTTCCGACTTCTGCGGCCAGTATTTCCAGACGACGAATACGGCCGCGGCCAGCAAGAACAGCTTGCCGACCCGCCGCGAAGGAAACCGCCGCATTCGCGCGCCCCGCACCGGCATAGGCTTACATCATCTTCTTACGGATAAAGGCCGGAATTTCCAAATCTTCCTGATCAATATCCTGCTGGGGAGCGGCGGAACGGCTGGATTCTTCCGCCCGCACGGGCTCGGTCATGATTGGGTTGGCGGCTAACGGCTCGGATCGAAACGACGGGGCCGTGTTAAAGGACCGCGGGGCCGCGGCCGGGCGCTCACTGGCCTGTTTATTCTGCTGGGACATGCGCATGAGCGGGCTGTTGTAGGCGCTGGCGGCCAGAGACTGGCCAAACGCCATGGTGTCGGCCTGATGAACAGATTTCGGCTGTTTGCCGAAACCGGCCGCAATTACGGTAACACGGACTTCATCTTTCATGTTCTCGTCAATAACCGTGCCGTAAATGATCTTGGCGCTTGGATCGGCTTTTTCGGTAATGATGGTAGCGGCTTCATTCAGTTCATACATGCCCAAGTCCTTGCCACCAGTGATGGTAAACAAAATACCTTTGGCGCCGTCGATGGAAACCTCCAACAAAGGACTGGAAATAGCTGCTTTGGCGGCATCAATCGCGCGATTATCGCCGGTGCCGTACCCAATACCCATAAGGGCAGAGCCGGCATCTTTCATGATGGCTTTTACGTCAGCAAAGTCGACGTTGGTCACGCCATGCACGGTCACAAGCTCGGAAATCCCCTGCACGCCCTGGCGGAGGACGTCATCCACGATATCAAATGCCTCCACAAGCGTGGTCTTCTTTTCAATAACCTGCAAAATACGATCATTGGGGATGGTAATGATGGTGTCGACCTTGCTGGCCAACTCGTCATGTGCCTTTTCCGCGATCATTCCGCGTTGTTTTCCTTCAAACGAAAATGGTTTGGTCACCACGCCAATGGTAAGTGCGCCCAATTCCTTGGCGATACTGGCTACAATAGGGGCTGCGCCGCTGCCTGTGCCACCGCCCAAACCGCAAGTGATAAACACCATGTCGGTGTCTTTCAACAATTCGCGCAGCTCGTTCTGGTTTTCTTCCGCGGACTTGCGGCCCATTTCCGGATCCATGCCAGCACCCAGGCCGCGAGTGACCGTTTTGCCGATATGTACGCGCAGCGGCGCTCGCGAATGATGCAATGCCTGCGCATCGGTGTTCACGGCAATGAATTCGACGCCCCTGATTTTGGAGGCAACCATGGCGTTCACGGTCGATCCGCCGCTTCCGCCCACACCCACCACTTTTATTTTTGCGAACGTCTCGATTTCGGGTTTGATTTCCATATTCGTGTGGTTACGCTTGTGAACAATTAACGTTTACCGACAAGCTCAGGGCAAACGTTAGCTTTCCCAAGCTATGGGATTATGGCCTTAAACCAAGATTTTACTTTTTCTTTGACAGAACCGAAGTTGGTAAAGCCCTGAAATCGGCCGCCGCTTCCCGCATGCATGTGCATGCCCCAGAGCAGCAAGCCTACGGCGACCGCATACATGGGGTCGTTTACCTTTTCAATGGCCGTGGTCAACTCGCGCGGCACGCCGATTGAGGCTGGCAGGCGGAACTCCCGTTTAGCCACGTCGATAATGCCGTGCAGGCGCGAGCCGCCGCCGGTCAGGACCACGCCGGCCGGCAAAAGACCGCTGCGATTAATTTTCTTCAACTCTTTGTTCACCAGTTTAAAAATTTCTTCGATGCGCGCTTCGATGATTTCCGCCACCTGCCGGCGCGACACCAGATGGGATTCTCCTTCCTGGAACTCATTTAAATCAATCATTTCCTTTTTATCTACACTTTCTGGCAAAGACGTACCGTATTGCAGCTTCACTTGTTCCGCAATCTCTATGGACGTCCGTAACCCAATGGCAATGTCGGAAGTAATGTGACCCGCGCCCACGGGCAAGACTGCTGTATGTAACACATCGCCTTCTTCGTAGACGACGACCGTGGTGGTTGCGCCGCCAAGGTTAACCAATGCCACACCCAGCTCTTTCTGCTGCTTATCTAGTACGCTTTCAGCAGCGGCCAGCCCAGCAAACACCGTGTCTTCAATGTCCAGCCCCGTGCGATAGACGGCTTTGGTAACGTTTTTTAATTGCGTGGAAAGTCCCTGGATGATTTGCGCGTCGACTTCCAGGCGGATGCCGGTCATGCCTATGGGGTCTTTGATATGGCCCTGGTTGTCGACCGTATAAGAACGCGGGATGACATGCAAAATCTCGTAATTCGGCGGCGTTGCCACGGCCTGTGCCGCCTCAATGACGCGCTCCACGTCATCTTCGTTGATTTCTCCGTTCGCCTTGGAAACGGCAATGACGCCTTTAGATGCCTGGGACAAAATATGGGCGCCGGAAATGCTTACAAAGGCACGCTCCAAAGGGACCCCGGCCATGCGTTCGCCCTTTTCTATGCAGCTCGTCAAGCAGGTAACGGCGTCTTCGATGCTGGTAACCACGCCTTTGCTTATGCCTTGCGAGGGGGTTTCGGCTACGCCAATAATATGCAGTTGCTGCCCCTCCCCGGCCTCATCCGGCACGAACTGACCGACTACCAAACGGATAGTCGATGATCCAATGTCCAACCCTGTAATGATATCGGACCGGCTCATGTGCTTAGCGAATAACTAATGAGTACATGTGAGAACATTATATATCCAATACCGCTGATGTTCCAGCGCTTCGCTGAACAACAGAACTAGTCAGCGGGCTTTCCGCTTTTGCTGCGAACCCATTTTTGACTCACCATTCATCCGAGTTATCAGACCGGCTTTATCCCCAAGATACTTTTGCTCCTCTTTAGCCATATCTTTCAAATCGTCAGGCGTCTCATGGTCGTACCCAAGGATATGGAGCAGGCCGTGGGTAAACAATACGCGCGCTTCATCCGCCAGGCGATGCTTTTGTTCGCGTGCCTGCCGGCGCAAGGTGTCAACACTGATGATGATTTCTCCCAGGCAGCCGTCACTTGGCCAGCCCTCGCCTTCCAAAAAAGAAAACGACAACACATCTGTCGGGCCCTTTTTGCCGCGATGCATTGCGTTTAACTTGCTCATTTCACGATCTGAAACAAAGACGAGGGAAATGGAAACATTTCCACCGCGCAATGCACGCGGGTATCCGCGCGACACAATCTCGTTTGCCAGTATATGCAGCGGCGCGACCGCAAAACTGACACGCGCCCGGCGCGAGACATCCAGAACAACGCGGTGCATATGTTACTGGGCCGCGGCGGTATCGCCCGAAGAGACAGAGAGGCTGTTGGTCATGGTGTCCCAAACCGCCGGGAATCGGAGTGATTTTTCCTGGCCGGCGTCATAGTGCATGACAAACATCAGGGCACGTGACCCCGGGCCGCCATCGTCGAATGAAGCAATCACCAGCGTATGATCCTGAGTCTGGACACCGATCCAGCTTGATTCATTTCGAAAATTGACATACTGCGTCAAATTGACCGACGGATCCTGCTGCTGCAGCCATTCTGTTACGGAAAGACGGGCCTCATTGTCGTATACCATGATACGAAATGATTCGCTGCCCTGGTCAGGCCGGACAATAAACTCGCGTCCATCCGCGGTGCTGCGCGTGGCCGTCCAGGCGAGCGGCACGAGCAACTGGTAGCCCAAGCTCTCATTACGCGCAATTTTGATTTGCGGCGACACCTCAAGCAACGCGCGCGGCGTGGCTGGGTCATACAAGTTGCGCAACTCCACGCCATCCAAAAAGCTATCCTGGTCCGTATCAGGCACGGACGCGCTGGTAAGGAACAGCTGCTCCTCAATGTCCGTCAAGCTGTCCTGGTCAGTATCAACCGCCACTGGCAAGACGCCGCTGATGACGGCGGGTAACTGCACGCGCGGCGTGGCCACCGGCTGCTCTTGTACTGGCTGCGGCGCGGCTGGTTGCGCCGGCTGCTGAGGCTGTTGCTGCGCCGGCTGTTCGATAACCGGAGTTTGCTCGATCGGGGCTTGCGCAACAGGCGTTGTCTGGGGCGCGCGCGTAAAAAAGAGCACCAGAACAATGATGACTAATAACGCCACGATGCCCAAAACAATCGCCAATATGGCAGTTGAGGAAAGCTTCTTTTTTTCCTTTGGCACATACGCATCAGGCATGACAATCAGGCGGCCTGACAATGCCGATGACGGTGTTTCCTGTGGGGACATCTGGGTGGCCATAGGTTATGGATTGGTTGGGGCGGCGGGAGGCGCGTCCTGCGGCTGAGTTTCTTGTTGCCCCAGTTGCTCCTCTTCTGCTCCCGGCAACGTCAAAAGCTTCGCACCGACGGCATTCGGATCATATCCGGAGCGCACTTCCATGCCATCGGGGTAGCCGTCATTATCGGAATCCGGATCCAACGGGTCGGTGTTCCACACGCGGATTTCGTCGTAATCCGTGAGGCCGTCATCATCTGAATCGACAAGCGTCGGGTTGGTACGGTTTTCAGCTTCTTCTTCATCGGAAAGACCATCGCGGTCCGTATCCACCGGCAGTTGCGTTTCAGACGCAGGAGTTTCCGTCAGAGGGACAACCGGCAATGCCTGGGTGTCCGCCGTTTGCGTCGTCGGCAACTGCGTTACTGGCTGTTGCAGCTGGTTTGCCGCGGGTGCAGGAGTTTGCCGGCTCAGATAGATGTACACCAGCGCTACGGCAATGACAACAAAACCTAACACCGCGATAACGGCAATGATGATAAGCGTTTTACTGGGCCCGGACGCCACGACGTCCTCTACAGCAGATGGCGATGGCGGCGAAGACTGGCCAGATTGATTCGGCAGCGAAGGACGAACCAGCTGCGAGGGGGCGGCATCTTGCTCCGCGCCTTCAAAAATATCTTCCGGTTCTTTTGTGTCTTCAAACATACGACAAGGTTAAATGGTAGGTTCAGGCAATGCCTCTGGATTTGCAAAGACTTCATACTGATCCAGCAAATCATTGCTATTGCGATCTACATAGAGATCTGACCGCTTTTCAGCCACATGCGCCGCGCATTCTTCGCTCAAATTCTGTATAAAAATATCAGCACATACCGAAGCGGCAATACGCCCTTGTACGGCCTGAAACGACAAGTGCCGCATGATGCATGTTTGGGACTGCGGTCCGGACTGGAGCTGCGCGCACAAACCCTGTTGTTCAGGGCTGAGCATCGCGACCGTTTGAGCCCACGCTTGCGGATTCGGGGGCAAAGCTACGGCGCCCGGAGCCGACACTTGTTGCGGCATATTAGAATATAGGTTCAGGCCATCCAGCAATGCGTTCAGCCGCTCTTCAGAAAGACGCGAAACATAGTTAATGGGCTTGAACTGTCGTTTTGTCTGCTCATCCACGATGTCGGAATAGGTATACAACCCGCTTGCGCGGTCAATCAACAACACCCGTTCTTCGGCATTATACAACTGCTGGCGTCTGGCAAGCGTGTAAACAAGCCAACCTGATGCCGCAATAGCGAGCAGCACGACGACAAGAATAATTTTCTTATTCATATTTCTTAGAGCGCCTGCAAGAAGTCACACACGCGATTATTATCAACATCTACGCATCCTAACACATAGGTCGTATTGCTTGTCGTCGAGGTTTGACCCTGGCTTGGGTCAGTCTTGGTGCTATTTCCTAGCCACACCATAAATCCTTGTCCTTGCTGGAAGTTCACGCGGTAGGTGTCTTGCGGCAAGAGATTGCCGCTGGGATCGCGACGGTCACGCAAGTGTTCGAGGACGACAATGCCGCCGTTTGTGTCGATTTCCTTGGCATTCGGAAGGTAGATCCTGCCGCGGGCATACCCGCCGTTCGCCCAGGTTTCATTCGCGACCACTTCGTCGATAACCGCATCGCTGAGATTCAGTCGATGCATGGCGTTGTCATTGCCGCAATGTTCGCCATGCTTTGGAATAAAGTACGTCTGATACCTTACTTCCTGTCCGTTATACCGCCCCATCATGAAATGACCGCCGCACCCGCCATGAAACCAGGTTACAGAATCCGTCATCAACGGATATGGCAGTTTATAGTGCGAGGCGTTATACGGCCATCCCCACGGTGAACCAAACGACTGGCCATTGCGCGTAAAACTTTGTGAAGATGCGCCCGTGCAAGTCATTTGCAATTCCTCGGAAGTGGTATCTGCCATGCTCCAACCCCAGGCACCCTTGTTCGCCACACAAAATGATTTGCGAGTATCGGCAACCACAGCATAGCTTGCTGTAACTTTGTTATTGGCCACCTGACAGCTCTGGCACAAGCCCGGTGTTTTGGCATCATCGCATTTTTCAGGACCGTTCACCGTGCCGTCACCACAGAAACCAACCTGCCTGCATGCGTCATACGGCCCCCAGGTACAAAGAGGGTTTTGGGGCGTTGCTTCCTGAACACAGCGACGCAGTTTGTAAAAGTATGTTGGTTCAGGCTCGCAAGGAACGTCCTGCGTCTGGTTATCGCATGCCTCAAACGGGATATTGCGCGCTCCATCACCACAATACGGGCCACGCACGACATCGATTTTGCAGGAATTGGTGCAGTAGTTACAGGTTTTTCCGTACGCAGGCACGCAACGCTGTCCGTTCTTGTTGGACTCATCGCATTCTTCTCCCTGGTCAGCCTGAACGATGCCATCACCGCAGCGGGGGCCAAGCGCTTCCTGCACTTTGCAAACGCTGCTGCAGTAGGTGCAACGCTGCGCATATGCCGCCTGGCATTGCACGCCGTTTTGCTCAGATTCATCGCACGTCTCCAACCCGTTTATGATGCCGTCCCCGCAGGTTTCAATGGGCTGGCAATCAGTCCAAGGGGCGTATCTGCATGTATTGCGACAAACACGCACACGTTGCGTGCGGTAGCCATTGATAAACGTGGAACACAACTGCGTTTCGTTATTCCCGTCGCATTCTTCGTTGAGGCCCTGCTCATTGGGGGTCTGCACCGTCCCGTCGCCGCAATACGCTACGGAGCGGACTGAACGGCAGTCTGCGGCGCATTCCTGGAACTCATTCACGCCTGATTGGCCGTCGCAAGCTTCGGTTCCTTCCGTGACATTATTACCGCAGGTTTGAAAATCGCATACGTCGCCGACGCCATCGCCGTCAAGATCTGTCTGATCTGAATTTCCGATCGTCGGACAGTTATCTAAATTTCCGCAAACGCCATCGTTGTCCTGGTCGTTGGTGGGGTCATTTGGACAAGTGTCACAGGCGTTTCCCACGCCGTCACTGTCGGAATCAGACTGATCGGCATTGCTCACCGCCGGACAGTTGTCCACGGCGGCCCCCACCCCGTCCCCGTCAAAATCAGCGGAGTCGGCCGCGCTGAAGTTAAAGCATTGCCCGGCAGTCTGGTCGGAAAACGATTGCGTGCGCCAGCTGCCTGGTCCCTGATATTCAAAATTTGTAAACAAGTTGTAAGACAACCCGTCGGGATTGACTCGGTATGCATAGGCATATGCCTCGGGGGGACAGGAAAACTGCCTGTCTTCAACGGACCAGCAGGTCTTGGTATCATACGGGTCTTTGCAACCGATGAATTCATTGCGCGGGTCAACGGGCACAGCAACACCGAGCAAATTCCCAAGTGTGGCCTGCCAGGACGGCCATGTGCTGTAGGTAGTGTTGGGTAAATAACTCCCCGCTTCAAAAACCGGATACTTGCCGGTCTTGACCCGGTACGACTCCAGATATCCCTGAATGTTGTTCAGGTCAGCGGCACGATGCATGTCGCGACGGATCTGCTCGCGCGTGGTCCTGTCAGTAATGTTCGTATTCAGCCGGAACTGCCTGAGAAATTCATTAAATACGGCCTGAACGGACTCGTCAGCCGTTTCGCTGTAAGAAATAAGATAAATATTGCTGTACAAGGTGCGAGAGTTGGCGTCGTAATTTGTTGCAGCCACATATACGGAGCGGCCGTCACGAACAGCAGGATATCCGTCGACTTCAAGCGCCGCGGGATTCCCAGGATTTGGCACGTTCGCGCGATACCATGTCAACGGAGATAGCCTGTCAGGGTTGGGAATAATACGTATGCCAATGGCCTGCCCGCGCCCAGTGTCTTGCGCCCGCGCAGGAAAACCGACTGCCGAGGCGGCAAACAGGCAGAAAACAATTGCTATGTAATATAGTGACTTTCTCATAAGGACACGGGGCGATTCATTGAAATGATACCAATTTCCCAGCCTGCGGTCTCTGTGTATAAAAGACATCATTCAATGATGAACAGTGATTCCTTTAACACGCCCCCGACATTCTGGCCGGTAACGGGGCTGGACAGGGGCGGCAAGTCGTCATCAAACCCCGGCTCGCCGGCATCTCGGCAATAGAAAATGTCGTAATTGAATGCCGTGTCGACGTACGGGAAGGACGTGATATCCGGCCACGGATTTTCACACAAGAAGGTTACGACATCCAGTGTGCGTGAAATGGTGCCCTGAGACGGGGCCTGGGCGCGCGCCGTTACCGTCACCGTCGCTTCGCCATTCTGTGGATTCGGCGTCATTTCCACCTGCTCCCCCGTTGCAGGATCAAGCGTCAAAATGGGGTCGCCTTCCACAGTCCAGGTAAAGTCAGCCGGGACAATGAATCCCGCTCGGTCGCGTCCGGTAGCCAGATAGGCATGCTGGTTCCCTTCTTTAGTCGCGTTTACGTCTCCCGGGCAGTCGTTTCGAGCGGCGCAGAATGCAACATCCAGGCGGCCGGGCTCACCGGGAGGCGTGATAAGGACATCCACGTAGTCGAGCTTGCATTCCGCTTTGCCTGTCCTGAACGTCCTGACATCTTCCCCGCTGACCGCAACGTTAAACGAGTTGCGTACTCCTTCGGGAACGTTGTCATCGAGGTTCAGGTCCCCCACCGTCCGAACGCGGTACTGGCGGTCATCCTGGAGTTTTTGCTTCGGATATACGCGGGCGCTGCTGCCGACGTCCGTATTTGAAACGCTGACGCTGGACTCAACGCGGCACCAGTTTTCTCCTTGCGCCTGCGTGGCGGGAATCACCCAGGACAGCGCGCGGGAGGCATAGTATTTTGCTTTTGGCCACCATGCCGTAGGCGCCACGGAAGGGCATGGGATGCCGCCATTATTGATTTCCAAAATGATGCCGCTGACCAAAGACGCCTGGTTCATGGGCTGGTCAAACTCTAGCTCTATACCCAGCGTCGTACAGACGGCTTCGGCACCGTTTCGCGGATTGCTACCGATAATCCCAGGGCGCGGATAGCAGCATGAATCGGATCCGACGCCATGCGACTGGACCGTAGCCGGAGATGGACATTGATTGTCGGTTTGAAAACCGCATTGCACCGTAAAATCTCCTTCACCATTAACCCCCTGGGTGGAGGCGCGCACCTTTGTGGATCCTTCGCCGCGGCTGGTGGTAATTTGCGCCCAGTCCTTGAAATTCTCTAAAGGCAATACATCTTGCTGGGTAACGGAAGCAACCTTTGGAACGGATACGCCCCAGACCCAGTCCATGGTATCGCCGCGCAGAATCTGACCATACTGGTTACATGCGTCAGCGGGAGCTACCGGCAACGCCTGGTAGTTGAATTCTTCCAATATGAGGCTGGATATGGCTGTAGGCGGATCAATAAGCACGTCTTCAATCTGACACTGATTGGGGTCATTTCTGGTGCTGAATAGCCAGGAATAGCTGTCAATGGTGCCATCCCCGTCGGCGTCGTAGTTTAATCCCGAAAGCGGCAGCCCGCTTGCGCTGCGCATGCCCTTGAGGACGACGCGGTACTTGGTGGCGACTTTAAACGCGCTGATATTAGGCAGGAAGTGCAGGGTAAAGCTTGTATTGTTATAGGTCAGGCTGGTTACGCCGATACTGGCGGTATTGGCGCGCGCGCAGGCCGCGTCTTTACATTCGTGTAATTCCACGTTGGCGTTAGCCGTAACCGAAGCTTCCTGCATTTCTTGATTGAATTTCGCGCCCAACGCGGCGTTGATGCAAGCGCTTGAGCAATTCGGCCATTTATCCACCACCAAAGGCGGCTCCAAAGAAATACGCAACTGACCGCTGTCTTCCTTGCTGAACTCCGGAATGGACGCAATGATATCAACCGCCGGGCCAGGATCGGTGGCACCTTTCGCCGTGGCGCGATTTTGGTATGTCCTGGACGTTTCCAGAACAGCTTTTGATGTATCCGCGCTCAGCCAGCCCCATGTATAGGCGCTGCCGTCGAGGATATTGCAATTCAAGGCAGTGGCAACGCCCGTATACGCTTGCGTCGCACCAACTTTTTTCAACGTGGCCGTGGCTGGTGTCACTTCGACATGATCAACAGCACAGGCCCCTTCTCCCGACTGCGTCTTAAACGTCCATCGATACGGGTTTTCCATCCTGTTGCCGTTTTCCGCTTCCACGGTATTGGCAATCGTTACCTGGTACCAGGTGTCAGGAACAAACGCCGGTTGAGGCTGGGCGATAAAGCCTTCGCCCGGCTGATTGGAATTGATGATGACAAAATTACTGAGGCTCACCGTTGTTTGGCAGCTACCGCCATCAAAGGAAGGGCCGGTGTTGCAGCGGCGCAGCTCAACTGTTCCCGCGTTCAGCGTGGCGTCCTTCATATCATGGGTAAAGCGGGCGGAAACAGCCGCGTTCAAACAAGCATCAACGGTGTCCTTAAATGGTGACGGGCTTTGCGTGTTGTTTTTGCACGTCGCTTGCTCGATGACGCGCGGGATGCCGCCCAGGTCGTCGCCCGTGCCGAATGTCCAGGAATACGTACACAACGGCAGGGCCTCGGAACAGGTTCCGGCGGCCTGGCATGCTCCAGAAGAGCAGCATTCAAAGCCTGTTCCGCACGTGTCCGGGCTGCATTGTCCAACACGGAAGTTCAACCCGTTGCTTAGTTGTCCCGTGGAGGCAATGACTTGTACCAATCCCGTCTGGGCCGTGGGCGGCACGGCTACGCGGATCTGCCCGTCGTTCCAGGAAACAACGTCCGAAATATCAACGCGCGAATGGAAGCGTACGCCCCCCTTGTTTACGCCGAATCCCTCGCCATACAACACGGTTTCAATGCCTAGCGGGCCGTTGTCAGGTTCCATGGCGCACAGTCCGGGCAACCGGCCGCCGGCGGTAACGGTAAAGCTGGCCGGATTGCTGCGACCAGCATCTGTTTCTAAAAATACTTCGTAAATACCTGGATCCAGGCGCGGGACCCGGAACGCGCGCTGCTCGCCTTTGCGGAAGAAGCGCAAACAGCTGTCCGGCAGTCTGGTGTCGGCCAGCGTGACTTCACCTGTGCGCGGGTTTAAAAACTTCACAAGCGGCGTGCGCGACAAATTTTCGCCGATGATGGAGAAAATTTGTCCGACCGGGCCGCGATCCGGAGAAACGGAATCCAGGCGCGGCAACGTAGGCGATGAGGTCACAGACATGAACACCGGATTGCTGGTCAACGGACCTACCTGCACGCGCACGGGCACGACACCCTCCGGCAGGGATGGCACGACCACATCGGAAATCTGTTCGTCTGCCCAGGTGCCGATGCGTCCGGCCCTGGCTTGTCCAAAGGAAACATCGCCTAGCGTGGCTCCAAAGCCGTTGCCGCGCAGCGTAACCGGCTCTCCAACTTGCTGGCTGCCCGGTTCAACCGCGCATAAACCCGGGCGCCGCGTGTCGTTGATTTCAAAAATCACGCGTCCACCCTTGTCGTCATCGGTGGTGTCATACAACCCCTCTGCCGTGGTCAGACGAAGCGCGCCTGTGCGAGCGTTGGCAGGCACCTGCAGCACGACCTGCGTGTTGCTCCAGGCCCCGACGCATGGAAACGCGTCAACCGTTGCATCGTCGTCGTCCGCGCTCAAGCCAAGAAACACAAGCGTACCGGTTTCTGTTCCGAAATTACGTCCGCGGACGGTAACAAAATTTCCAGGCGCGCCATTGGCCTCAATCACTTCTTCAATCACCGGATAGTCACGGCAGAATCCGCCGACACAGAGGCCGGAGGCGCACTGCGAATTTTCCGTACACGCGGCGCCCTGGCAGAGACGGCAGGTCGGGCCGCCGCAATCGACGCCTTCTTCATCCTCATTCTGCTGGCCGTCAAAACAATAGGCGGGCAAAATTTCCACGGATATTTCCGGGCTCAGCCCGGTCTGTCCCGCTAAATCAACGGCCGCGGCTGTAATGGCGTGACGGCTCTTTAGCGCAAGATCGATGGTAAGCCAGGTCGCGCTGCCGCGAAATTCAGTAACGACATCGGGACCGGAAGCCGGCGCCACGCCCACGGACGATCCATCAACAAAAAATTCCAAAAAGGCCACGGCATAGTCGTCCAATGCCAGGGCTTCCAACAACACGGAGCTGTTCTGCCCCACCGCCGCGTCATTATATGGCAAAGTCATGCGAGCCGTGGGAGCGATGGTATCGACAGCCTCACCGGTCACAAATCCAAATGCGCACTGCGAAGTTGGCGACGGACAACGGAAGGCATCGCCATCGGCGCTGGTCAAAGCGGAACTTATAACCGCTTCATAGGCCACATTCGCGTCAAAGCAGCGGACTTGTTCATTCGGCGAGGGACAAGCCTGGTTGGGAACGAATATGGCCCGGCTTCCCTTTACCGACCACGATCCGGCTACAGGAGCTGTTTCACCGGTCTTGCGGACATAGGCATTCTGCTCAATACCGGTCTGCGTGATGTCCTGGTTAAACAGCAGCTGCACCTGGACGTTGCGGATGGGCACCACGCCGGAAGGCAAGGCATCAATGAGCAACAACGCGTCGCGCGTGTCCAGGCCGCTTTGTCCGACCGGCTGCGACAAAGGCGCCTGCTGGCTGGCTCGGCGCTGCTGGCTGCGAATGACAACGAAGCTGATAAGCAGCAGTACCGCACAGAGCACGAATACAATGCCAAACACCAGCGCCAGGCGGCGGCCGCGCTCCAAAACAAGGATGTCATTGTTCTGGCTGCCATTTCGCCAAAGCACGATGCCGTAACTCATGCCTGCCAGGCTGAGAATGAGGCCGACGAATGCGGTTAACTGCAATACGCGCCATACCGTACTCGGCTGAGCTGCTTCCACTGTGGTTTGCGCCACATTTTGCGACGACGCGCCTTCCGTGACCTGAACGGCGTCCTGGGCCAGAGCCGGAATGGCCACAGCAAAGACTGCACCCCAGGCAAACAAAGCGGACACAAGCATGGATCGAAAACAGCGCATACTCAAGCTACGGACCAACGCAAGGCTGGTAGCAATTCTGATAAATGTCTTTTACGTTTGATGACACAACGGGCGTGTATGTCGCATTCTCATCCAACCCTGCGTGCACCATCTGCACGACCGTCTGATTTTCTTCCACGGACGAAGAAATCTGATAATCAAGCCCGGGAACCTGCACGGTCTGGCGGTTGATGGTCTTTAACCACAGGGGTTTATCGAAGGTAACGGTCAAGCGGCTGTCGCGCGGGACCAGCGTGGCGTATGGCTGCGGCGATACCGCGCTCACGACGGGCGCGCGCAGGTCTATCTGGTCAGTGGTTTGAAAACTCCAGGCGAAGTCGTCGGCCGGGCTGCCTTGCGCTGCGCCGTCGACATTGCCATCAAAGGAGTTGCCTGACGCATCTACGACGCCGTCAAACGGAAAGACGGCCACCGGCGGTTGCGCGCTGACCGTGGCAGCGCGGACGCGTGCCGTAAACTTGGCGCTGGGCGGCAAGCAAAACACGTCCTGGCCGCAGGAATTGGTGCCACATAAATCATTGGTGACGAATTCGGCCGTGCGGTACTGGTTGCTGATGGTAAACCGGCCTGCCACCACTTCCCCGTTCTGTCCGCGCACGCTCAGGTTGTTAAATCCGCGCGCGGTATCGCCGCTGACGGCCAAGGGGTTCATGGCTTCGCTGAACGTCACCTGCACGATAATGTTGCGAGCATACGTCTGATCCGGTTGCGGGATAACGCTGACCACGCGCGGCGGCTCCAGATCAACAAACGTCCCCACCTCGAATTCCCAGGTATAGGCGCCGAAATTACCAAACGCCCCCCTGCCGGCCGCGGTGGAAATGCCCTCTCCCAGCGTTACGCGATACAGGGTGTTTTGTTCGGCGCTGCCGAGCAAGTCAATGGGGTCAATGACCAGGATGCGGGCGTCGTCGCTGACTGCCGCGCGCGCCGGAACAAACGGACCGGACTGCGGGTCATCGCTGGCCTTGGAGATAAAAATATTTTGGCCGTTAATCTCGTCGTCGGCCGGATCTTCCGTGCCCTTGTTATTAATGAGTGAGTCAACCAGCATGGGCTCAACGAAACTGACCATGATGTTGGTGTTGCGCGCAAGATTGGTCTGGCCGCGGTCGGGATAGTGCGATTCGATTACGCCCAAAGGAAATCCGCCGCCCCCGCCCAAAAACCCGCCTGTGCCGCGGCGGCCAAAGGATGACGGTTGTGTCTCCGGACCGCCCACCAGGCGGTTGAGGACGAACGTTACAATGCCGAAAGAAGACAAGATGATGATCAAACCAATCAGGCCGTTGCGCAACAGCGTCTTGGCCGTATTGACCTGGTCATCATTGCCCGCCGCGGTCATCCAAAGATATCCCGCATATAAAAGCAGCCCCAGGGCGACAATTCCTAAAAAGCCCAGGGCCACTTGTATGACGCGCGCGATAATGACGCGCGGGTCGCTTCCGCTCAATCCAACCGATTCCGCTTGCTCCAGCCCGACGTCTACCGTCTGGGCAAAAGCCGGTTCATGCAAAACCAGGGATGAAACAAGCAACGCGGCGATGATGAATCCCGCGAAAATGATGATGCGTTTCAACCCCGAAAGCATGGGAACTTGCATAGCAAGAAAGGGTGTGGATTGTATTTGTGTTTAGCGTCGGCGATCTCGTCTTTGTTCTTCAGGGAGCTGTCCGGTTTTTCGGAGCCATTCCCGTTTTTCTACCACTTCAAGGCGCCGCAATGCGCGCTCTTTCTGTCGGCGCTTGTTTTGCGTCCGTTCGTGGAAGCGGATTTTTCTGGCTTGAAAAATCTTACCGCTTTCCAGCACGCGCTTGTTAAAGCGTCGCAGCAAGGAGTCAAAACGCTCGCCTTTCTTCTTTTTTACGTCAACTACAGCTGACATGCTGTCACCGTCCTTTCAGTTGTATAAATAATGAGGGCAGTTTTTTGCTCGCTGCCGAATGCCAGCGTACCAAAAAACAGGCTGGTGCGTCAACTACCGGATGATGCGATACTTTGATAACAACGTTTTAAAAAACCGGCTGTTCATGAACCTACTTTCCAAACATATTTTAGCAAAAGAAAAGAGTCCGGAGAACATTCTTGCATCTTGCGACGCAAGCATCTCACGGACTCTGTTCGGTGCGAAGAACCAAGGATCAAGAATCCAAAAGTTCCAAGTTACCAAAGACCAAGTTCCTAGTTCACTCCCCGACAGGGCCAGGAACGGCGAAGTTCCTATCGTGAAAGTCGCCGTTGTCGTCGCTGAGCCGCACCCGGCGCTCACTCTGAAAGAAGATGAGCCAGGGAACGGCGGACCAGCGGCCTTCATAGAAGCACTGATAGCCGGGCAGCCACACAAACGGTACGGACTCGCCGTCCATGGCTTCCACCCACCACCTGTGGATGGCCGCCGCAGCCAGAATGCTGGCATGCGGCGACTGTGCGTTGCGCACGTCGCGCGGCCGGATGCCGTTCTGCTGGTCCCAGTTTGCGCCCAGGTCGATGGTCTCCCACCTCAGGCACCTGCCCGGATGGATGATGCCATCAAGCAGCTTGGCCAGGGCCTGGGCGCTCTTGAGCCGATCCCAGCGCCAGGTATTGGCATGACGCGCCTCGACGGCGCGCCACAGACCATCGAAAGTCGTCTGGACCGTATCCAGATACGGAACCAAGGTCACAGCAGCCAAATTGTGCAGCTGGACCGTCGGCCAGGCCGTCGGAACTGGCAGCGACGCGAAGTCGTCGGCCGTGAAGCCCCAGCCCAGGCGCTGGTTGAGTTCCCAGACCACCCTCACCTGCTTAACAATGGACTCGAACAAGGCATTGCTGGGTGACGGAAGGTGCGGGCTGCACTCCGCCATCGCCGTCTCCTGATCCGTGTTCAGGGCCAGGATGGCCGGAAGGATGCCGGCCGCCGCGGTGAGCAGCAGCTGCCGCTCTTGAATTGCGCCAGCGCGGGTTCGCGCCCTCAGCAGGCGCGCGTCATCCTCAGGGGCGCCGCTTACGGACGCCCCGCGTTGCAAAGCGCGAACCGACCAGTCCATGGCTATCCCCCAATGTTGTTTATGAATGTGTTTTTAACACTCCGGGAACGCCCAGGAATATTTGGTCAAAATATTACTAAAATTTTATGATTTTGTCAAGTATTTTGAGATCGATTTCAGTTTTTGTGTCGACCGCACGACAAAATTGTGATACAGTACATGTACCCCAAATTTTTGCCTCTGCCGCATAATCATTCACGTTCATTATGTCGCAGGCAGAGCGCAATTTTTATACTCTCACAGAACGTATGGCTACCCTGGAAGCCAAAGAAAAGGACTTACGTACCATCACAATGGATGGGTTTGCCGAGATGCGAACAAAATTCCAATGGGTCGAAGACGGGTTTGCTAGGATGGACAAGGAATTCCAGCTTGTCCATAAAAAATTTGCTCAACACGAAGAGCAAATCGATTTTCTTGCCGTAGAGCTAGTAAATCGTACCGACCGTCTGGAAAAAAAATTCGACGCAATGGCCGCAAAAATTGACCTCATTTACAAAGCCCTGGCCATATAACCAGGGCTTTTCGTACATTCTTATTAACTCATCCCTAATCTCTTTTTCAGCTCCGGCACCAGCTTGTCCTGGGGAATCTCTTCCTGGATGCCGCCATCCATGTCACGGATGAGGATGGTCTTATCCAGCATCTCCTTCTGCCCCAGCACGCAGGTATATTTCACGCCAAGAGCCATGGCCTGCTCCAGCTGGTCCTTGAGGCTGTCCTTGCCAAAATGCTCAAAAGACTTGATGCCGGCGGCATGCAATTCTTCGCGCAATGCCAGGCATTTCTTTTTGGCTTCATCGCCGAGCTGCGCCAGGAAAATCTGGGGCAAACGCTCGACGGGAATGGACATGTTCTGGCTGCGTACCGCTTTCAAGCACTGATCCAGATCAATGGTCATCTTCATGGCCGGGATGTCCTGTTGTTCGATGATAGGCAGGCCGTCATAGCGCCCGCCGCGCGCAAGCACGTAGGACGCGCCGTTATCCACCGTTACTTTGATGGCAAACAACGTCTTTTGCATGTACTCGTCCAGCGGCGGGACCAGTTCCGGAGCCAGGCTGTAAGGAACGCCCAATTCATCGAGATACTCCAGCACGCGGAAGAAGTGCTGCTTGTCTTCCTCTGTAAACCAGTCCACGCTTTGCGGGGCTTCGCTGCGCAGCTGGTTGCATTCCTGGCGCTCACAGGCCAGCAGCTGCAACGGATGCTTGCTGATGTATGGCTGGCAGCTGTCGCACACCTGACGCTTGCGGTCTTTATAGAATGCATTGAGCTCCTGCTTGTACATCTGCTGCGACTGCTTGCCGCCGATGCTGTTTACCAACACCTGGATATTTGTAAAACCCAGGGCCTGGATGTAGCGATACGCGGCCACGGCACATTCCGCGTCCACGACCGGGTGCTCGTTGCCAATGACACTCATGAACATCTGCGGGCGTTCGCGCGGCTCAAACTTGTTGCCGAAGACTGAACCAAAGGCATACCAGTTCTCAATGGGCATGCCGTTTTCAAACGCCTGCCGATGCTGCAAATAATAGGCGCGCAAGAATGTAACATCATAGGAAGCACGCAAAGACAAATGCTCTTCTTTGGGATCGACAATGGCCATGAGGTTGCCGTCCACCAGCGGATGGTCTTTGCCAAACGCGCGGGTGTACAGCGTGGTGTATTCTACGGCCGCAGGATGTATGAGATAAAAATGGTACTTCTCCATTACCTCAAAAGCGACTTCCATGAAGTAGCCCCACCATTTGCGGTCGGTTCCCATGCGGTCTTTAAAACCAGGGGCCAGTTGCAGCGAACGCGGTCCCGTAATGCGAGACGGCGTGGCCAG
Source organism: uncultured Gammaproteobacteria bacterium (assembly GCA_964415935.1). GTDB lineage: Bacteria > Patescibacteriota > Patescibacteriia > VMEV01 > CAYQCH01 > CAYQCH01. The sequence goes on from CAYQCH010000001.1 coordinate 34,877, forward strand.
GGCCGCGACGGGTTTTGGTTTTGCCTTTTTGATGGTTTTCGCTTTCTTGGTCATACGCAAATTATTCTGTCTGTTCTAAAGAAGAAGGAACGTTGTACATGGGCGGAGAGAAAACGGTTACCTTGTTAAACGGCCAGCCGCGGATCCATGTCTTGCCGACAATATACTGGCGCGGTAACGGACCAAAGCTGCGCGAATCTAGGCTGAAGCTGCGGTTGTCGCCGAGGACGAAATATTCGTCAGGTTGCAATGTGACAACCATTTCACCCACCGTTGTTGTCCCTTCGTCCAAATACGGCTCCTCTACCTGCTCGCCGTTGATGTATACATTGCTGCCGGTTACCTGCACGGTCTCACCCGGCAGGCCGATGATGCGCTTGATGAAGTACTGTTTGGGATCGCGGGGGTAGCGGAAAACAATGATGTCGCCGCGCACCGGTTCTTTGAACCGATAACTGATCTCGTCAATGACCAGGTACTCATGGTCAAAAAACGTCGGCTCCATGGACGCACCCTTGACATAAAACGGTTTGATGAAGAAATACCGGACCGGGATTATAATGACCAGGGCGACGATGACGACCTGCAACAACTCAACAAAAAATTCGCGCACCGATGTGGGTTGCGCGGCTTGCTCCTGCTCGGCAAAAAAATCCATGTGCTTGGATTCCTGCGGCGTTTTGTTTTCTTCTGGCATGAATAAAATTTTTGCGTGAAAACACGCAAAAAACTAGGAATATACGCATACTATAGCATGATTTTGCCCCCAAATCAACCTTGGCAAATCCGCAACAAATGAGTATGATGTGTCAACGATAGACCTTTCTCTATGGAACCAAAACGTCGCTGGTGGAAATTCTTGCTATACCCCGTCATTGTTGCCGCGGTTTTTTTGTTTGTACTCGGCCTGCGCGTGTCGTACAGCAATGATTCGTTTTGGGAATATGTTTCCGAACATTACATCCGGCCGACATTTTCATTATCTTCTTCCCTCTCCGTCCTCACGGCATCGGCCGACCAGGTTTTGGTGGGCGCGCAGGAAGACCGCATCAACATTTTGCTATTGGGTATTGGCGGCAAAGGCCATGAAGGGTCAAATCTCACGGACACCATCATTGTCGCCAGCTACAAACCCTCCACGAATGAAGTGGGCATGATGTCCATCCCGCGCGATTTGCTGGTGCCCATTCCGGGGTATGGCTGGCGCAAGGTCAACAATTTGTATTCCATCGCCGAATACAATGACCGCGGTACGGGCGGCGACTACGCCAAACAAATCATCAGCCAGATTTTTGACGTGCAGATCCCGTATTACATCCGCATTGACTTCAACGGTTTCACGCAGCTTGTCGATCTGGTGGGCGGCATCGACGTGGATGTGCCGAACACGCTTTCTGATTACCAATATCCCATCCCGGGCCGCGAAGAAGCACCTGAGGATGAGCGATACGAACACCTGTACATCGAAGCGGGCGCCCAGCATTTTGACGGGCAAACAGCGCTTAAATACGTACGTTCACGACACGGACAAGGCGAAGAAGGGTCAGACTTCGCGCGCGCCAAACGCCAGCAGCTTGTCATCGAAGCCCTGATGGACAAGGTCTTTTCGCTTAACACTTTGTTGCGGCCGAGCAAGATTAAAAAAATCCAGGCGAACCTGGAAGAAAATATCGATACGAATTTGAACGCTGATGAGCTGGCCGCCTTTGCCAAACTGGCCGCCCAGTACCTGGGCGACAAAAAGCCCGTCATCACGCGCGTGCTGAGCGACGCCAATAACGGCCCGCTGGAAGCCGCCAATTATAACGGCGCTTTTGTACTCGAACCGAAAGTGGAAGACTTCAGTGAATTAAAATTCATCGCTAAAAACATTTTTGCCCCGGACCTGGTATACGAGCGGCCAACGGAAGAAGAAAGCGGCTTGCCTCGCGTTACCCTGGAAAACCCCGTGCAAGCCAAGGACGCCGCAACCATTGAAATTCAGAACGGCACCTTCGTGAATGGTTTGGCGCGCGCCACGCAAGAAAAGCTGTCTTCGCTTGAATATGAAATCGTCAGCATCGGCAACGCCGCCAGCCGCGATTACGCGGAAACCATTATTTATGACTTCAGCAACGGCGCATACCCGGACACGCTCGACTTCCTGGCAACCAATTATACGGACAATATCACGGCCAGCATCCCGCTCGGCCTGACTTCAAGCGCCGACTTCCTGATCATTCTGGGACTGGACGCCGCCTACTAATATGCCAACTGACCGCCTCCCATCCGTGGTGCTTGTCGGCCGCACGAACGTCGGCAAATCGACGCTCTTCAATCGGCTGACGGAAACCGAACATGCCATCGTCTCCCCCATCGGCGGGACAACGAGAGACCGCAACATCGCCAATGTCGAATGGGTTGGTTACAATTTCAATTTGATCGACACGGGCGGCCTTGACTTGAGCCATCCGGACGACGTGGAAAAAAAGGTGTTTGAAATGGCCTGGCGTTCGGTGCAGGAAGCCGACCTTATTTTGCTTGTGTTGGACGCTAAAGACGGCCTGCTGCCGCAAGACCAGGATATCGCCCGACAGCTGCGCGAAAAAGGCAAAGACTTCATTGTTGTGGCGAACAAAGCGGACAGCCCCTCGTTGAAACATCAATCCGCTGAATTTTTTGCCGTTGCAAAAACCGTGTTTCCCGTCTCTGCCGCCAACGGCACCGGAACCGGCGACCTGCTCGACTATGTCGTAGCGAGGCTGTTCCCTGCCAAACCCGCGCCGTCGCCTGCCTCGCCGATGGAAACGCGCGAAGAAATTTCCATCACCTTTGCCGGATTGCCAAATGTGGGAAAATCGTCCCTGCTTAATTCCCTTCTTGGGCGCGAGGAAGTTATTGTCAGCCCCAAGCCGCATACCACGCGCGAATCCCGCGACGTGTTTTTAGAGTTTGAAGGCCATCCCATCCGGCTGGTAGACACGGCAGGCATCCGCAAGCAGCAAAAACTGCGCGGTACCCTCGTGCAACAAAGCGCGGCGCGTTCCCTGCAGGCTATCCGCCAAGCGGACTGGGTCGTGCTGGTCGTTGACGCTACTAAAGACAACTGGGGCGAACAGGACCATTACATTTTGGATACCATCATCAAATCCGGCGCTTCCGTGATTATTGCCGCAAACAAATGGGATATGCTTGAAGGCGAAGACCGATACGAACAGTTTAAGAAACGCTTTGCCCGCGAATTCGGTTTATATGACTGGATTCCCGTCGTTGCCATCAGCGCCAAAAGCGGCTGGCATGTGGCCCGCGTGCTGCGCACCATCATTGAACTGCATCCCAACCGCAAACGCGAAATCCCGCAAAGTGCACTGGATCGCCTGCTCAAAAAGGCCGTAGCGCGCCGACGCCCGCAAAAGAAAAAGGGGCCCGAAGCGCCCTACATCCACGCCATCAAACAGGTCGGTACGGAGCCGCCGCATTTTGAAGTCATCATCGACTACGACAACACCCTGGCGCATTTTTACGTCCGGTACCTCATGAAAGTGATCCGCGCGCAATTTGAATTTGACGGCACGCCCATCCGTATCCATGTCCGTGCCATCCGTTAATATGAAATTGATTGTCGGTCTCGGAAATCCGGGCAAGCAATACGAACACACGCGGCATAACCTCGGCTTTATGGCCGTGGACGCCCTGGCGGAACGCCTGGATGCCGCCGAATGGAAAAAACATCATAAAGCGAATGCGCTGGTTGCTGAGGCCATGGTTGGCGGTGAAAAATGCCTGCTAGCCAAACCGCAGACCTTTATGAACAACTCTGGCGAGGCGGCGCAGGCGCTGATGGCGTTTTACAAGCTTCAATCAGGGGATGTCATTATCGCGCACGATGAACTGGACCTGCCGTTTGGAACGCTGCGCATCAGTATTGACGCTTCGGCGGGTGGGCATAACGGCGTGGCTTCCGTCATGGAAAAACTCGGCACCAGGAATATCACTCGCTTGCGCATGGGCATCCGCGGCTCGCAAAAAGGGAGTATCCCGGGCGACAAATATGTTTTGCTCCCTTTCTCCTTGCTGGAACGATTAAAACGAAAGTCCGTTGTTTCCCATGCCGCTGAGGCGCTGGAATGCCTGGCCGCGCATGACGCGCAAACCTGCATGAACCGATTTAACTAAAAAAGCCCGCCATGCGGGGCTTTTTTGCATTACTTCCGCCACTTCGTAAACGCGCTGACGCGCACGCGATGCTTGTCCAGGTTCGTCTTTAATGTCTCGTATTCGCGCAGATCAAATTTCTTTTCCGCCATAAGCGCCTGCGCCAGTTCCATGGCTTTTTGGGCGCGCTCCAGGTCGACTTCATGGGCATGCTCAGCCGTGTCTGCCAGAATGGTCACCTGGTTGTTGGCGACTTCCAGGAATCCTCCGGACACGACCACCGGTTTTACAGCCGAACCGCTTTTAATGACGATTTCGCCGGGCTTTAAGACGGAGATCAACGCGATGTGATGAGGCAAAATGGTTACCTGGCCGTCCAGAGTCATGGCGGAAACTGATTCCACTTCCTCCTCAAACATCACGCGCTCCGGCGTGACAAATTTGAGCTTCATGGTGCGCTTTTCGCCAGGCATAGTTCTTGAATTAGGCTGTCACTTCTTCAATGCCGCCCTTCATATAGAAGGCCTGTTCGGGCTTGCCGTCATGCTTGCCGTCCAGAATCTCGGCAAAGCCTTTGATAGTGTCTTGCAAGCGGACGTATTTACCCGGGCTGTTGGTGAAGATTTCCGCGACAAAGAACGGCTGGGACAGGAAGCGCTGGATCTTGCGCGCGCGAGCCACAATAAGCTTGTCTTCCTCGGACAATTCTTCCATGCCCAAAATGGCAATGATGTCCTGCAAGTCTTTGTAGCGCTGCAAGATGCGTTTCACTTCCGTGGCAACGCGGTAATGCTCGGCGCCGACAATTTGCGGATCAAGGATGGTGGAAGTGGAGTCCAACGGGTCAACCGCAGGATAAATGCCCAACTCCGACAAGGAGCGGTTTAACACGACGGTGGAGTCCAAGTGCGTAAACGTGGTGGCCGGAGCCGGGTCGGTCAAATCGTCGGCGGGCACGTACACGGCCTGCACGGAAGTGATGGAACCTTTGACCGTGGAAGTGATGCGTTCCTGCAGCGCGCCCATTTCCTGCGCCAGGGTGGGCTGATAGCCTACCGCGGACGGGATACGGCCCAGCAAGGCCGACATTTCCGAACCCGCCTGGGTGAAGCGGAAAATATTGTCCACGAACAGCAGCACGTCTTTGTTCTCCTGGTCGCGGAAATACTCGGCCATGGTCAGCGCGGTTAAGGCTACGCGGGCACGGGCTCCCGGCGGTTCATTCATCTGGCCGAACACCATGGCGACTTTGTCGAGCACGCCGCTGTCTTTCATTTCATGGTAGAGGTCGTTGCCTTCGCGGGTGCGCTCGCCAACGCCGGCAAACACGGAGTAGCCGCCGTGCTCCTGTGCGATGTTATGGATGAGCTCCTGGATGATAACGGTTTTGCCGACGCCCGCGCCGCCAAACAAGCCGACTTTGCCGCCTTTCACAAACGGGCAGATCAGATCGATGACTTTGATACCGGTTTCAAAAATTTCCGCCTTGGGGCTTTGTTCGGCAAACGCCGGCGCCTCCTGGTGGATGGGCAGTCGTTGTTTGGACTTGACCGGAGCGCCTTCATCGACGGGCTGTCCCAGCACGTTAAAGATGCGGCCCAACGTTGGGGCACCGACGGGAACAGAAATGGGCGCGCCCGTGTCGGTTACCGGCATGCTGCGACGCAAGCCGTCCGTGGAACCCATGGCGATGGCGCGAACCATATTGGCGCCAATATGCTGCTGCACTTCCAATACCAATGATTCTTCCCCGTTTTTGACCTCCAACGCATGCATTAAACCGGGCAGCTTACCCTCCGGAAAGAGGGCGTCTACGACCGGGCCGATGACTTGGACAATGGTTCCTTGCGATTTTGACATATTACGACGTTAAGGCTGCCGTTCCGGCGGAAATTTCCGCGATTTCTCTGGTAATGCCGGCCTGGCGGGCGCGGTTATATTGCAAAATGAGTTCGTTAAGCATGTCTCCAGCCGCTTCTGTGGCATTCTTCATGGCGATCATGCGCGCGCTGTGCTCGGCAGCATTGCTTTCCACGAGTGCCTGGTAGAGCTGGGCCTCGCCAAGGCGCGGCACCAGGTACGAAAGCACTTTGCGCTTATCCGGTTCATACAGGTATGACTGCTCGGCGGCGATGACATCAAGGGGTTTCTGTTTCTGCGACGATTCGATGTCGGACGTCCCGGCCAGGACGCTGCGCTCCTGGCTGAAGGGGAACAGCGGGCGGACCACCGCTTCCTGCGATAAGGCAGAATGGAAATGGCTGTAGGCAATGTCCACCGCATCCACGGCTTGCGACTTGAACTGCGCATACGCGTAGTTGGCGATGTCCACCATGGACGACGCATTGCCGGCTGACTCGTCCTTCACATAGGCCATGGACGGCTTGATGCCGAACAGGCTGACCGCAGACACGAGGCGCTTGCCGATGGCAATGACCTCGACGTTGTCCGCGCCGTGTTCTTTGACGTAGGCCAGAACCTTGCGCAAAACGTTGCTGTGGTACGCGCCGCAGAGGCCGCGGTTGGAAGAAAAAGCGATCAGCATCCGCTTGGGGCCGCCGTTAACGGGAGCGAAAAACCGATGCAAATAATCGTCCGTGGGTACGGCGCGGCTGGTGGAAAGGCGCTGTGCCAGCTGCCAGGCCAGTAACGCATACTGGCGGGACTGCAGGGCGCGCTCCACAGCGCGGCGCATTTTCGCGCCAGCCACCAGTTCCATCGCTTTTGTCACCTTCTTGGTGTTCTTGATGGACTTGAGGCGGGTTTTAATTTGTCGCGCATTGCTTGCCATAGGTTACTTCGCCGGTTGCACCATCCAGGATTTGTCGACCGTGGACTTGTACTCAGCGATGACGGTCTTTACACGCGCCTCCCAGGCATCGTCGAATTCCTTTTTGTCCAGGATCGTCTTGTACAAATCAGGCGCCATGCGCTCGACATGCTGCACAAGTCCTTCGGCAAAGGCCTGCACATGTTCGGCCTTCACATCATCAAGCAAGCCGTTGACGGCAGCGTAGATTTGCACGACCTGGCGCTCCACCGGAACGGGCTGGTACTGCTTCTGCTTAAGTAATTCCGTCAACCGGTACCCAAGGGCCAGCTGCTTCTTGGTGGTGGCGTCTAAATCCGAACCAAACTGGGCAAACGCTTCCAATTCACGGAACTGGGCCAGGCCCAAGCGGATTTTACCGGCCACCTTTTTCATGGCTTTAATCTGCGCGGCGCCGCCGACGCGCGACACGGACAAACCGACGTTCACCGCCGGGCGGATACCCTTGTTGAACAAGTCGGTTTCCAAATAGATCTGGCCGTCCGTGATGGAGATGACGTTGGTGGGAATGTAGGCGGACACGTCGCCAGCCTGCGTTTCGATGATAGGCAAGGCGGTCAAGGATCCTGCGCCTTCTTTGTCATTCAGTTTGGCCGCGCGCTCCAGCAAACGGGAGTGGAGATAGAACACGTCGCCGGGATAGGCCTCGCGTCCGGGCGGGCGGCGCAACAGCAAGGAAATCTGGCGGTATGCCACGGCATGCTTGGACAAGTCGTCATAAATGATGAGCGCGTCTTTGCCCTTGTCCATAAAGTACTCGCCAATCGCGCAACCGGTATACGGCGCCAGGTAGCTCATGGCAGCGCTTTCCGAACTGGATGCGGCCACCACAACCGTGTAGTCCATGGCGCCGGCTTGTTGAAGCCGGTTCACGATTTGCGCGACTTTACTGGCCTTTTGCCCGATGGCCACGTAAATGCACATCATGTTCTGCCCCTTCTGGTTGAGGATGGTGTCAATGGCTATGGCCGTCTTGCCAGTCTGGCGGTCGCCAATGATCAGCTCGCGCTGGCCGCGGCCGACCGGAATCATAACGTCGATGGACTTGATGCCCGTCTGCACCGGCTGGTGCACGGATTTGCGTTTCATGACGCCCGGAGCGATTTTTTCTACCGGGTACGTTTCTTTTGTCTTGATCGGACCCTTGCCGTCAATGACCTGCGCCAGGCCGTTGAGGACGCGGCCGATAACCTCGTCGCCCACTGGGACCTGCAAAATTTTGCCCGTGCCTTTCACCTTCATGCCCTCACGGATGCCGGCATGCTGGCCCAAAATGATGATACCCACAGCGCCCTCTTCCAGGTTAAACGCCACGCCGGCAGTCCCGTCCTGAAATTCCACCATTTCCGAGGCCATGACATCGGCCAGGCCGTCGACTTTGGCGATGCCGTCGCCTACTTCAACGACGGTGCCGATGCGCTCCTGTTCCACGTCAATCTCAAAAGCGCTGATGCGCTGTTGTACATGTTTTAAAATGTCTTGTTTCATAAGGAAATTAAGCCTCAACGATCGATCGCTTCAGGCGCTCGAGCTGGTTCTTGACTGATAAATCCCATTGGGCGTCTTCCGTGCGCACGACCACGCCGGCAATCAACGAAGGGTCTGTTTTTTTCGTCACGGCGACGTCGCGGTCGCCAAACAGCTCTTTCAGGATGCTTTTCTCCAAACGGCTGTCCAGCTCCCTGGCGCTGACGATGGTTACGGGCAGGGCCGGCTGCTCCCCTTGCAACTGCTCCATGGCCTGGCTGATGCCCTGCAAAGCGCGCCCGCCCGCGCGGCCAAAACGGCGGAGCATGCGGTCACTGACCGCGTCCCAGTCCTTGGGGTCGGAACGTCGAAGCGCGTCTTGCCATCGCCTGGCATGTTGTTTGGCGGCGCCGTTCATACTATTTCACTTTTGCCAGCTGCGACTTAAGCCAGGCCTGGTCGACGCGTTCGTCCACCACGCCCTGCAGAATCTTTTCCGTGCTGGCCACGACCATGCCGATGACGTCTTTCTTCACCTGCGTCAGCATGTTGGCGCGCTCGGCCGCCAGGGCTTGTTTCCCTTCCGCCACGACGCGCGTTACTTCTTCTTTGGCCTGAGCGACAATAGCTGCGGCCTGCTCATCCGCGGCTTTGCGCGCCGCGTCGATGATGCGGGCGGCTTCGCGCCGCGCCTCAACAACAACCGCTTCCTGTTCTTCCGTGGCGCGGGACATGAGGGCCTTGGCCTCTTTAGCGTCTTCTACGCCTTTGGCAATGGCTTCCTGCCGCTGACGCATGAAATTAAGCAGCGGGTTGTACGCAAACTTGTACAAAATAGCCAGCAAGATGGCGAAGTTCACGAACTGCGCCACCAATGACTTCCAGTCAACGCCAAAGGCTTCAAAGAATTGCATAGATCACTAGATAGCGAAGAGCAAAATAAGAGTCACAACCAGGGCGTAAATGGCCGTGGATTCACAGATGGCCATGGCAATGACCATGCGGGTAAAAATGGAATCGCTTACTTCGGGATTGCGTCCCATGGATTCCATGGCTTTCGCGGCCACGAGACCTTCACCGACGGCAACAAGGCCGAATGCAAATGATCCCATGATGCCGATGCCGAGGTATTTGGCGGCTTCCGCGTAAATTTGAGCTACTTCTGGCGTCATACGGTCAGAAATGTTTAATGATGAACAATATCAAGTGATATTGAAAGCCCGTCCGGCGCATGCGCCAGGCAGGCTTTCCGCACCACTACCCTTTTGCCTCCGGTTTGGCGGCGATATTGCCGGTGATGTTAAGCGCCGTCAGCAGGCTGAACACCGTGGGCTGGACGAACGTGGTCAGCAACCCCAGGATGGCAAACGGCAGCGGTACGACGAATGGCATGAGACTGCCGACCACCGCGGTGAGCACTTCGCCAGCAAACATGTTGCCGAACAGACGAAAAGACAAGGATACAATCTTTGCCACCTCGCCAATCAAATCCATGACGCCCAGAAACACGTTGATGGGTTTTTGCGACCAGGGACCGGAAAAATTAATGAATTTTTTGATATAGGTTCCGATACCGCCGGTAGCCAGCAGCGTTCCCTGCGTAATGGCGAAGGAGATCAAGGTCAGAGCCAGCACGAAACTGTAATCGGAAGTAATGGTACGGTAGATGTTCGTTCCCTGATAGCTGATGGCGCCCAAACCCGGAATATAAGCGAACAAGTTGCCGAACAAGATCAACAGGAACAGCGTCATGATTAACGGAAAGAGTTTGCGCGTCACGCGCTCGTCTTTGGTCAACCCTTGCAGGAACCCATAGACGAGGGCAACCATCTGCTCCGCCCAGAACTGCACGCCGGAAGGGACCATCTGCATGCGGCGCGTGGCCAAACGGGCCATGAACACCAAAAACAACGCCACGATGACGCTCATGAACAGGCTGTTCGTAACGGGAAACCCGTAAACGGTAAAGAGCACCGATGGTGCAATGCTGATTTCCATATGCTAACGATAGCGGTTGATGATGTCCTGCGCCTTGCGATACACAAGGTAGTTGGACGCCACAAAGGCCAGCGCGATGCTGACAAAAAACAGGATGCGGCGCGTGTGCAACAGCGTATCGACCCAAAATCCCAGTCCGCCAATAACAACCAATGGGCCAATGATATATGCCGTGATGTGGGCCACCAGCGCCAACCCAGCCCACGGGCTGAATACTGGCCTCTGTTGCTGTGGCGGCTGAGACTCGGATGCGCCCTCCTGGCGATGATCGTCCATAAAATAACAGGAAGAAGGGCAAAAACGCCCCTCTCCTTACATACCGAGGCCGTAGTATACGTTGGTTGTTGCTACCCGTCAACGGTTTTATACACACGGCAATGGCCCTACAATCGGGCATCCACGCGGATTCCGACGGGACAATGGTCAGAACCCATGACCTGCGGCCAAATAAAGGCATCCTTGACATGTTTCATGAATTCCTGGTTTACCCAAAAATAGTCGATTCGCCATCCGACATTGCGGTCGCGCGCCCGGGTTTTCTGGTCCCAATAACTATACTGATGCGGCTCTTTGCTGAAATGGCGGAACGTGTCGGCGTATCCAAGCTGCTGCAGCGTATCAAGCCGCTTGCGCTCAACAGGCATAAATCCGGAATTTTTAACATTCTCCTTGGGGCGTGCCAGGTCGATCTCATGATGCGCGGTGTTGTAATCGCCGCAAACGACAATGTTCTTCCCTTTCTTACGGAACGTCTCGATGTATGTGTAAAACTTGTCGTAAAAATTCAGCTTGTACTTCAGCCGGACCGGGCCGCTGCCGCCGTTGGGAAAGTAGACGTTAAACAAAACAAAATCTTCAAATTCAAGCAGGTTCACTCGGCCTTCTTCGTCCAGCCAGTCCTGTTCAAAATTGGTCATGGACATGCGCGGGCAGCTTTTTGTAAACACGGCCGTGCCGCTGTACCCCGGCCGGTTTGCCGACGACCAGAACGTGTAATACCCTTCCGGCCGCAGCAGTTCGTCCGTTAACTGTTCCACATGCGCTTTTGTTTCTTGCACGCAGAGCACATCGGGTTTAGCCTCTTGCAGCCATTGTAAAAATCCTTTTTTGTGCGCGGCGCGGATGCCGTTAACATTCCAGGAAACCAGCGTGGTAAATTTTTTCGCCATAGATACCAGTATAGCAAAAGGAAAGGTCCCGTTTGATTTCTCATTCGGGACCTGGCTCTGGCGTAATCAGGCCGAGACGGCACAGGACCTTGTCCATAAGCCACATGAACACATCGACCGGCGCGGCCAGAACCATCAAAACGCCCCATCCGATGATGCATGCCATGAGGATGAACACGACATACGTCATGCGAAAGACATTCATGATGCTCATGGGCGCATCTTCAAAAAATGAACAAAACGCCTGAAAGCGGGTCTCGCGAACCGCACCTTGTTGCCCGTACATGGGCACCTCCTGTCCACACTCTGGAAAACCTGGGGCAAGTTGTCAATTACCTGATATCAAACAAATACAATTCAAGCGAGCCAAACCTTGTAAACGCTGAAGAAAAAAGGTAAATCCAGTTACCGAGCAGCAGGATGCCAATCACCATCATGAGTATGCCCGAAACGCGCATGAGGATGTTCAGGCTGCGGCGATGCCGGCGAAGCAACTCAATACCGCGATGCAGGAACAGGCTGATGAGGAGAAACGGCGTGCCCAGCCCGATGCCGTAAAAAAACAGCAGCAGCGCGCCCTGCCAGAAACTGGCCGCCTGGCTGGACCAGAACAAGATGACGGCAAGCACCGGGCCAATGCACGGTGTCCACGAAAACCCGAACGATACCCCGATGATAAAGGCGTTGAGGGGGGCGAAACGCGTCAGCTTTGTGGGCAGTTGCAACCGTTTGGTAAAACTTAAGAACCGCAGCTCAAACAAGCCGGCGATATACGCGCCGACCACAATGAGCAACAATCCGCCAATCGTATGCATGATGCCGCGATAGGCCTGCAGCTTGGCGCCGATCAAGGTAACCGTCAGCCCGAACAGCATGAACACGAACACAAACCCGGCGACGTACGCCAGGCTGGTGGCCAGAAGCAGGCGGCGCAGCGATTTTGCCTGCTTCGGGTCTAGGGTGGCAGACTGCGTTTCCTGCAATGAAACGCCGGCAATGTAACTCATGTACGCCGGCACTAAAGGCAAGTGGCAGGGCGCGATAAAGGTAACGAGCCCTGCCACATAGGCAACAAAGACCGAAATTTCGTTTGCTTGAAGAACCATACAGTACGCGCAGTTATACACGGCCAGCGGCGGGATATTCCGCAGTATAGCATCCTGAAACATGATATACTTTACTCTCTATGCAATCCGCACCTTCATCCGGCGCCAGCGGCCTGATGGCCGTAGCCGCGGCCTATAAAGCGCAGCAACAAAAAATGAAAGCCTTGGAAACGGAGCAACTGGCGCTGCTCCAGGAAGCCATGCGCCTTTTACAAGAGAGCCGCATGAGCGAGGCCCGAAAAAAACTGGAAGCCATCCTCCAATAATTTTGCCTATGCCAACAAGCACGGTTGCCCCATCCGCCGAACAACCCATACGCAAGTCCGAGCCCTTTGACATGCCGGTGCGCAAACGGGAGGCTGCGGGAAAAACAGAAATTCCCCAGGGTTTTTCCGAATCCGCCGATGATGCCGTACGCGCGGCGGAGCAGATTAAGCAAATCGCCGATCATATTAACCGTTCCGTCGAGCAGGCGCGCGCCACCCATCAACGCATCATGGGAATCGAAGTTTCCGGAAACCAGCGCCTGGATGAAATCAAAGCAACGTCCGCATCCCTCCTCAAAGAAATGGAGGACTTGCGCGCCGATGTCATGACGCATGGCATTCAAAACATGGATGCGGAAGTTCTTGCCAGCCGACAAAAAGAAATTACGCAGAACTTGTCCGCCTTGGCCGAAGATGCAGAAGGCGCTTCCCTCCCGTCGGCACGCGAACCGGAGGTAAAAACGGCATTTCAACAACATTTGGAATCGGTAGAGAAACTCGAACTTGATGAGCCACTGGAATTGGTTCCCGAGGAAGAACCGTCCGCTCCGGACATCGCCGAACAGCAAGCCGCTGAGGCCGCGGCAGCACCTGAAGAAATACAGCCTGAGCCTGCGGCGCCCCAACCCGCAGAAACTGAGCCTGCATCGGCCGCAGAAGCGCCTGCTGCGCGCCAAACGGAGTCATACGACCGTTCTGCCGCCTGGCAAGAGATGCGCGTCAAATTGAAAAGCATCGACCGCGTGCGGGAAGACGTGTTCAAAACGAAGGACCAGTTAAACGAAGTCGCGCGGGAAATAAAACGGCTTACGGCCAGCATGGAATCCGCGGACGCCCAATTCGGATCAATTGATGGTCTGGTGGACGCCATTGCCGACGCCCAGGCCATGATCGGCGGACGGGAATCCGCCGCGGCCGCGCGCGAAAAGCTGCAAGCGCTGATAACCGCCTATCAAGAGGGCAACGAAGACCTGCCGACCAACCTGATCCGCGAACTCAAATCCATTTCGGGAACAGAAGGGCTGTCCAGGCAAATTCAAGAAGCGCGGCAACGCGCTGCCAAGGCCGGGATTCTCCAAAAAGCTAGCCAGTTGTTGCAATCCGTTTTGGGGTACACCGAAGTTTCCGGATTGGAATTTGTGCAGGCCCATGCAAAAAAGCAGCTTACGGACGCGGTAGACACCCTCATGCAGCGCCTGCGCAATGAACATCAGCTCGCCTATTTGAAAGATAGGAAAAAAGAGCTGGAACTGGAAAAAGAGTCGCAACTGCAGCAGATTGCCTTTGACGTGAGGCTGGAAGCGCTCATGGCCGATGCTATCGCCGCTGAACAAGGCGCGGCCATGGTCAAAAAGCGCATGGATGCATTCCTCAAAAACCTTCCCGGCGAGGCTGCCGCCGCGCTGCAAGACTATCCGCATGCTGCCCCAACGGAAGTTCATTACCTCATGAGTGCACAAGACCGCCAGACGTATGAACGACTGGCTGCGCAATACCATGCGCACATGGAAAAATTTAACGCCGCTTTGGACGAAATGGCCGGCATGAGCAAAGACGGCGTGGCCGCATTCCACGCGCGCCAGTCGCCTCAGGAAACAGCCGCCCCCCAGCCCCAGGACGCTGAAACGCCTCGCCAAGCGGAGGAAGAATCTTTGAATACGGCGCTGGAAAACAAGAAGGATCAAATCGACCAGGCCTGGGATGCCGATACGCGCCAGCGCCTGACAGAGATTCTAAAACGCCACTACCCCAAATACATCAGCGACGAAGACGCGGAAAATGATGTCGCGGAATTCATTGCAATCCATCTGCCCGACAAAGCACAGCGCAAACTGTATGAGATGGGCCGTTTGCAACGGGACCTGCGGGACGCGGAATCAGGGGAAGAAATCGACCAGATCCTCGTGGATAAAGCCGGGCTATTGCGCGATATTGAGGAAGCACTGCGCAATCCGGACCTGCTGCGCAACCCGGACATCCAGGGCGTGAAGAATTTTTTCAACAAACGCCCTGGTGAGACCACTAAAGCTGATACAGGTGAAAAAACCCTCTCCATGGAAGAGCTGGAAGATATGTCTGGCGATGAGACCGTAGCGCCGTCATACGCAGAACCCATTGAAGGCTATCTGCCGCCGTCAGAGAAAGAAATCCAAGACAAGCGCGAAGACGCCAGCAAGGACCTCAAAGAGTTATCAGCCATTTTCCACCAGCGCCTGGGCGACATGTCCCACAGCAAATTGCTGCCGCAAGCCGGCACATGGAACAAGTTGCGCGATTTGGACGCAACCGCCGCCGACCTTAAGCGCATTGACATGCTGTCAGCTGATTCCAAAAAGGAGCTGCTTAAGACGCTAATCGAGCTGCATAACAGCTTGAATGACAGGCCTTTTGACCCATACGGATCATCTGCGGCGGAATACTTAGAGATAAAAAGCGGCGGCGCGGAAATCAAAGCCATTGCCGACACGCTGGGCGTAAACCTCAAACAGCTGGTCCGGGAAATGTCTAAACCCGCAGAAGCAAAAGCCGAACCCGCCAAGGCCGCGCCACGACGAAAGCCGCGGCAAGCGCCCCCGCCCAAACCGATACGCCGCCGCCCCGCCACCGCGCGCCCGCGTGCCGCCTAAACCAAAACCCGCTCCGAGACATTCGGAGCGGGTTTTGCGTTTTAGCGGAGATAATCTTTTAGCCGGCTGATCTGCGGCATGTTCAAGGCGTTCTGCAATGCCTTGGCTTCAATCTGGCGGATGCGTTCGCGCGTTACGCCGAATTCCTGACCCACCTCTTCCAGCGTGTGGGTTACGCCGTCGGTAAGGCCAAAACGCATTTCCAGAATCTTCTGCTCGCGCGGGCTGAGATTTTTAATGATCTCGCGCACATGGTCCTTGAGAAGCTGCAGGCCGGCTGAGCGATCCGGCATCATGTTCTTTTCGTCTTCAATGAACTCTTCCAGCGTGGAATCCTCATCATCATCGCCGACCGGCGTCTCCAGGGAAACCGTGTCTTGGGAAATCTTCATGATATGGCGCACCTTTTCCACGTCTTCGCCCATTTCCGCGGCGATTTCTTCCGGCAGCGGCTCGCGGCCAAGGTCCTGGATGAGGCGACGCTCCACCTGCTGGAACTTATTGATGGTTTCCACCATGTGCACCGGAATACGGATGGTACGGCTCTGGTCGGCCAAGGCACGCGTGATGGCCTGACGGATCCACCATGTGGCATACGTGGAGAACTTGTACCCCTTGCGGTATTCAAATTTTTCCACGGCGCGGAACAAGCCGATGTTGCCCTCTTGAATCAGGTCCAACAGGGACAAGGACTTGCCCGTAAACTTTTTGGCAATGGACACCACCAGACGCAGGTTGGCTTCAATCAACCGCTGCTTGGCTTCCGGATCGTTGCGTTCTTTGCGCTTGGCCAGGGCCACTTCTTCTTCCGCAGTCAGCAGCGGCACCTTGCCGATCTCGCGCAGGTACATCTGGATGGAGTCGCTGGAAATGTCGCTTAAATCGATGCCCAACACCTTGGACTTCTCTTCCTTCTTGTCCGTTTTTTCGGCCTTCTTCTGTTCGCTTGGCAGCTGAAGCAGTCCGCCTTTCTGCTCCACGACGCTCACGCCGTAGTCCCAGAGCAGCTCCAAAAAATCTTCAAACACGTCGATATAGTCCTCGATTTCAGGAAATGCGTACAGCACTTCCTGCTCGGTGAGGAATCCACGCGACTTGGCTGTTTTAAACAAACGATCTAGTGTTTCCTTGTTCGGCGGCACGGCCGGTTCTAGCGGCGCGCGCGGCTTGCGGCTGGCACTCTTTTTGGCCGCTTTCTTTGCGCTGGATTTGGACTTCTTTGCACGTTGCTTCTTTGCTGGCATACACATGCTCACCAGCCAAAACGCGACACCGATTGGCTTGTGGGACTAATTGATTTGAGCTAATTGTTGGGAAAGCACGGAAAAATCCCGGGATAACTGCTGGAGACGGGCCATGTCCTGCGCCCGTTCCGCATCCCGGATGTCCGCCTGGAGGTTGCGCAGCTGGTCTTCCAGCCGCTTTCGTTTCAGAAACGAGAGGCGCGCGCCCAAAACCTGCGTCGCTTCAGGTCCGGTCAGCTCGGCGAATTCCTTGTCGCCGTACAGCTGCAAGCGCGAAAAAAAAGTTTGCAAATCATGTGCGAGCCTTTTCGAAAAGGCTTCAGTAAACAGGGGGTTCTCCCCTGCTGATATGGCCATATCATAAAATGATTTCATCTCTTTGTAAAGGGCCCGCTCTTCCGACCCGGGCAATATCAAAGAATCTTCCAATGCGTACCCGTCCAAAAACCCCGGATGCATGGCATATAAGGCCAAAATATCCTGGCTGGCCGATTGCTCCGGCGAAGGCGCGGCGGCCGGTTTTTGCGGCTCGAGCATGGCCTTGGCGCCGGGCTGCGGCTGGCTGCGCGGCCGCGCGGCCTGGACGGGCTGCTGGCGAAGCACCTGGTACAACGCTTCGTGGCTGGTCTGGAGTTCATCTCCCAGCAGCCGGACGTAATGTTCCACTTCCACGG
This sequence comes from uncultured Gammaproteobacteria bacterium, assembly GCA_964415935.1. Lineage (GTDB taxonomy): Bacteria > Patescibacteriota > Patescibacteriia > VMEV01 > CAYQCH01 > CAYQCH01. The sequence goes on from CAYQCH010000001.1 coordinate 52,392, forward strand.
GATTGGTGAAATGTTTAAGCATCGATAATACGTCCTGAGCAATCTGTTTCTTCCCGTCTGGTAGTCGCGGATCATAGGTTGCCAGGCTGCGCGACAAAATAACATCCATCACCGGCCGCGCCGAGGCAATGGCCTGCTCCCACAACACAGGATCTTTCTGTATGCATTCATCCGGGTCTTTGCCGTACGGCAGCGTCAGCGCCTTGACGCTCATGCCAGCGCGCAGAGCCAGCTCCATACCCCGCCGCGCCGCCATGAACCCGGCCGCGTCGGCGTCAAAAGAAAAAATCAACGTATTTGTAAATCGCTTCAGCAAGGCGATTTGCGCTTCCGTAAAAGCCGTGCCCGACACGGCGACCACCTGCTTGGCGCCTGCCTGATGCGAACTTATGGCGTCCATGTTTCCTTCCACAACCACGACATGGCCGGCAGCTTTTATGGCTTGCTTCGCCTGATCCAGCGCGAACACAACCCGACTTTTGTCGTATAGTTCGGTTTGCGGCGTATTGATGTATTTGCCCCCCTCAAACTCCTTGGCGATGGCGCGCGCCGTAAATCCGACGACGCGGCCGTTTACGTCGCATAATGGAATCATCAGCCGTCCGCGGAACCGGTCGTAATATGAACGGCGCTCCTGGTTGTACACCATGACGCCGGCCGCAACCATATCTTCATTGGAAAAACCGCGGGAAGACAAAAACTTCTGCAAAACGTCCCAGGCATCGGGCGCGAATCCGATGTTGAAGGTGGACAACGTCTCCGGACGTAGGCCGCGGGAGGTGGTATACGCGCGCGCCCCCGCCGCCTGCGGATGTGATGTCAAAATCTTGTGATAAAACGCGCGCGTTGTCTCCAGCACCTCCCGCAACGCGTCCTTTTTTTGCACCTCCTGGGGAGAAACGCGTTTTTCGATCTTCACGCCCGCGCGTTCTCCAAGAAGTTTTAAGGTTTCGTAAAAATTCAACCCCTCTATTTTTTGGACAAATGAAAAAATATCGCCGCCCTCATGGCAGCCGAAACAATGCCAGATTTGCTTGCCCTGGCTGACCATGAATGACGGCGATTTTTCCTGGTGGAACGGACAGTTGCCTTTATGGTTGGCGCCCGCGCGCTTGAGCGGAACGTATTGCTGCACCGTCTCGACAATGTCCAGCCGCTGTTTGATTTCCTCCACTTCGCGTGACATAGCGCCCCAAGGTTACCCTGCGGGGACCAAAAAGACAACCGCGCTATTTATTTGTTTCTTCGGCTGCTGCGGCTTTTTCTTCTTCCGTCAGCGTGAACTTTGTCCTCATGGCCCCGTAATCGCTCAGGGCATCGTCAATATTTTGCGTAGGGACGTTATACCCGATGCCATCCGAGCCGCGAACAACCAAATAGGTTTCTCCGCCGTTGGCATATATGTTCCAGGTTTCCTTGCGCTCAAACGTATCTACCGTTCCTACTTCAATGACCACGGTGGCAAAGGTGCTGCGATTGCTGCGGGCATTTTCCACATCCTCTTTGGACGGAAAATCAGAAGCCCCGAGCTGCGCGAAAGAGCGCAACCAGTCTGTGACCTTATCCGTATCAACCACCTGTGCGGCGATGCGGTTTGTGCCAAGGGTCCAACCGGACGTGGTATTCACCAAATCCCAATTGATCTGATTCTCGTTATATGTGACACGACGAACCTGGTCAGCAGTAAACGAGGCCAGTGCGCGATCGCGCCAGAAGCTGGGATCTTCATTCAACGCATAGCGGGGAAACCCATTCATGACATAGACATCATCCTGGTCAGGCAACCGGACGTACACGGCATCGCCGCCGGCGGTCTTGCCGACAATCATCTCGGCTTTCACCTGGTCGCTTTCCAGCATGGTCAGTCGCACGCCTTTGCCGTCAACCTCAAAACGCTCATGATATTGTTTGTTTCCGGATACCCGCGACGTAACCGAGGCAGTCCTCAGCGAGGCGATAAGATCCTCGATTTTTTGCGCGTTTGCCGGAGCATCATCAATACGCCACTCCCCATTCGATTCCCGCACGTCAATCTGTTTGCCGTCTCCGAATACCAGCCGCACTTCGTCTATGGACTCGGCGGGCAGCCCTTCAAAACGCAAGGCCGCAGGCGGCTCAAACGATGCCGGGCGCGCGTACCAGCGCAAACCAACATAGCCAAGGACAAGAACAACAAACATGACGAGAAGCGTGGACAATCGTTTCATACGGGAAGGTTAATTGGTGGAATTGATGTACTTGCGGCGGCGATACAGCCATACGGCGCCGACGAGACCGACAACAACCGGCGCGCCAACGGTATTCCCCCACTTGACCGCCGTTTGAGCGGATTTGGACGGCCAGATCATGGCGGCCGGCTGGCTCTGCTTGCTGCGGATGGCCACCAACGCGTCATTCTGGCTAAGCCAGTCAATGGCATTCAAGGCCAGTGAACCGTTTTGCGGGAACTGGGCCAGCATGGAATCCCCTAAAAATTCGCTGTTCGCGACTACGACCCACCGCCCGGCGGGCTGGCCCTCAGCGGCGGGAACGTTCTCTACAGCAGCGGCCAGCATGTAGGAAGCCGTTTCCAGGCTGGTAAAGTCCGGCAGACGGTCTGGGCTGAGCTGAAAATTTGAAGTGAAGCGTACCCCCTGCGGCGTGGTTTCGACGAGCGGATATGCGTCGCCGGGCGCGCTTTCATCCAACATGACGGAGCTGGGCCAGGGTAACATGACCTGCTGGATATTGCCCGCCAGCACATGCCGCCCGGTATTGGCGCGCACCCAATAGGGGTACGGGTAAAAATAGGTGAATAATCCGGCGCTGAAGTTCACCGTTTCATGCGACCGAATGTCCGCGACCAGGTCCTGACGCACTTCAATGCCGGCACCGGCAAGAATATCTTCCAGTCCCGTTTTGACGCCGGCGGCGCTCAGACGGCTGGTATCAACTGTCACCCCGGGAAGCATCCAGAAAATTTTCCCGCCGCGAGAAACAAAGTTTTTTACTTCCGCAATGGCAGCCTCGGAATACGCCTGGGTCGGGGCGGCAATAACCAAGACGTCAATGCTTTCATCAATCTGATCGACGGCTTGTCCTTCTTCCGACGCGGACAACCGGACGTCTTCAATGGTGTAGTTCTGCCGCAACTGCTCGGCAAAGGCGGCAACTTCTTCCAGCGTCTTTCCTCCAAAATCGGAAACGTACCCCACTTTAGGTTTGGCCGTGCTGCGCAGCGCCAGAATGGCGCGAGACAACCGATACTCCAGGTCATCGGTGCTTTGCACGAACGGGATGACTTCTTGCTTGTCCAAAAATTCCACCACGATGCCGATGTACCCCTCCTGAACCGTAAACTCATCCTGGCTCAAGACGTTGAAACGGATGGCGGGGACGCCTTGTTCTCGCGCCTCCATGGCCGCGTCTTCGTCCTGGTCAGGATACTTCACGTTCAACTCGGCGTGGCGCCCGCCAAACTTCTGGTAATCCCGCAGCAAATCCTGGATGTCGCGCGAGACCAGTTCCATCTGCGTCGGCAACTTTTTTGAACGGTAAAACGTAAAACGGACCGTATCGTCCAGGTCGGCCAAAATCCGCTTTGTCGCGGCGGACAGGCTGTAAATGTTTTGGGCAGTGGCGTCAAAACGGACCGTAAACGACTGTCCGAACAAATTTACAACGACGGCAATCGCGATAATAACGACAACCGTGCTTTGCAGCCTCCTCCACAACGGATCTCGCGGCGCAGTCTTTTGTTTAAACAACCAGGCCACGGACAGGGCGCCAAACACGGCCATCACAGAAAGGAAGTACAACACATCGCGCCCGTCAATCAGTCCTCGCGACAGGCTTTGCACATGGGAAAGCATGCCCAGCTGCTGGCCGATGATGTTCAGAGGATATGGCAAGGATAACAGCACGGCATCCAGGCTGATCAGATAAAACGCCACCAACGTCCCGATGGCGATAACAAACGCCACAACCTGGTTTTTCGACAACGTGGAAGCCCATTGACCGACGGCGACCATGGCGCCGGACAGTAGTATGGCCCCTAAATACTGGGCCGCGATGACACCCGTGTCAAAGTCGCCAGCCGCTGACAAGGAAGCCGGGATGCTGACGGTCACGAGCAAAATGGCCGTGATAAACGCCCAGGCCGCCGCGAATTTACCGGCGACAATGACCCAGACCGGCGCCGGATAGCTCAGCAGCAAAGAGAGCGTTTGTTCCTTGCGCTCTTCCGCCCAGGAACGCATGGTCAGAGCCGGGACGAAAAACAACAACATCCACGGCAATAGGCCGAACATCGAACGCAAACTCATGACCTGCTCGACCGAAGCGGCGCGAAAGAACAAAAAATGGTTGATGACTAAAAAGACGATGGCCAGGATATACGCCAGCGGATGGTCGACGTAGGCCTTTATTTCCTTCTTGAATACGGCAAGAAATGCTTTCATACGCTGCTCTTACGATGCGGTTAAGGACCGGAAAATATCCTCAAAACTGACGGATGCCTCGTGCAATTCATACAAAACCCAGCCATGCTCTTTTGCCAGGGCAAAAATCTTGGGCCTGATGTCGCCACTTTCACCCGACAGCAGCGTGATATTGGTGCGGCCGTCGACCTGTTTTTCTTCAACAATGCGGACGCCCCCCTGCTGTTCGAGCGTCTGACGGATGCCCTGGCCGATGGCGGAAATTTCAACCTTCTGCCCTTCCTGCCCCTGGCGAAGCACGTCTTGCACCGGGCCTTCGGTAATCAAGCGTCCCTGGTTGAGGATGATGACTCTGTCGCACATGGCCTGTACTTCAGACAAAACGTGCGTGCTGATAACGACCGTTTTGTCTTTTCCCAGCCGGCTGATGAGCTCGCGGATGGTCACGCGCTGGTTGGGGTCAAGCCCTTCCGTAGGCTCGTCCAAAATAAGCACCTTTGGGTCATGTAAAATGGCCTGGGCCAGGCCCACGCGCTGTTTGTAACCTTTAGACAACTCTTCAATCGGCTGGCGCAACTTGTCTGCGATACCCGTTTCCTTCGCCACGCGGTTAATGGCCTCCTTTGCCTCGGCTTTTTCCATGCCTCGCAAGCCGGCCATGTAGGCCAGGTACTCTTCCACCAGCATGTCGCGGTACAACGGATTGACCTCTGACAGGAACCCGATGGCGGCCTTGATACCGGCCTCCGTTTCATGGGTCAGCTTTACGCCGTCAAACAACACCTCCCCATCATCCGGCGCCAAAATGCCGGTCATGATGCTCATGGTGGTGGTCTTGCCGGCGCCGTTAGGTCCCAGCAGGCCTATGATATGGCCTGATTCGACAGTAAACGAGAGTGTGTCGACGGCCTTTTTCTGATGATACGATTTGCTGATCCCCTTTACTTCAATGGTATGCATAACAACGAATTCCATGAATCGTAGAATGGAGTATAGGAAACGGCGCCTGATTTTTCAACTCAGCCCGTGGGGCCGGGCAATGCCTGCCGCATCATCATTGGACCACGGGGCCGGGGGCAAGACGGAAAAATGTAATGGTAAAGGGAAACCCGGGAATGAGGCGGTAATGAAGCTTGCCCAGCAGCATGCCCGGCTCGACCTGGACGACTTCGTCCAACGCCGGCCGCAGCCAGAAAGGGTTTCCTTCCAGGTCGTAATCGATCTGGAGTACGTCTTTTTCGGTATCGCGCAGGCCCTTCCCCACCGAAGTGCGAAATGGATACAGCTGCCTGTCGCCGGTACGCGCGGAGAATATGTTTATGCCCCTGGCCTGCGCGCGGTCAAACTGTTTGCCTTTCCAACGCCCTTGGACATCCGCTGAACCGGCAAAGAACCCATCAGGCAGCGGAGCCGGCAATGTGCCGGCGGCAAACAGTTGCTGCTCGTCGCTGCGGCCGGCAAGCCATGTTCCGATAAAACCGCCCAGAAGAGCGGCGGCTGAAATAACACAAAGAATAAGGAAAAAGAGCTTGAGAATGCGTTTCATAACATGCATATCAGGTTCAGATCCCTAGTATAGCAAAAGCAGTCCCGCGAAGGGACTGCTTTTGTGCACGTCAAGGGTTTTTATTGTTTTGGCTCGCTGGCCGGCGCTGATGGCGCGGTGGCCGGATCGATGGCCGGGGGAACCGGCGCAATGGATGATGTCTCCTTCAGCATGGCGCCGCCCCCAATACCCAGCGGCATAATCACCTGTTGTTCGTAGGAATCCAGGATTTCTTTGATAACAGGCACAACGATCGAGCGTTGGCCGTAGTAATCCTGCGGCGCATCAAGAACCGGGAATACCAGCGCTGGTACATAGAGTTCTTCGTTCACTCCGTTCGTGTAATGCAGGAACTGCATCAAGGTATGCGTAGGCGTGCCCAAAGCGATTTCCTTGGCATCGGGGGCCTCCTCGGCTCCCCACCAGCCGTACAGGCCGCCCCGCTCAGCAACCTTGATAATGCGGGAGGCATCCTGCTCCGTGGGGTACGAAGATGATTCATACCGCTGGACGTTGAGGTTCCAGACGCCAAAGACTTTCTTTTCGCGCTGATGAACTTCGACACGCAGGCCATACAAGTTCCCGCCGGTATCCCGCACTTCCTGTCCCTGCAGCTGCAGCGGGAACACCACGCCGACGGTATCGGGGATATACACCTGGGATTTATCGACGGCCTGGTCATAGGCAAGGCGCCATTGGTTGTCCATAACCGGCGCGCCATATGTGGAAGCGTCAATGCCGTGCTGGGCAAGGAAAGACGTGGCGATGGAAATGGCCTCGCTGTCAGGAATGGCCTCGCCGATGGTCAGCGGCGGCGGGCAGTTGCCGCGGGCGCAAGCCGCGTTCTGCTCGGCAAACCAGGTTTCGTAATTGGGGTTGATGTACACCGTGCCTTCAAAGAAGTTGATGCCGATGTTGTAGCCGCCGGCGCGGTCTTCATACAAATCGATGGATCGGACCTGCGGATTGGCGAAGCTGCCGATATTCACGAGCTCTCCGCCCAAGCCGGAGGCGATGCGCGCAATGTCAGAGCTGTTGAGCCGCTTGATGCGCTTATGCACATCAAGGCTGGCTTCGTCTACGGTCAGCTCATCGCCGCGATACACGAACTTGTACGGCTGGTACCAGGGCCGATCAATAACCATTTCAGAAGCAATTTTATCCGATGCGGGGCTCGGAGCCGGGAATCCCCCGCCGCCGAAACCGCCGCCGCTTTGCGAGCGGCTCGCTTCCGCCAGCACGGCCAATGAACCAAAGGCGTTACTGGTCTGCGGCGTGAATACGGGCGTATTCGTCAAAGAGGAAATGAGATCAGAAGAAGAAAGACTGCTCAGGTTGCGCGCGGGCGTGGTGGCCAGGTACATGACCGGCAGCATGAATACCAGCGCGACCAGAGCTCCAGAAAGCCCGTACGTCAGGCGCGCGGAAGTGATGAATGACATAAGCGTTTTGATAGGTGATAAGGATGGACGGTCGGCGGCCAGAAGCTGGCGGCGCAATCGGCGGGCGAAGGCCTTGTCAAAAGTGTTCGCTGGCTGCTGATCCAGAAGCGACTGGACAATGCGGCGCAATTCGTCCTTGCGTCCGGCCAGGCTCGGCTCCATGTCGCAGAGCTCTCGCACGATTTGTTCTATGGTGGTAGATGATTTCATAGGCGTGGGAGAAACAAGGAGATAAAGAGGAGCGTCAGGCTTGGCATGGCCTTCTGTAAGTGCCGGACAGTCCGAGAAAACATGACCTTACATGCGCCCTCGGATTTTCCGATGATGTCCGCAATTTCGCGATACGACTTTCCTTGCCATAGGCGCAACAGGACAATTTCGCGCTGTTCGGCGCTGAGATCTGCCAGCAATGGCTGCACTTTTTGCATCATCTGCGCCACATGCGCGTCGCGCTCAATGTCCGCATCTGAAGCCAGGTCAAACGCATCCTCTATGTTGGAAGTGGGACGCGCGCGGCGATAATGGTCGATGACGGCGTTTCGCGCAATGCTATACAACCAGGTGCGGAAAGCAGCGCGCTGCGCATCAAATCGTCCCATGGAGCGCAGGGCTTTCATGAACGTCTGTGACGTCAAATCCTGCGCCGTCTCCACATGATGCGTTTTGTAATAGATAAAGTTGTAGATGTCCTGGACGTACGCGTCGTAGAGGCGGCCAAACGCCTGTCGGTCGCCTTGTGACGCCGCGGTAACGTCGTGTTCATTGTTTTGCATGGCCATGCGATTGATGAACGTTTTTTCAAGCGTGTGTCGCTTGCACATGAATATACGGAAAGCCGGCCTAAAAAGTAACAGCCTCGCCCGTTACCGCTCCAAAAACACCTCTTTTGCGGCAAATCTCACCTTTTTATAAGCCTTTTTTCCCTGTTTCTCGGCACGACGGTAACCCAGGGCAACACAAACAACCGGAATGACGCCATGTCGTTTCAGGCCCAAAATCTTCTCAAATTTTTTGGGGTTAAACCCCTCTATGGGGCAGGCATCAATATTCATGTATGCGGCCGTGGCAAGCAAAAACCCCAGGGCGATATACACCTGACGAGCGTTCCAGTCGGCCCGCTCCCGCGCTGACAGACGCGCCACGTCTTTGGCAATCATCCGCTTGTATTTCGTATACGAAGATTCTGCCAGGCGTTGGATCTGGGAGGCAACCCGAATGTAGCGATTGACATCTCGAGGCGTAAGAGATGTCCTGGCGCACAGCACGAGAAACTCGGAAGCCTCTGTCACCTGCGGCTGATCGTGGGAGTGCTGGCGGAGCTGGGAGCGAACCCCTTTGTCTTTGACGCGTACAAACTTCCACGGCTGCAGGTCGTACGCCGAGGGTGTCATGCGCAAACTCTCCAGCAAGACCCGCAGGTCTTTACGGGGAATCCGCCGTTTGGCGTCAAAATCGTGGGTGGCGGAACGCCACTGCAGCTGTTGTAAAAAATCCATGGGGAAGGTTATTTACTCGCCGGTTTATATAAGGAAATATCTTCTTCAACACCGACAAAGCCCAGTAGCTTGTCCTGCTCATCCAGAATCGGCGAGACGGTTGCCAACGCGCGATACAGCGTGCCGTCTTTGCGCTTGTTGATGATTTCACCGCGAAATGGCTGCAGATTATCTTTTACCTGCTTCCAAAAATCTTTATAAAATGCGGCCGGCATCTGGCGCCCCCATAAGGCCGGGGTTTTTCCCAGCACTTCTTTGACGCTGTACTGTGTTACGCGTTCCACGCCCTTGTTGGCAAACATGATTTTTCCCTCCGGATCGGTAACAATGATGTGGTTAAACGCATTCTCGACCGCCAGGCGGAATGTGCGCAACTCCCTATTGACCTTCTTAAGCAGTTCCGTGGCCGTCACTTGTTCGGTTACGTCGCGCGCAACGGCGAATGTGCCTACCACCTTCCCCGCGTCATCTGTGGCGACCTGAACGGAAATATCTGCCCAAATATAATCACCCTTGCTGCGAAGCAACCGGATAAAGGCGCGGGAGTCTTGCCCATCCGTGATCACTTGCTTGAATGCTTCTTCCGCCTTTACCTTGTCGGCCACATACACAAGGTCGAACACGCCCTGACCAAACAGCGGGCGCTGCTCATACCCAAGCAATGGTTTTACTGACGGCGAGATGAATTTAATCTTTCCGGCAATGTCCGTTTGAACAATCAAATCGTGCGTCAGTTCGGCAATACGCCGGAACATCTGTTCGCTTGAAACCAACTCAGAAAACAAGCTCGAGTCAAGGTCTTTGTATGACATTTCAGCAAACAGTTTTCGACTCGGTTTTTTGGATGGCATATGTTTATTTTTCTGCGACCATGATGAAATACGGAAATACATTGCGCGGTTCTACGCTCAGGCTTACATGCCGAAAATACTTTTTCAGCACGGGCAGCATCAGCGGTGAATATTGATAGACAATGAATGCCCCCCCATCGCGCAGGTTGCGATGGGTATTGCGTACAATGCGCTCGCGGGTGGCTGGATTAAAAAACGAAAACGGGATGCCTGAAATGACGGCATCCGCTGTTTTTAATCCAGTAGTGGAAAAATCCTCTGACAACCGAACCACATCCTCATTTTTTACGGCCAGGCGATCATCTTTAATCTCGTTGAGCAACGGGAGAAAGTCTTTATTCAATTCAACAGCCACGACTTTGGCGTCACCAGGCAAACGAGACAAAAGCTCTTTGGTGATGACTCCGTCGCCGGCGCCGTACTCCACCACCAGCTTATAGCCAGGCCGCACCTTCTTTAAAATGGCGCGCACCGTATGGGGCGAACTTTTGGTGATGGCGCCGACTTTGTAGTCTTTCAACGCGACCTTGATGAAATCAATGGCATTCATATGTGGCAGGTCGATAGTCCGCGCTTGGCCAGGTACTGCTGATGGTATTCTTCCGCCTTATAAAATGTCTGCGCCGGCTCCAGGCTGGTTACGATGGGCTTGTCCCATTTCCCGGTGGCATTCCATTTTTCTATGGCGGCCTGCGCAGCCAGCTTCTGCTCTTCATCATGGTAAAAAACGGCAGAGCGGTACTGGTTGCCGATATCGGGACCCTGGCGGTTCAGCGTGGTGGGGTTATGGCTGGAAAAAAACACGTCCAGCAGGCGGTCGTAGCTGACTTTGGCCGGATCAAATTCCACCTGCACGACCTCGGCATGGCCGGTTGTGTCCGTGCAAACATCTTGATACGTCGGGTTTTCCATGGTGCCGCCTTCATAGCCGACAGCCGTGGAAATGACACCGGGAATATTGCGAAATGTTTCTTCGACGCCCCAGAAGCACCCTGCGCCGAACGTGGCGAGTAATAGCATACTTACATTTGCTTATTGTAGGAGCCAGCTCGTGACTAACTCCAGAGCTAATTATACCGGAAATCGACAAACTTGAATGCCCCGCCTACGTCGTATATTCCAAGGAAAGGCCGCTACTGGCAGGCTCTTCGGCCGTCTCCCCTCCTTCCTCTTCATCGGGACGCAACACGCCGAACATGGCGACGGTGGCGACAACCTGGATGATTCCCATCATGACAAAAAGCATTTTAAAAGAGGCATACGCGGCCACGCTGCCGCCCACCAGAAACGCCGCGCCCATGATGATGCTGGACTGGCCTTGCGCCTGCCCCCAGGATTCGCCGGAGCTACGCGTGCCGTACTGGGAATACAGGGCGTACCACGTAGGCGTAGCCATGGCTTGCGCAACCCCCAAAATAGCCTGAACAACCATGAGCTGAAACGGATTTTGTACGAACAAATACCCAAACGTCATCAAGGCGTTCAGCGCATAGCCAATAACGGCAAACCACTTCTGACGGCGTTCCGTCGTGGCAATTTTCCCGACGATAATAGTGGCAAAACCCGTTACCACCATAAACATGGCCCAGGCCCAGCTGATATCCAAAATACTGCCGCCGATATGCTCCGAATACACGGCAAAAAGAGGGCCGAAGAGCCCTTCGCCCAAATACCAGAGATTGCTGGCGTACAACAGATTTTTTTCCGGGTGACTAAAGCGCATAAAATAAACATCGCAGGCGATTCAATGAATCGGCCTGCGAAATCCAATAGTCGGTGCACCTAGTTTAGGCAAAAAACAATTTTTTGTCAATGATGTTCCAAATAAAAAAGAGCCCGGAGCGTTCGACATGCGAGTGCTCAACGGGCTCATGACTCTGATCCTCCTTATGCGACGAAGCACGGAACCGCCGTGGTGGAAAACGCTTCATCGAGCGGGCGCAGGCCCAAATAGAGCCTGGGCTTCTGCCAAAAGACGCTGGGGACGTAGATCTTGCTCGATCCGCGCCGCCGACGCGCTTCGTAGCCGGCGAGATGCACGAACATCGCCCGGCACCAGCCATCCATGGTAATGGTCCACTTATCGTGAAGCGCCATCGCCGCGAGAATGCCCGCATGCGGAGATGACAGCGGCGAACGGACCTGGGAAACGGCCTTGCCCTCATGCGCGCCGAGGTCGATGACCTCCCAACGCATCAGCCGGCGAGGATGATGGCTGCCTTCGAGAACCGTGAGATGGCTGGCGTCCGGCCGCACGCGATCCAGCCGGCAGTACCTGCCCAGTTGCCATTCGATGGCCTGCCACCAGCGTCGAAACGTTTCTTCCACGTTACGGAAGTACACGGCCAGGACAATGGCCGTATGCTTCCCCGGCGGGCGCGGCGGCGGCGCAGGAAGCCGCAGAAAGTCCTTGTCCGCCAGACCCCAGCCGAACACGCTGTTGTAGGCGTAGACGCGGCTGAGTTGCTCTTCCGGCAAGGCATGCCACCAGGGCATGCCATTCTCTTCGTGGCAGACCCGCAGCGCGCGGATGTCTGCTCGTTTCAACAATGCTGCGCGGACGACCCAATCGTCCACGATCTTCATGATCATGACCCCTCCTGAGGGCATAGAATAAGCAAGGAAATCAAGAAAATCAACAGTACCTTGCATTGCAATATACCATGTGGTAAAGTAGCGCCATATGACAAACGCGCAAAAAAATATCGAGAACACCAAATCGCAGATGCGCAAAGGATCGCTGGAATTTTGCATTTTGCTGCTCATTGCCAGCAGCCAAAAGATGTACGCATCCGACATGCTCAAAGAACTGAAGAACCATGAGCTGATTGTGGTAGAAGGAACCATTTATCCCCTTTTAAACCGCCTCAAACGCGAAGGACTGCTCGACTATGAATGGCAAGAATCCCAAAACGGCCCGCCGCGCAAGTATTACTTCGTAACCGCCGCCGGCGACGAAATGATCCGCGAACTCATGGCCACCTGGAAATCTTTGAACAAATCCATAACCTCTTTGATGAAACAATATGCATAAAACCATCAGCATCACCCTGGACGGGCAGCTCTTCCACGTGGAGGAACC
>CAYQCH010000001.1:65326-67894 GCA_964415935.1 uncultured Gammaproteobacteria bacterium
TGCATAAAACCATCAGCATCACCCTGGACGGGCAGCTCTTCCACGTGGAGGAACCCGCTTATCAAAGCCTGGACTTGTACGTAAACGCTGTGCGGCAGCATTTTGCCTCATACCCCGACCGGGTAGAAATCGTCTCGGACATAGAAAGCCGCATGGCCGAGCAGTTCAATGCCAAAACACATGGGACAAACCGCGTGATCAACCAGGCGGACGTCGATGAAGTGATCAAAACTATGGGCACGGTGGAAGATTTCAAAGAATTCAGCGAAGAGCCCTCCGGAAACGGAAGCGCCGATGCGCAAGCGCCCAAAACAAAGCGTAAGTTGTACCGCGATCCGGACAACAAAATTTTAGGCGGTGTGGCATCGGGTTTGGCCGCATATTTCGGCGGCATCGACCCGACCATTGTGCGACTGATTTTCATTTTAACGTTATTCGCCGGCGGCACAGGCGTGATCGTGTACTTGATTTTATGGTTGATTGTTCCGGAAGCCTCCACTCCATCGGAAAAAATGGCCATGCATGGCGAACCGGTGACCATCGCTTCGCTGGAGAAGAAGTTTCGCGAAACCATGCAGCGCGCGGATGAACAAGTAAAAAAAAATGAAGCGCTGAAAAAAGGCATCCGCGCGCCCTTTGACGCGCTCACGCGGCTGATTGAAGGGCTGCTGCAGGTGCTGGGCAAACTTGTGCTGGCTCTGGCCAAAGTCGCCGGGTTCTTTATTGCCGCTGCCGCGCTTGCGGGGATTCTGGCCGCCACATTCGCTTTAGTCGCCTTGTTCGTAAACATCAATTCTCCTTATGTTGATTTCCCCTGGCGCGATGTCATGGACAGAACCGTTTTCTACGTTTTGGCTTCCTCTGCCTTCCTGGCCCTGGTTGTCCCGCTGAAGTTTATCTTCCTGGCCGGCGCATCGCTGTTGAGCGGTAAAAGCAAGTTTAAAACGCCGGCCGTGGCCGGGCTGGTCGCTATCTGGTTTGCGGCCCTGCTGACCGGAGGCGCGGTTGCCCTGCGCTATGGCCCCGAATACGCCGAAAAGTGGGACGAACGCAAAGCCGTTTTGCTTGCGCCGGAAACAAAGCCATTTGATCTGGCGGATTTTGAACGCATTGAGATTACAAGCGGCCACGCCCTTACCTTGCGGCAAGGCGATACATTCGACGTGAAAGCGTCGGGCGATGCGGAGTCGCTGGAACGGCTGGAACTTACGGTTGAAGACGGCACGCTTGTGACTCGCCAACAAGGGCGTAGCTGGCGATTATGCCTGTTCTGCCTGCGTCGCGGCGTGCAAATTGAAGTGACGATGCCCACGGTTTCCGGATTGTCTGTTATCAATGGCAGCCGAGCCGCGGTGACAGGCTTCACGCAAGAAACCATGAACGTGCATGTGGAAAACGGCAGCCGCATGGAGATGGAATCCGCCATCTCCACTTTGACGATCAGCGCGGAAAACGGTTCATCCTTTATCTTCTCCGGAGACACAACGCAGATGAACATCAAGCTGGAAAACGGTTCGCGCGCTGAAGCCTCCGGGACGCAGCAGTCTGTTACGGCGGACGTCTCAAACGCTTCCCGCCTGTCTCTGTCCGGGTCCACGGAATCCCTGAACGTCGACGTGGCCAACGGCTCTCGCCTCGAAGCAATGGAGCTAAAAGCGCAGAACGTGATAACCGTGGTGGATGGGTACAGCCGCGCCGAGGTGCAGGCACACGCAGCATTGGAAGCGACTATCCTGGAGGCAAGCCGATTGGAATACCTGGACACGGGAGTTGTGCCCCAACTTGAATTATCCGACTCAAGCCGCGCGGAAAAGAAACCCACAGCGGTGAAATAAAACAAAGGCCCCGACCAGAGAACCGTCTCTGGTCGGGGCAAGCCTGTTCCTACTGGCGATGCTCGCGCGCCGCAAGGAACCAAAAGCAGCCGCCCCAATCGTGGTCGAATCCCTGGACGGACAACCAACGACAATCGCTGCCCCTGCCGAGCAGTGGTGCATACGCACTTCGTGGCTTAAGCCACTCAGCATACGTCCAATAGGAGCCGAGCGCAACAATGTAGAAGAGACGCTGAAGCTCCGGGAATGTCTTGGCCACCTCAAGCAATTGAGCCAAGTCGGACGGAACTGCCTGCAGTTGCTGGATAGCCGCCTCAACCTCGGTTGTAGGACGACGTGCATCCCCCAGATTGACGAGCAGCAGCGTGCTCTTCCTTCTCCCCCTTTGTTCAAAGGGGAAGCGTTTGTCAGTAATATTCGGGCAAAACCACCTGAACTTACCAGCCTCAATCTTGCAGCCGAGCGGCTCGTCGTAGTCTACCTCAAACTCGCCAAGTTCGACGGACTTGGTGCCGTTTGGGTAGGTGGTCTGCACAAACGGGTGTCCCGCCATCTCAACAGTCTCGATCTTCGGATCGGCCATCACGCGCTCTTTACCAGCCACGCACGGGCAAAAAAGAGTGAAAGAACTGTTGGAATATCAACATGGTTGCAACATTTTGCCAACCCCAAAATCATTTGTGTTCATGTTTTGTTCATGCTAGCCTGAACGCATATGCAACCGCTTGCCGCC
>CAYQCH010000001.1:67994-114308 GCA_964415935.1 uncultured Gammaproteobacteria bacterium
TTGTGTTCATGTTTTGTTCATGCTAGCCTGAACGCATATGCAACCGCTTGCCGCCAAAATCAGGCCAAAAACCATTGAGGAATTCGTGGGCCAGCAGCATCTGGTAGGTCCAGGAAAGCCCTTGCGCACTGCCATTGAGAAAAAGCACCTGTTCTCTTTTATTCTGTGGGGGCCGCCAGGTTCGGGGAAAACCACCATCGCCCGCATCTACGCCAAATCTCTGGACGCGCAGCTTTTTGAATTATCCGCTGTTTCCGCGGGCAAGGCAGACGTGCGAAAAATCGTGCAAACACAAACCCTAAAACCTAAAATTTTGTTTTTGGACGAAATACACCGCTTCAACAAAGCGCAGCAAGACTTCCTCCTTCCTTACGTTGAAAGCGGCGAGCTGACACTTATCGGCGCGACCACGGAAAACCCCAGCTTCGAGGTTATCTCCGCCCTGCTTTCCCGTTGCCGCGTCTTTGTACTGGAGCCGCACAACGATGAAGGCGTACGCGCCATTATCGAACGCACCGGACTGGACATGGACGACGAGGCTAAAGACTGGCTGGTGGCCATGGCCAACGGTGACGCGCGGCAAGTTTTAACCATTCTCGACGCGGCGCAGCACTTATACGGCAACATCACCGTGGACTCCCTGAAAGAAGCGCTGCAGTCCAAGTACCTGCGCTACGACAAAAAAGGCGAAGAGCATTACAATGTCATCAGCGCCTTCATCAAATCCATGCGCGCGTCGCAGCCGGACGCCGCGCTGTACTACCTCGCCCGCATGATTGACGCCGGAGAGGATCCGCTGTTTATCGCTCGCCGCATGGTCATTTTTGCTAGCGAGGATATCGGCATGGCGCAGCCGACGGCGTTGGTGGTGGCCAACGAAGTGTTTAGAGCTTGCGAAGTGATCGGTTTGCCAGAAGCACAAATCAACCTTGCGCATGGCGTGGTCTACCTTGCCACCAGCAAGAAAGACCGTTCAGCCTATGAGGCGTATTTTGATGCCGTCGATGACGTAAAAAAACACGGGAACCTGGAAGTCCCCATGAACATCCGCAACGCCCCAACCAAGCTGATGAAAGAATTGGGCTATGGCAAGGGGTATGAAGCGTATACGGAGGAAAGTTTGTTGCCGGACAAATTGAAAGGGAAAAGATATTATAAGCCCGGCAAAGAAACCTAACTATGTTTAAGCATCCTGCGAAAACGGTCAGCGAATACCTGAAAAGCCTTTCGCCAGAAGACCGAAAAGTCGTTTCCAAAGTACGCGCAACAATAAAAAAACATCTTCCGAAAGGGTATAAAGAAGTCATGAACTGGGGCATGATCACCTATGAAATTCCCCTCTCCCGCTATCCACATACGTACAATGGACAGCCCCTCATGTTTGCCGGTATCGCCGCACAGAAAAATCATTACGGACTGTACTTGATGTGCGCGTACATCAACCCGGAAACGACTAACGCTATCCGCGACGCCTTCAAGGCAATCAGCAAAAAGCTGAATATGGGAAAATCGTGCATCCGGTTTAAAAAACTGGAAGACCTCCCGTTGCAGGACCTCGGCAAAATTATCTCCAAAATTACTGTTAACAAATACCTGGCCGCCTATGAAGCGACCAGAAAAAATAACTGAAAGCGGCCCTCTCGGGCCGCTTTTTTGTTACTTCAAGTTGTCTTTCAAGAACTGCAGGGTCTTTGCCCAGGCATCTTTTGTTTCCTCAGGCGCATAGTTCATGCCGGACGGATTGGCAAAGGCATGACCGACATTCGGATAAATATTGATGTCATTTTCAACACCAAGGTCATCGAGCGCGCGGTCAAACTCGCGCACGGAGTCCGCCGGGATACCCGTGTCCTTTTCGCCGAATATGCCAAGCACGGGCCATTCGATTTTAGCCAGCTGTTCCTTATCGGATGTAATGTTGCCGTAGTAAATGACGGTTGCGTCCAGCTGTTCGCCGGAAAGCGCCAGGTTCAACGACTGTCCGCCGCCAAAACACCAGCCCAGGCTCGCCACCTTGGCGGCTTTTTGCTCTCGTAAATAGTCCACGGCTGCCTGCAGGTTTTTGTTGGCTTCCGGCACATTCCCACGCACGGATCCAGCGAGCTGCCCGGCGCGACTGGAATCCGCAGCCACTTCGCCGTTGTACATGTCCACCGCCAATACCTGATACCCTTGTTTGGCCAGCTGCCGTGCCATGTCCTTGATGTGATCGTTTAACCCCCACCATTCATGGATCATGACCACGCCGGGATAGGCACCCATGGACGTGGGAGCAGCGTAAAACCCTTTGGCATCGCCGTAATAATTAACGCCATCCTGTTCGGAAATTTGTACGCCATTGTCCGAAGACAACATGGCCACATTGCGCTGGTCAGCTTCCATCTGGTCCCTCGTCGGACGCAACCCCGCGCGGTCAAGCAAAAAGAAGATGCCCGCGACCACGACAGCGATAACCAGGATGCGCACAATATTTTTTTTATCCATACATGTAACGTTACTGCTTAGACGTTATAACCTATTTTATGATTTCCCCGGTGTACACGGCTTCAAATGCGCTGCCCGGGATACTTTTTAACTGGTTCAAATCGTCATCATCCCAACGCGCATCGGTCGCACCCTGGAAATACCAGCTGGACCCGTTGTCCGCCAGCATCATGCCGTATGTTTTCATGGCGTCGGCAATCACGCGGGCATGGCCGGTCAGATCGGAAATATCGTATGACGCTTTCATGCGCACCCGCAGCCCCATAGGCGGCAACGAGGCGTCATTGCTGCCGGCGAAATGCGTGGCCGGATGAATGTAACCGCGCTGGGTGCGCGACGCGGTAAACCGGATGGCATGCGTAATCTTGCCGTCTTCAGCTTCTTCATAACGAATCAAGCCGGGAAATATGGCCAGGCCGGCCGCATCAGCCGACGTCCACCCCTCCGGCCGCACATCATTGGAAAACAAGTCAAACACGGCGCCGGAGTCTGCAAACCACCCGCCAGATGGGTTGGGTTCGGCGGCAAACAGCTCATACAGCTTGCAGGTGCCCTTCTGCAATACAATCACGTGTCGGTCGCTTCCGGCTTCCCGCTTGGCGTTTGATGGAACGGGGTACGGCCCCGGATCGCTTTCGTCGCCATAGGCGGTAAACGTGATGGGAACCAGAGGCTGGCTGGCCTCAACAACGTTGTACGGAATACCATAGTCGGGATTGGAACCAAAATCGGGATGCAGGCCACGCGTAGTTCCAATCGAATTGATATACGTTTGGGAATTTGGATGCACGGGCAGTTTGGAAATGTCCCGGTTCCACGGGTTGTCTGCTGGGAAAATCGGGCAACCCGCAACGGTTGTTCCCCCTGTTACAGGTATAGGCGTCTCTTCCCCATCATCAGGCGTTGGCGCCGAATCGCCGGCAACAGGAATTTGTTTCAAATCAGCATTGGTAATCCCTAACCCGCAGGAGCGCATGACCTGGTACGCCACGTCGCCATCTTTAACATAGGTAACCGTCATGTCGCGCGGGCAGACGTAATACGCTTCTCCGTGCGCTTCAACCTGCAACAAAATTTTTCCATTCAAACGTTCCCGCAAGCTGATATCTCCAGCCAGCAATTTTTCTAGATCCGCATTGGAAATGCCCAGGCTGTGGTAACGCATGATGCTGTATGCCGCGGCGCCATCGCGCAGGTAGTACCGCTTTCTTTCCCCCGGCTTTACATACCAGGCTTCGCCATGCGACTCGACCTGCAGCAAGATATGCCCCTGCAGGCGGTCGGACAGTTCATTCATGCTCGCCGCGCTGGTGATGCTCTGCAACGCGCCGGAAAAAACCATTCCGGCGACAAAAAAACCCAGGATAAACCCCGCGTAAATCGAGCTTGAATACTGGCTGCGAAACAAGCGCATAAGGGGTTAGTATAGCATCACTAGACGTCTACCTTAAGCTCATCTATGTCGTCGCCGCTATACTTCCTGTAAAACAGAAATTCTCGATCATTCAAAAACAATTTTTTCTGATCTTTACTGTAAGAGACCAGCAATGGGGTTATTTCTCGGGACGATTGAAGCCTCTCAATTTTTTCTAAAGCCGATGTCAAATCACTCTGCCTAATTTCATCTGGTGAATTTTGCTGTATGCGTGTTAAAAGATCTGATCTAGATATGCCAGCGATAAGCTCTGCTTCTTCTGCGTCAATCAACACATTATATATCCGCGCGTACAAATGCAAAATCGAATTTGTGCGCATCCCCTCCTTAAAAACCTCGGCTATCTTCGTATATCGCTGTCTTACGTCTGAAACGATCTTAGCCCTCGCCCTTGCTAGCATGTCGATATCAGACAGAACCACTTTTTGAGGCTGTGAACTAAAAATTGATGCTTCTATGCAGACCTTTTCCGCTAGCCGCTGAAGTAAACCCACATTTTGAAATGAAGAAACGAGCATCTGCCCTCGAATCCCTGGTGCAAATTCGATATTCAGTGCGCCCTCACCTTTTGAAAGGACTTTTTTCAGCTCAGCTTCGCTCCACGTTAAGTTAACCTCTTCGATCCTCCCAGTTAAATCACCATTATAATAAGTCAAAAGATTCTGCTCGGACCATACACCAACAACGATTACATAGGCCTTTTCTTCATATAAAGCCTTGAGGCCGAAGGCTATATCTTTTCTTGCATTTTCAGTCAAATAGTGGAAATCTTCGATGACCAGCCTTTTGTTCTTTTCACTTAGATACTTTGCCAACCTTCCTAGATTGCTCTCCCCCTTTCGCGTACTAAACTCGTTAATCTGAGAGGATTGATTCGATGCCTCAGCTTTTAAACGAACATCCCCACCAGCAATCATAGGAATGCGAGCTTGCACAGCAGCTCCTGTTTCGATATTTGTTCCCGATACCTGGTGCGTCGAAACTCGGTCAACATCAAGATATCCCATGGACTCCAAAGCGGCTGTCCACACAGCATCGCCTGATTTCATTGATGGCAAGCACTGAATTAAAACACAACTCGAAGAATCTATGTTCTTTTTTCGCAAGCACGATTTTCCTTGCTTTGATGCCCCATGAACTACGATGTGTTTTTGGCTGTTCAAATAATGATCGAATCTTATATCTAACGACTGACGATCAACGTATGTATAAATCGGAACATCCGAAATCACACCAAATACCTGTGTTAATGAAATATCCTTTGACATAAATTTATGGCGGAGAGGGAGGGATTCGAACCCTCGATACCCTTTTGGGGTATATCGGTTTTCGAGACCGACCTATTCAACCACTCTAGCACCTCTCCACTAGCAAAAAACGCCGTTCCGGCGCATAGCAAGAATAGTCTCCAAACAGGCCTGCGTCAACCCTTGCCCTCTCACCAAAAGCTGCTTAAATGAATGAAGATGTATGCAGATATCTTTCTCAAAAGACATGCTGAAAGGCGCCTGTGTTACGCTGGGTATTGCGGCTGTCGCGCTCGGCGCGCACTACGCCTGGAGCAAACGCGCCACGCCGTTTGGCCGCGGCCTGACGCAATGCGAATCGACATTGTTTGCCTCAAATCAGATTGGCATTACTGTCCCATTCCAACAGTGCCAGGAAGACGACCCCTTCTCTCTGCGCGCCGTGGGGAACACGCTCTACCTTGTGCGTCGGTCGGAGGTTCAGGCTGCCGTCCGGTCTGGCCTGCCTGTTTTGGACTATTTCAAAAAGAATGCCGATGAAACCGCAGATCAAGCCATCAGCCGCCAGTTCGTATCGGCTCAGGACGCCGCCAACGGCTGCCGGGTCGCTCCGGTCAAAATCAAAGGCGTAACATCCGACGCCAAACAGACATTTGAGGTGGTTGACAGCGTTGGCTCCGGCGAAGGCTGCGGCGAATTCGGCGGCGCGCCAAAGCAGCAATACTTTGAGTATCATCCCGCGGAATCGAAAACCCGCTTCCTGTTTATACGTCGCGGCGAAGACATCGACCGGTATATCGATACCGCATCCATCCGGATAGGCAACCCTTGAAAAAGTCGAGCCATTCCTTTATAGTGCCAACAAAAGAGCCCACAGGGGCTCTTTCTATTCAACTCGCGGAGGGTTCGCATAGTGGTCGAGTGCGCTCGCTTGGAAAGCGAGTAGGGCTTAACCGCCCTCGAGGGTTCGAATCCCTCACCCTCCGCCAAAAAAGGCGCATGTATGCGCCTTTTTTGATTTTCCGCTGTATAATCAAAATACTATGAAAAAACCTATCTTTTTCGCCTTGGGATTGTTATGTGTTGCCATTATAGCCTTTGCCGCGAGGATCATTCCCTTTGGCGGAAAGCCATTCTTGAAAACATCTTCCCCGGCAGAACCCTCCGCCATCATTGAACTACACGATGGCGACACCTACACACTTGAAGCAAGAACGGTGGTGAAAAGCATCGGCGGGAATAACGTCAGTATGCTCGCCTACAATGGGATGATTCCCGGCCCGACGATTAAAGTGCCACAAGGTGCGTCTGTAACGGTTATATTCAAAAACAGCACTGATGCAGACAGCTCTTTGCATTCGCACGGGATACGCCTGGCCAGCGCTTTTGACGGCACGCACCTGAGCCAAGCTCCTGTAAAACCCGGCGAGACGTTTACGTATGAGATGACATTCCCGGATGCCGGTATGTATTGGTACCATCCGCATTTCAATGAAGCCTACGGCCAGGAGCGCGGCTTATACGGCAACTTCTGGGTCGTGCCGTCTGATGATTCCTATTGGCCGCCGGTAAATCGGGAGATACCGCTTTTTATTGACGATGTCGACATTGATCTCGACGGCATTACCGTTCAAAAACAACATATCGACCAGACCCTTATGGGGCGCTACGGCAACGTGTTCCTGATGAATGGCGAAACAAAATACGCCCTGGCGGTAGCCTCTGGCGAGGTTGTTCGCTTCTATTTTACGAATAGCGCAAACACCAGGACATTTCGACTGGGATTTTCCGGAGCCGCCAACATGAAGGTCATTGGTGCGGACAGCGGGGCATTTGAACGTCCCTTCATGTCTGAAACCGTGACTATCGCCCCTTCAGAACGCATGATTGTCGATGTTTATTTCCCTGAGGCAGGATCATACGACCTGGAACATCGCACGCCGGAACGGACGTATGACTTGGGACAAATTTCCGCAAGCGAAAATCATGTTTCACCCTCATACGCAGACGCGTTCTCCGATCTGGCATTCCACAAAACAACAGCGACAAGCATTGATCCGTATCGCCAATGGTTTGACCAACAGCCAGACAAACGGCTGGCCTTGGATATCACTATGAGCGGCATGATCATGGGCGGCAACATGGGACACGGCGGCCATACCATGAACCATGGCGACATGATGCAGCCTTCCAGCCCCGACGGTATTGAATGGGAAGACACCAGCGGTATGATGAATGCAATGTCTGACACGCAAAACATCGAGTGGCGGCTGGTTGACCTCGATACGCAGCAAGAGAACATGGATATACGCTGGTCGTTTCAACAAGGCGATATCGTCAAGATCCGCATTTTTAATGACCCACAATCAGCCCATCCGATGCAGCATCCCATACATTTTCATGGACAGCGGTTCCTTGTTTTGTCCCGCGACGGCGCGCGCGAACAGGATCTGGTCTGGAAAGACACCGTTCTCATTCCCACTGGCGAAACCACGGACATCCTTGTCGAGATGACAAACCCCGGCATGTGGATGGCTCATTGCCACATCGCCGAACACTTGGAAGCGGGCATGGCGTTGATGTACGAAGTGATATAACAAAAGCCCCCGCGTTTCGGGGGCTTTTTGTATTGGAAACTACTTGATCGAAAACGTGGCGCGTACGGTTACCATGACCTCTTTCTCGATGGTGGAAGTGTCATAGGTCCCATAGTCGGAAACGTCCGTGGAGTTAACCTGCAACACCTGCACGCTTCCCACAGCCGCCGACTTTAGGGCTCCGGCCCGTTTACCGCCGCTTTGAGCGATGGAATCAGCGCGGGCGGAAGCGTCTTTAACCGCTTCTCCCAGCAAGCTAACGCGCAGGTCAGGCAAATTGGAGATGTAATACTCCAAATTATCGGTGGTGAAGATTAATCCCTGGTTAATGAGCAGGCCCGTATTCTTGGCAATTTCAGTAATTTTCTCGACGTCAGGCGACTGGATGCGCACGGTCTGCCGCAATGTGTACTCGCGAGGCAGGTTGCTGTCGTATCGATAATTCTCCATGAGATAGACCTGAGATACTTCCAGAGACTCCTCCGATATGCCATGAGATGTCATGAAACCCTTGACCGCGGCCAGGTCCGAGGATATCTGGCTGTAGCCGGACTTCAAATCGTCGGCCAAAACGGTCCGCGAAAAACTGGCATTCCACTTCACCAGGTCTGACACGACCTTCTGCTTAGCCGATCCCGTAACCTGCAAGGTATTGTCCAGGGCGCGCACTTTGTAGAACGTACCTGCCGCGACAATAGCGCTCAGCAGCATGCCTGCCGCCAGAACGAGACCGAATGGCAACAGGGCTTTGTTGTTTTCCATACTTAGGAAGCGGCCAATTCCTGGTCAATGATCTGCTGAAAGACGCTGAACGGTTGCGCGCCCACCACGGAGATACCGTTGACGAAGAATCCCGGCGTGCCGGAAACGCCCAGCAAGGCGCCTTCATCGGCCTGCGCCTGCACGATGGCGGCTTTCTCGCCGGAATCCAGACAGCCGTTGAATTGGGCAGTGTTTAACTTGAGGTCAGCGGCCCATTTCTTCAGCTGGGTCACGCCGCCTTGCAGCAAGTCCTGGTTTTCGAAAATGAGATCATGCAATTCCCAGAACTTGCCCTGGTCAGCCGCGCATTCGGAAGCCTCGGCGGCTTTCTGCGCTTGCGGATGGAAGCTTAACGGAAAATGACGGTAGACAACGCGGACGTCATCGCCGTAGGTGTCCATGACCTGCTGGACGGTCGGATGCGCACGGCCGCAGAAAGGACATTCAAAATCCGAGTATTCGACGATGGTCACCTTGGCATCCTTGCCGCCCCGCATGTGATCGGCGGTCGTTACGGTAATATCAACGGGCGCGCCGGCGGCTGCGGCAGCCGTATCACCGGCAGCGGAAGGAGCTGGTTGCGTCTGGGCGCGGGCGACGACTTGCGCGCCGCTGCCGCCGCTGACCTGCTTTTTAATGGACATAATCTGCCAGCCAAAAACAGCCAGCAGCACGAGCTGGGCACCCAAAATAACATTCACAATCGTGTCGCGGGAAAGGGTGATGGTCACCTTGTTCGCCGAAGAGGACTCATTCGTCATACCAACGGTAGTAAAAAAATAAAAAATTTATAAACAAAATTATGCAGCGGCCTCGCCGCTTTCCGCTGTTTCATCGATGATGGCACCTTCCGGAAGCTGCTTATACGGGCCCATGGTGGTTACTCCCTGCCGCAACACGTAGGTTCCGTCATCCTCTATAGTACCGACACTGGACCATATTTCTTGCAATGTCTCATAGGGC
Organism: uncultured Gammaproteobacteria bacterium; assembly: GCA_964415935.1. GTDB lineage: Bacteria > Patescibacteriota > Patescibacteriia > VMEV01 > CAYQCH01 > CAYQCH01. The sequence goes on from CAYQCH010000001.1 coordinate 77,483, forward strand.
TGCAAATCCCCCCGTAAAAGGATGGTCGGAACAGCCGTAATGGCGTAGGATTCCAGCATGTCTTTGCCTTCCTGGGAGGAGATGTCCACCACCGAACGCTTGGCCGGAGTCATGAAAATCCGCTTGAGAACGTCATCATGCAGAGCGGGATCATAACATTCGGCGCAAGACTGATCGTCTAACACCACGAGTTCAAACTCTCCCACCACCTTGTTTTGTTCAAGGTCCAGGTATGGCAATTCCACCTGCGTGATGACGAGGGCCCCATTGTTGATGGACCCGATATTTTCCGCCAGGCCAGCCATGAAGTCGAGCCCTGTTGCTGAGCTTGGAATGACTGCCGTTGGAACGCGCTTAATGTCGTGTTTTTTGATCAATTTCTTCCCTTCTCGCGAATCGAAAGCCACGCTCTTCATGCGGTCTTCGCTTACGCCGTTCTGAACCAGGTACTCGCGCAATGTTTGCAAATCAAAACACTGCTCGCAATCGGGCGTGGTCAAAAACGTTACCTCCAGGTCCGCAAACGCGTCCCCGGATTGAGCGCCGGCCGGGGTGGTAACCGACCAAGCCAAAAAGACGTTTCCCGCCAGCGCGGCAACAATTGCCACCCCCATCCACAGCTGAATATCAAGCCCAAATATTCGTTTCATAAAACATGATTATCTTATCAGACACCCTTGCCTTGCTCAAGCGTTGGCGGCCTCAGCCGCCAGGTCCAGGCTATGGCAGCAATGACCATGGCAAGGCTGGTGTATTGCGCCGGGGTCAGGCCAAGGTAGGTCTGGTCGACGGCCCTGAGGAAGTCCAGGAGGAAGCGCGCGACGCCGTAGCCGGCAAGAAAAAGCCTGCTGAAAAAGAAAGGGGGTTGGGCAACTTCGCGGCGCGCCAGCACGGCAAACACGGCCGCCAGGACGGCAGACACCAGGGCCTCGTATAATCCGAGATCATGGCGTGTTTGCCCGTCGGGATAACGCACGCCCAGCACTGAATCCGTCAGGGTGCCAGGATGGTCGTGAATCAGAAAACAGCCGATGCGGCCGCAAGCCATGCCCAGCGGCAGCCCATAGATGAATGCATCGGCATAGGCGGCCCAGGAGATGCCGGCGCGCCGCGTGAAGAGGGCAAATCCGGCGATGGCGCCCGCAAACCCTCCCATGATGGAAAATCCACCCTGCCAGAATTTTAAAGCTTCAAGGGGCGCGTGCCAGTAATACCCCGGCTCGTACGCCAGCACATGCAAAAGGCGCGCGCCGATAAACGACGCAATGATGATCCAGGAGGCGCCGCGCCAGATGGTGTCCGGGTCCAGCCCCCTCCTGGCGGCAAACCGGGCCGACCACCAGGCCCCCAGAACGATGCCAAGCGCCACAAAGGTCCCCCATACCTGAATGGGGATTGGACCAAGATGGATGGTGGTAATAGAAAAATACGGAATCATGGACTTACGACCAGCATGGATTTTCGCCCTTCCGTGATGCGCTCTATGTCCGAAGTCAGGTCATGAATGGCATTGTATAGCACGTCTTGCTTGTAACGATATTGTTCTCCGTGGCGCGTACCCGGATCATGCGTAATGAATTCGTCGCGGTCATAGCCAATGACGACAAGCATGTGATAGATGGGGCCTGGCTCGCGGAAATGCTCATTGCCCAGCTCGCGTCCCGCTGCGGGAACAATGACCGGCCTGCCGCTGGCAATGACGGCCTTGATGTCGTCAATCGTAATATCCCGAATGACGGTGATGCGCCTCGGGTCATACGACAAATATTCCGTAAAATACCGCGCCGTGGTTTCCAGATCGGTGTCGATGGCACCCATATGCTCTTCCCCCCAGGCAGCCATGTCCACGATAATCTTGTCCTGGTCTTCCACGCTGCCCAACGGGCGCTTCGTATAAAAACGATTGACCATAACTACCGACGCTTCTTCGCAAGCTTCCTTAAACGGCAGTTCCCAATTTGTTGACGGAGCCTGAGCCATGAACGGCACGCCTTCAATCGTGTATGCGGGCGGGATAACCAGGGGGCCCGGCTCTGCCTGCGGCTCGCGATCTTCGGTGGCGGGCGGCTGTTCCTCGTCTTGAGCCGGCATATCTGCGGGAGGCATGGCTGATGGCCGCGCCGCCGGCTCCAACAATTCCTGCACCGACGGCGAGACGACCACGGTTGCATGCTCCTGAAATTCCGGCAGGAATATAAACACCAGCCAGACGATAAGCGCCAAGAACGCAATGAGTGCGCCGATGATGATTGGTTTTTTACCCATACATCTCTTATACAAGGCACGATGCCACAGAATTCGGGCAAAAACAAATCGCCTCCCTTAGGGAGGCGATGCAACTTGTAGTCTGTTCTTAAGACATGACGATGGCCACCAAAGCAAACACGAGTACGTGAAGCAATGCGGCGCCAGTCACGACCCCCATGTAAAACGACACGCGGGATCGGAATGCGGAAAACAGTCCTTCGCTGATCATAGGTTTTACAGGTTCGGCACCGCCCTCCTGTACCGGTTCCGGTTCAGGTTCCGGCGGAAGCTGGGTCATTTCCGGCGCAGGCATCTCAGGTTCTGGAGCTGGAGCCGGAGCCGGCGGCATGGGCATGTCTTCTTCCTGCAGCAAACTCATGCGCTTGCTGGAAGATTTGCGCACAACGCGCTTTTTCTTGGCGGCAACGCGCGGTTTCTTGGCCGCGGGTTTGCGCTTCGCCTTTTTTGTTGTTGTTTTTATGCTTGGCATGAAAGAACATTAGCGATGATGGATATATTTTACAACGCCTCGCAAAACCTAGCAACGCGGACTATGCACCGAACTCGATGGGAGAACCATCCGGCGCGACAAGCGGTTCTTCCGGCGGCTGCGGAGCCGCGTTCGGATCAACGCCAATGAGACAGATACGCGGGAGCGGACGGTACGAGCTGGTGAACACCTGCTCTTTTACCTCGCCGTTCGGCTGGGTAATGCGGTAGGTAAAACTGGCGACCGCGCCGACATGCGATGACTGGCACTTTTTTTCGCCCGGAGGCAAGTCTGCTGTTTCAATTAACTTCTCCGGGCCTGCTGGTATCCAGCGGCTGACCACCGGCTCGGTATACTCGGCCTTGCGGCCGTCGCTAGTGCCCCAGAACGTAAAGAGCAGATCGCCATTGGAATAATTCATCGATGTGGTGATGAGAATATGATTCCCGGTATCATTTACAAACTTCAAATCAGGCGCCGGGTCGTAAATGGTGGCGTCAGTGCCCGGGTTTTTGTTGCGCGGATCATTGTAGTAGCTGACGACCAACGAATGGTTGCGGCGCTCGGTGATTTGCAGTCCGGAGTTCATGGCCGCGCGAAAGGTTGTTGAACCGATCTGGCACAGGCCGCCGCCTATTTCCGGCTCGATTTTGTCGCCCTTGATGACTAACTCAGGCCTGTACCCGGCGGCCGCCGTGAACGGCTGCAATGCCTTTAACAGCGAAAATTCTTCACCGGGCTTGATCAGCATCCCGTTTAATTTCTGCACGCCAATGCTGATGTTGTGCACGCGGTTGACCGGGCTGCCGCTGTAATTGGAGTATCCAACCCCAAGCACCTCCGTTACGCCCAGGTCATTGACGTTTTCGGTACTGACTTGCGGCTCGATAATTTCCACGGCCAATGCCACCGGAGCGCGCTCCGGTAAAGGGCCGTCCTGCACGCCAGCCTGCACGCGGCTGGAAAGCCAGGCATTCATGGCCTCCGTCGTTTTGGCACGATCCACGCGCGCGCCCGGACGTGAAGGCTGGAACTGTTTCACGCGCTTATCTTCACCGATTTCGAATTTGGCGTCTTGCGCATCGATATTGACGGCCGCTTCTATGCCGGCCCAGACGGGCTGGAGTTTTTCTTCATCCAGCGCAAGCGATGTGCCGCCGTCATGCGAGGCGGCGAGGCGGATGGCTTGATACGCCGTCGCCCATGGCACATCCCATCGGCGGACAAATCCCGCCGCGGGATCGTCATAGGTAATGGTCACAGGAAACTGCGCTACGAAAGACTGGTAGGATTCCAGCGCCTTTGTCGCATCGGCCGCCGTAACCGACGGGTTTCGCGGGCGGCGGTGCAAGATAATGGTTTCCTGGCGGAGCTGGCGCAGCATGGACTCGGTGTCGTCCATGGCATTTTCATAATCAAACGTATTGCCGGACTGCTCCGCCACGACTTGCGGACGGGCATAGCTGGAAAGATTGGCCAAGGCCGCGTCCTGCGGCTGCGTTTCATACGGAGCAAACTTTTCCTGCAAGAATTCACGCAGCTTGTCGCGATTCATTTCCACTATGGGCTGCAGCGGCGTATCTGAAAACGCGGCCGCCGCAATGCGCGCCACGCGCACCGCCGGATTGGGGTGGCGGCCATGCTCAAAGGCGCGATCCAGCATGGTGTCAAAATCATACCAAACCAGCTCATATGACTGGCCGTTCCCTTCTGTCACGACGACCGGGTACAGGGAAACCGTGGCCAGCACTTTGCCCCCCTCGTCTTTTGCTTCGTATGCCAGCTGCTGGGACCACCACTCATCGCTCCATTGTGCCAGGACGGCGGACGCTTCCTGGCGCGTCAAACCTCCCAAATGGTTGACGCCGTAATGCACGCCGGGAAATACCCGCTGGGAAAAATACCAGTCCAAACTGGCCCCAAGGCAGACAACGCCCACAATGAAAACGCCTCCTGCGGCCATGGAGGCAATCAGGATGGTGCGCGCTTTAGGGGATAATTCAGCCCAGGACTTCATAATGACGCGTCTATTGTAACAAAAACCGGCCTGATGTCCATCAGGACCGGTTCTGCCGGGCATGCATGTGTCCTAGGATGCCGCCTCGGGCTGGTTCTCAGGGGTCAGACCCTGTTTTTCCAGTTCGGCATTAATACGTTGAATGAACTGAAATACGGTGAGCACGCCCACCTGCTTTTCACCATTGATGAAGAAGGTCGGTGTAGAATTGACGGTCCGTTCAATACCTTCGGTGGCATCGTCGTCAACCTCGGATCGGACCGTACGAGACGCGCGGCAGGTGTTGAACTCGTCGATATTCATGCCTTCTTCGCTGGCCAGGGCGACGAGAAGGGCGTCCACCTGTTCGCGCGGCATGGCAGACCATTCCGCCTGGCGTTCAAACAATTTGTCGTACATGGCTTCAAACTTGCCCTGCTGCGCCGCGCACAATGCGCCCGCCGCAACCAGACGCGCATGCTGGTGTCCGGGGATCGGAAAATCCTTATACACGACTTTCACTTGCGTGGGGTACATTTCTAAAATTTCCTTTACGGCTGTTGCGGCTTGTTTGCAGGCTGGGCATTGGAAATCGGCAAACTCTTCGATGACGACGGGAGCATCAGCCGGCCCAATGACGGGGTCTTCCACCGTAAGGTCATATGAGCTGCCGCGAGCCAAAAAAATAAGTCCAATACCGGCAAGAATAGCGAGGACAACGCCGCCGGCCGCATACGCGAATTTCTTGTTTTCCATACCTTGCATACTTACGTTTCAGTCTTCACTTTAATAGTACGTTTTTTCCCAGGACGTTTCTTTGTGGTTTTTTTTCTGGTGGTCTTGCGAACGGCCTTTTTCGGGGCAGCTGGCGCCAGCGCGGCTTCCGCTTCGCCCGTCTCAAATTGGACGAGTTCTTCTGCGGCGCTGGAGGGAGAAGCCTCTGAATCCGCCGCCGAGACATCCTCCGCTTCGGCTTCTTTCTGCTCATGCCCGATGGATTCCAGCAGGGCAAGGTCGCTGCCTAGGGCCTTGGTTTCTTCGCCCGTTGCGGCAAAGCTGTCAAAATCGCCGCTGCTGTCGGCAAGAGGCTCAAGCGATACTTCCCCGCCTTCGCCGGCATCTGGCGCCGTGGGCTTTTCAGGTCCGGCACCGTCCTGCTCAGGCACGATGGATTCCGTTACTCCCGCCGTGACGCTGGCCAAAATGATAATGAGGGCGAGCAGGCCGAGGATAACCCACAGTCGCCAGTTCGCCAGATGGAAAAAACCGACGCGCACCATCATGTTCGCCACATGGGGGGTGCCATCCGGCTCGATCAGCCGCAATGTTACCGAATACCGACCCGGTTTGCCGTAGGCATGTTCCGCCACGCGGTCGGACGAGTACTCGCCGTCACCGAAATCCCACTCATATTGGAAGTCGCCCGCACCCAGGCGCGATGCCGGGCGGAAACGGAATTGATTCCAGGCGATTTGTTCTGACTGGATGATGAGTTCTTCGGGTAGTGCGACAGGATCGCTTATGGGCGTTACCTCTTCCGGGGCGGCAGGCTCTGCTTGCAGGGCGGACTCTTCCTCAAGCGCAGGTTGTTCTGCAGGTTCTTCCTCGGTCAAGTCGCTGGCTGGGGCCTCTTCCCCCACGGGTTCGACAACCTCAACCACGGGCGCCACTTCCTCATCAATAACAGGAACTTCTTCCTGAGCGAATACCGCCACCGGGAGGAACAGCGCGAAACAAAGAATGAGGAAGCGTTGCCACATACTATGTATTTGTTTTATGGAAAATGACGTCTAGGCCAGCGTCGGGAAACGCGTATGCCAGTCCGTCGCCTGTTGATAGGCATGCGCGGCTTGCAGGAGTCTCGTTTCCTCAAATTGAGGGGCAATCAAATGCAAGCCGACGGGCAATGACAGTTTATCATCTTCGGGAGCGGGAGCAAAACCGCACGGCACATTCATGGCCGGTACCCCCGCCAAATTCGCCGGTGCGACGAAAATATCTTCCAAATACATTTCCAGCGGATTGTTGGCCTGCGCGCCCAGTTTGAAAGCCACTTTGGGGCTGGTCGGCGTCAGGATGATGTCCACGCGTTTGAATGCCTCTTCAAAGTCGCGTCGTATGAGCGTACGAACTTTAGATGCTTTCCTGTAATACGCGTCATAGTACCCGGAAGAAAGCGCGTAGGTGCCAAGCATGATACGCCGCTTGGCCTCATCGCCCAGACCATACCGGCGTGATTTGTTATACACGTCCGTCAATGTTTTGATTTCAGAGGCATGCGCCTGGTCCGTACTGGCGGAATACCCGAACCGAATGCCGTCATACCGCGCCAGATTGGAACTGACTTCGCTGGGCGTGATGATGTAGTACACTGCCACGGCGTATTGCGTATGCGGCAAAGAAATCTCAATGATGTCCGCGCCGAGGTTTTTAAACTGCTCAATGGCTTCCTCCACGCGGCTGCGAACTGCCGGATTCATACCATCAATAAAATACTCTTTCGGCACGCCGACTTTGACCCCTTTCAACGAGGCTTTGGATAATTCGGCATGGTAGCGCGGCACCGGCTTGTCCAGCGTGGTTCCGTCAAAGCGGTCGGGACCGGCAATGGCTTCCATGACCATGGCGATATCTTCCGCGGTTTTGGCCATGGGCGAAACGCAGTCTGTGCTGGAGGTCATGGAAAACAACCCGTATCGCGACACGCGGCCGTAGGTCGGTTTTAGGGATGTGATGCCGCAAAAGCTTGCCGGCTGACGGATGGAACCACCCGTGTCCGTTCCGAGCGTATAAAAACACTGCTGGGCGGCAATGTTTACCGCGCTGCCGCCGGACGATCCGCCCGGCACGCGGGAAACATCCCAGGGGTTGCGGCTGGGACCAAAGTCAGAGTTTTCGGTGGAAGCGCCATGCGCGAAGGCGTCGCAGTTGGCCTTTCCGACCATGACCATGCCTCTGTCCAGCAGGCGTTGGACGCTGGTGGCCGTGTAGGGCGGGACGTATTCGCGCAAAATGTTGCTGCAGGCTGTGGTCTTCACGCCCTTGGTGGCCAGCACGTCTTTCATACTGGCGGGGATACCGGCCAACAGGGGCAGGCTTTCCCCTTTCGCTCGCGCATCGTCAACGGCTCTGGCCTGCGCCAAGGCCAATTCTTCCGTAACGGTGACAAAAGCATTGAGCTTGCCCTCCGTCTGCTTGACGCGCTTCAACGATGCTTCTGCGAGCTCCACCGCGCTGATTTCTTTTTTTTGCAATGCGTCGCTGGCTTGCGCAAGGGTTTGTGTCATGACATCCATACCTAAAACACCGAAGTTACGCGCACTAAATTTCCGCCGCGTTGCGGCGCCTGGCCCAACGTGGCTTCGCGCTCATCTTCCGGACAAGGGATGTGATCGTCAGGTCGCGTAACGTTTTCCAGGCCGGTCACCTGCGCGGTCTCGACGACATCATCGGTATTCACTTTCTGCAACTGTTCAATATAGCCAAGGACGGCGGAAAGCTGCTGCTGGAATTTTTCGACTTCCGCATCAGATACTTCAAACCGCGCCAGCTTGGCAACCTTTAGCACGTCTTCTTTGGATAAGGCCATAATCGCTCAAAATGATGTATGGAGGGTAGCAGGAAGATGCGGGAAAATCAACGTTGTATTACAATGCGCGAAGCCGTTTGCGGACGCGCGTCCCGCGGTATTCGGTCCATAGCGAGACCTCCCGCCATGAGGCGAAAGGAAAGTCGCGATGTCATTTCGCAAAGCTACGATATTTACGGAACATACGCTCTTTGGGCGCATCATGGAGAGTCAAAGGATCGGGCTGCTGCACAGCCATGCTGGCAGGCTGTTCCTGGCGCTCCAGCAGGTCGGCTTCGTGCGGCCTGAATGGCTACCTCAAATCACGCCCGGCGCTTTGCCGCAGGTGGAGAAGTACCTGGACGGCAGGCACACGGAGTACAGCAGCACGGAAACGGCAAACCGCACCAGCCACCGCGTGGAAGGCCACATCTGCGCGGGAGACGATGACTCGGTTACGCTGACCGTGCGCTGGTACGGCGCAGGCGAAAAGGACCCGATGATGACGGTGGAATTCGCCATCGTGTTCACGGATCACGTCGTCATCAGGCATGTTCGGCATATCGGCATGCCGTAAGCCCGTGCCTTCTCGGAGGCGGCCCGCCCAGGGCCGCCTCCTTATTCTTTTTTAACGCCCCCTGTCGCGCTAGCGCTTTAACAACTGTTTGAATTCTTTTTCTCCCACAGTCTTTACGCCCAATTTTTTTGCCTTGTCCGCTTTTGAACCAGCATTTTCCCCCACCACCACGAATGCCGTTTTGCCGCTGACGCTTTCCCCCACCTTGCCGCCCGCAGCTTTGATGGCCGCATGCGCCTCGTCGCGCGAGAACGATTCCAGCGTGCCCGTAACCACAACCGTTTGCCCGGTTAATGGCCCAGTTGCGGGCGCTTCTGGCATTTCCAGTTTGATGCCGATCCTGGCAAATTTACTGAACAATTTTTTCGTTGACCTTTCTTTCATGAACGCAGCCACGTTCACGCCGATTTTTTCGCCGACGCCCTCGGCTCGGGAAATATCATCAGCGGTCATGCGGCTAAACTTGTCATAGACCTCCTGGACAGGAACAATGCTCTTCTTAAACGCCCGTGACAGATGCAGCGCCAATTTTTCCGCCGCGCCCGCGCCAAGCAAACGGATGCCCAGGCCGGTCAGGAACCGGTCCAACGGAATCGTCTTTCGCGACTGGATGGCGTCAATAATTTTTTGCGATTTTCTTTCTTTAAAACCTTCCAGGCCCATCAAGTCCTGCGCCGTCAGGCTGTATAAATCAGCTTCGTCTTCAATCAGCCCCGCCGCAAACAAGTCTTCAATGATGCTGGGGCCGATACCTTCAATATTTAACGATCCTTTGCTGACAAAATGCCGCACGCCGCGCTGGCGCTTGCCGAAACAATCGCGGTTGGTGCAGTAGTACGCCACTTCCCCGTCGCGCCGCTCGATGCCCGATCCGCAGGATGGGCAAACCTCCGGCATCTCATAGGGCCTGGCGCCTTTCGGCCGCAAATTCGTAAGCACGGACACTACTTCAGGGATGATATCCCCGGCCTTCTGGATGATGACGGTGTCGCCCACGCGCACGTCCAGGCGCCGGATCTGGTCGATGTTATGCAAGGTGGCGCGCTTGACCGTCGTTCCGGCTAACTGCACGGGCTTGAACTCGGCCGTGGGGGTTACGGCGCCAGTGCGGCCGACTTGCAGCGTTATACCCTCCACAACCGTCGTAGTCTGGGTGGCCGCAAACTTGAAGGCCACGGCCCAGCGCGGCGCCTTTCCGGTATACCCCAGCGCCTGCTGCCAGTCGCGGCGGTTGACTTTGACCACAATGCCGTCAAACCAATAATCGATCGAGTCGCGCTTATCCTGCCATTTCTTCCAGAACGCTAAAACCTCGTCGACATTCTTGCAATGCGCATAGTGCGGGTTTGTCTTAAACCCAAGCTCCCGCAGCCGTTCCAGCTCGTGGATTTGCGTATCCACGGTTTCCCCTGCCGACAAGTCATATAAAAACGCGTCGAGATTGCGCGAGGCCGTAACCTTGGCGTCCAGCTGGCGGATGGATCCGGCCGCCACGTTGCGCGGATTGGCGTACAGCGGCTTGTCTTCTGCGGCCTGCCGTTTATTCAACGCCTCAAACGCATGCCGGGACATCCAGACTTCTCCCTCCACGATGACGGAGGCAGGCTCGCGCAGCTGCAGCGGCACGCTTTCGATGGTACGCAAATTTTGCGTGACGTCTTCACCAACAACGCCGTCGCCGCGCGTGGCGCCGACTGTAAACCGCCCCTGTTGGTACGTAAGGACAATATGCAAGCCATCGATTTTCAATTCAGCGCTGTAATCGACTTCGGGCGCATGAATTCCCTGCCTGGCCAACAGCTTTTTCACGCGCGCGTCAAAAGCGCGCATTTCTTCTTCATCGAATGCGTCGTTTAACGACCACTGCGTGACCTGGTGTTTGACTTTTTTAAACTTGTCCAGCGCCTTGCCGGCCACGCGCTGGCTGGGCGAATCTGGCGTAACCAGGTCCGGAAACTGAGACTCGATTTCCGCCAGTTCGTGCTTGAGGGAATCCAATGCCTCGTCGGAAATCTCCTGCCGGTTGAGAACATGGTACTGGTAACGGTGATGGTCGATTTCTTTGCGCAGCTTTGCCAGACGCTCCTGTGCTTCCTTTTTTGTCATACGTTATGCGGCATTATCCCCACGGCGGCGCTGATGGAACGCGCAACTGTACAGCCTGACGCGCCCCCTGGTACTCGCCGGTCGAAAGAACCGTTACCGGAATTTCCACCTGTACCGGGTCGCCCGATCCGCCGTCATTCTGGAACATGGACACGATTAAATCCGTGATGGCTTCGTCATCGGCGGTTATCAGCACCTCGTATGCGCGCGAACTCACCGGCGTATTGATGACCACCGGATCGCAAGGCACGCCCGTGCAGACGAATTGCGCCGATGAAACGGATGTCAGGCTGCTGCCGTCCCATTCGGAAATGGCGACGGTCATGGTGGCGCCGCTGGTCCAGGTAATGGAAAACGACTCGACCCCGGCAGCCTGGTTGAGGTTTGCGGTGTTATAGATGTTTACCTCCCCGGCGGCGCCGGCAGGCAGAATGTCAAAAATGAAACGGCGGTCCGTGCGCTTGGCTTCGCGCGTCCATGATCCCCCGCCGGACAAGCTGCCGCTGGGAGCAAGGACAGATGGGTCTTCGCCGAGTTTATACATACGATAGATGGCTTCTTCCGCCGCAGTCTCGCTTGCATACAGCGCTATGACGCCCTTGTCGGAAATAGTCGAAAGCCTGACCTCGCGAATGATGACCGTGCCCAATACCAATCCGGCCGCGACGATAATCGAGGTAATGACGAGGGAAAGCAACAAGAGAACGCCTTTTTCGTTTCGCATATTATCTCAAGAGTACGCGGCTGGAAACCGTCGTCTGTAAGAAGGTGGTGCCTTGGGCGGAGGCTTCCGATGAAGTCCCTTGCAAACCGATGGTGAAGGTCACATGAGGCTGTACGTCATAGTCGTACACGCCCGGACTGCTTTGCGCAAGCGGGCTTTGCGGCGGGTCGACGTAAAACTGCACGCCTACCACGCGCACGCGTTCGGATGTCATGGGACTGAACGTGATGCCTCCATCGCCGCTGATCTCCAGACAAGGCGTGCTCAGGGCCGATGGACAGACGGTATTGGCAAAATCCGCGTCGCTTTGGCGGATGACGTAATTGACGCCGTCCTGGCCGATTAAATACAGCTCTGTCTCCGGTCGCAGCGCTTCGGGGATGTACGCCGCGTAATTGACTTCGCCGGAACGGATGCGGTCAATAAGCGTGGCCATCATGGAGCGCATGTCGCTTTGGATCGACTGGGTGGCTTCGGCGCGGCGCTGGGTGCGGTTATACGCCAAAAACAAATCGGCCACGACTACGCTGACCGTGGCAAAAATGCTCACCGCCACCATCATTTCCGCCAATGTAAATCCTTTTGGCTGCTTCATACGTTATCTCCAGTCGTAAAAAATACGCTCGGCCCGGACCTGCCGCACCTCGGAACGCTCGGTCCATTGCACCGTAGACACCACGCGAATTTCATCAGGCGCGCTCTGCTCCACAATCACCAGGCGGCGAAAGGCGCTGGCAATGCCCGGCAGCGGCGCGGTTGACTGCCTGTACAACCCGCCCTGTAAATACAGCTGCGTCGTATTGTCCGCAAAAGCGTTCGGGCTGAAGTCAAACGACCACCCGGCTACCGGGTCAAAAGCGGCGATGGCAGTATTGTCCGCGCCGCCGGACAGGCCTGTGTTAAACGGATTACCCGCCAGATAGTTGCTGTCGCGTATGGCCTGCGCCGCTTCAATGGCCTCCCAGGACAAATGCAATGCGATGAGCCGGTTCTGGCTGGTGCCGACCGAACGCAAACTGAACACCACCATGCTGATGGCACCCACCAGCCCGGTGATGATGACGGTCAGGGCAACAATGGTTTCGATAAGGCTTTGTCCTCGTTGCTGAATCATATCAATAGGAAACTTGTGCGGATAATTGGTTGACCGTAATGGTTTTGGTGGACGACGTACCGCGCGCGCCCAGCGTAATGACTAGCGGCGCGGCGCCGGCGCAGACATTGTCAAAGCAAATGGCACCGGCAGGCGGGCGGAACATGACATGCGCCGGACTGGTGGTGCTGATGCTGTTGATGGTTACGACGTCGCCGAGGGAAACCTCGTCAATGACTTCTGCCGGCGCCTGCAGGGAAAAACTGCTGTTCTGGTCAGCAAACAACGTCACGCTGCATGGCGGTACGGCGCAGTTTGCTACGGCCACGCCATACCCGCCGGACGGCAGGCTGCCGGCGAACAACTGGCCCGACTGCGCCTGGACCTGTGCCTGGCGAAGCACGGAGGCAAGATTCGACGCCTGCAGGCGCAGCTGCGTGTCCGGGTTCGTGCCGCGAAAATTGGCCACGGCTGCAGCTGTGATCAATCCGATAATGGTGATGGCGATAAGCAACTCAACCAAGGTGAATGCAGGCTTCATAAAAATCCGAGATACCATTCCAATATATGTTGTCCCCAAAACAACGTGGACACAAGCCCGATGGAAAGGAACGTGCCAAAGGCAATGGCATCCCCCATCTTGCGGCGCTTCGTCGCTAATAAAACGACGGCAAACACGGAGCCGATGACGTAAGAAAGGAACAGCGCCATCAGAATCATGGGCCATCCGAACAACGCTCCCAACAGCGCTCCGTACCGTATGTCTCCCCCGCCGATCCAGGCCCCGGCGGAGATGGCGTATTGCAGCAGGAAAAATCCGGCGCCTATGGCCATGCCAATGAGCAGCGATGCCCAGGACATGCCCAACAACAAGGACGCAGCGGCAAAAACGATCATTGCCGGGATGGTAACGGTATCGGGTAACAGCTGGTATTTGAAATCGTACACAAACAAAAACACGGCCACGGAAACGGCGGCCAGGTCGCGGAACAGCGCCACGGCATCCCAGGGCGAAGCAACAACCGGATGCGCGATAAACACCAGCACGTAGAGCGCGCCGACGGCGGCTTCAACCAGCGGGTACTGCCAGGAAATACTGTTACGGCAGGACCGGCACCGCCCGCGCAGGAAGAAAAAACTGGCTAAGGGCACCAGGTCAAACCAGGGCAGCGTAGCCTGGCAGGTACGGCACCTGGAACGGTCATTGGCGATTTTTTTCTGCCGCGCCAGGCGGTATTCAGCCGCATTGATAAAGCTGCCGACGCATGCGCCAAGGATAAACGACAGAAATACCTGCAACCAAAACATATAGGTTCATTGTAGCAAAAAACACCAGCTTTCGACGAACGAAAGCGGGTGTTTTACTATCACGATACCGGATTAGCGAATGCCGGCCGGAGAAGCAGTCAGCGTGCCGGAGAGGCCGGACACGTTTCCTTCCAATTCGAAGGTAATGGTGTACGTCTGACCGTCGGAGAGGTAGTCGTATCCCGCGGTGGCCGGCGTGGTGAAGTTGGCCGGAACCTTGCCCATGTACACAGTGGCGCCAGGGGTCAACGCGGAGTCATTTTCAAAACCCGCGGACGTAAGCGCGTCGGAAGCGTCAGCGCCCAAAACCAGGGCCGGAGCGGCTTTGACCGGGTACGCGCCCTGGTCAGCAAAGTACAATTCCAACGCCGACTGGACCTGCTTGATGTCGGAAATACGGCGGGCGTCGCGCGCCTTGGAGCGGGCCGAACCCAATGAAACGACGGCTAAAGTAGAAAGCAAACCGATGATCGCGATGACCACCAGCAATTCGACGAGGGTGAAACCTTTTTGGTGTTGCATACCCACAAATGAGTAAATGAAATTATGTGATTATGATAGCAGAAACCCGCAACTAGAGCGATGTTGATAACGTATACATGGGCAAAATGATGGCTGCGACCATGACGCCTACCGCCAAACCCATCACAACCATGACCAGCGGCTCGATTAATGTGACCAGATTTCGCACCAAATTGTCGATTTCGCGGCCATAAAAATCGGTCAATCTCTTGAGGATGTCGTCGATGCGACCGGTCTCCTCCCCCACGGAAAGCATTTGCGACATCATGTCCGGCACATGCGGGGTCCGAAGGAATACGGTTGCCACGGAGTTGCCGTCGCGCACTTCCCGGATGGTCTCTTCAATGAGATCTTCATACACGCTGTTTCCGACGATGTCCTTTACGACGCCCAAAGCATCAGCAAGCGGCACTTTTCCCGCGCTGAGCGTGGATAAGCTCTGCGTGATACGGACCACGTAAATTTGCCGCGATAATTTGCCAAAAATGGGAACGTAAATCTTAAACCAGTCAAACCAGTATCGTACGAACTTGTACCGCAAGCTGAATACAAATCCGATGCCGGCGACAAACAGGAAAATAAGCAGCGCCCACCAGTATTTTTCCAAAAAGCTGCTCAGGGCAATAAGGATGCGCGTGGCCAGCGGCAGCTCCGTGTTGGCCTCCTTCAAAATATCGGTCATGCGCGGCACGACATAGACCATCATCAAAAGGCCGACAGCGAACAACCCCGTTAAAATGAACGCGGGGTACATCATGGCGCTGCGGATTTTTGACTTGAGGTCGTAGTCCTTTTCCAGCTGGTCAGCCAGATAATTGAGCACGTCTGCCAGCTGGCCCGATGTTTCGCCCGACTTGATGATGCTGATGTAAAACTTGCTGAACAGCCGGGGATACCGGCCAAAGGCCACGGACAGGCGCGCGCCGCCCTCCACTTCGTCGGCCACCTCGGAGACAATGCGCTTCAGCTTGGGGTTGCGCGTCTGCTTGACCAGAATGTGCATCGCTTCCACCAGCGGCAGGCCGGCGTCGATCATAACGGCCAGCTGGCGCGACATGACCACCAGGTCCTTGGACGTGATCCGCTGCAAAAAGTCGAGGTTGGCCTGCCACGGAGCCACCCGCCGCTCCGTCACGCTGACCGGCTTCATGTCCTGATCGCGGACCAATGACAACGCGGCGGCTTCGTTTTCTGCCTCCACAATGCCGGTTATCAGCTCCCCGGCTTCATTTGTCGCTGAAAAATTGTAGTACGGCATAGGCTATTCCTGCATGACGCGCAGGACTTCATCAACGGTGGTAATCCCCTGCAAACAGCGCAGGAACCCGTCCTGTTGCATGCTGATCATGCCTTGTTTTTTGGCGGCTTCTTCCAGCTCGTACATCTTTGCGCCGTTTTCGATAATTTTCTTCATGTCATCGTCGATGATCACAACCTCGGAAATGGAGGTACGGCCGCGGTAGCCGCTGTCATTACAGCGCACGCATCCGTTTCCACGGTAAAACACCAGCGGTTTTTTGGATGCCAGCTCCTTCGGCTTATACTCATCCGCCAATTCAGACAGCGTCGCGCGCACCTTTTGCTCGAGATCAGCCGGCAACGTAATGTCCACCTTGCAATGACTGCAAATTTTGCGGACCAGGCGCTGCGCGATGACGTTACTGAGGGTGGCCGCCAGCAAATACGGCTCGGCGCCCATATCAATGAGGCGTGGCATGGCACCCAAGGCGGTGTTGGTGTGCAGCGTGGAAAACATGATGTGGCCGGTCAGCGCGGCATGAATGGATAATTCGGCGGTTTCACGGTCACGGATTTCACCCACCATCATGATATCGGGGTCCTGGCGCAAAATGGCGCGCAAACCGGAGGCGAACGTATACCCCACTTCGGCGTTGACCTGGCTTTGATTGATGCCTGGAATGTAGAATTCGGCCGGATCTTCCAGCGTCACGATGTTGGAGGTGTTGTCATTGAGAATATTCAACACGGAATACAGCGTGGTGGACTTACCGGCGCCGGTGGGACCAGTAACCAGAAACATGCCATGCGACCGGTTCATGCTTTCTTCAATGAGCTTGATGTTTTTTTCGCTGTACCCGAGATCCTTCAGCGTAGGAACCTTGCCTGATGTGTCGAGCACGCGCATCACCACTTTCTCGTTTTTCACCAGCGGCAGCGTGGAAACGCGCAAATCGACTTCGGCCTTGCCGATCTTTTGCCGGATGCGTCCGTCCTGCGGCTTGCGGGTTTCATCAAGTTTCAAGTCGGCCAGCACTTTAATACGGGTGACAAAGGAAGAATGGAGATAGATGGGCAAAGATAATGAATCATGCATGATGCCGTCAATGCGGAACCGCACGCGGCTGGATTCTTCCGACGGTTCAATGTGAATGTCGGATGCGCGCGAGTCGATGGCATGCTTGATGATGAGCGAAACGATTTTTGATACCGGCGCGCGCTTGATGACTTCCTGCAAATCGCCCTGGACTTCCAGGTCTTCGCCTTCTTTTTCCTCCTCAGCAAACCGTTCTTTGGCCAGATCCAACACCTTGCCGACCTCTTCCCCGATGGCGCTGTAGTTCTTGATGACGTTGCGGAAGTTGGTGGGAGAAATGATGAAATAATACGGCCGCATGCCCTTCTCCTTCATGAGAAACTCCACCGCTTCCAATGCCTTAAAATTACGCGGGTCTACAATGCCCACATTCACCTCTTCGGCAGATTTTTGAAACGCAACCACCTGATAATGCTGCGCGGTCTCTTCCGGAATGAAACGCAACACTTCCTGGTCGATGGCCTTGCCCGTCAGGTCTACGTACGGGATTTTGTACAATCGTCCGCGCGCCTCCGTGAAGGTTTCTTCCGGCACCAGCGGGTTGACCACTAAATAGTCCTCCACCGGCTGTTGTGCTTCCAACGCCGACTTCTGAAGGGCCTCCGCCTTCTCTTCGTTGATGGCGCCCTGCTGGATCAAAATTTGCAACAATTCATCTTGCACCATAGGCCTAAAAAGCAAGGAATGGATTAGCGTTGCGACCACGATCTGTCACCTGCACGTCGGGAGAACCGTAGGTGCGAAGCGACTGCAGCCGGACATCCTCCAGCACGCTGGTGTCAAAATTGGAGGAAACAGCGGCGCGCGGCAATTGCGCGGTGACGCCGCCTTCAATGGATGGCTCCGACACGAACGTGCGGTAAAACACCACGCCGGTCACAGCCATCACAAGCCCGAGCACGATGAGCAAGGGCGTCTGGCTTTTGGATTTGACTTGCTTTTGGATCAACATACGGAGCTATTGAACCGGCAAATAATAGGTCTTGGCCGTAATGGTTTGAATCTCCTGATCAGTCGAAAATAGGTAGCTTTCCACGTCCAAAATGCGGTCATTGCTTTGCAGCGCATTGAGGAATTGCTTGAAACGGTCATACTGGCTGGTTTCAATCTGCAGCTGTACGGTTATCTGCTTGATGGATTTGTCTATTACAGCCGCCGGCGCGCCGCTGACTTCCTGCTGCAGCTGCTGACGAGCCGAGGCTCGTGTTTCCACCACATCGGACAGGTTTACGCTGGAAAGTCCAACGCCGCTTTCGCGCGACATGGCTTCCAGCTGCTGCATCAACTCCGGAACGGCCCGGTCGGTGGGCAAGATGCGCGACAGCAAGGAGATATCTTCCTGCGGAATTTTTTCATAATTGGTTCGCAACGCCTTTAGTTGCGATAGATACGACTCGCGCTCCTGCAGGGTGCTTTCCATGGCTGCGACATCGAGCTCCTTCCCCGCCCCGACGCGGCTCCACTGCGGCATGACTACAAAAAAGAAAGACAATGCGCTGATGGCAACGCAAAGGAAGGCCGTCCAGCCAACCAACGCCCGCTTGCTTTGTAAGCGAGATTTCATGTGCTCCATGGCTTGTCCTTTTTGTACTTCCATACAGTTACGGCGTTTGTTCCGCGCCGTTTTCCGGCACGGGGACGGTAAAGATACCAGCGACCAGCTTCAGTTGAATGTCAAACTCAACAACAGGCACCGGAAGAGCTGCGCCCTTTTGCAAATCCTGCCGCGCCTGGTTTACCTGCACGCTCTGCACAAACGTGGATGCGCGCTCAAATGCGCGGATCTGGCGGGCGGCGGACGCATAGTTTTTGGCCACGGCGCGCAAGGTGACTGATCCGTCGCGATTGGCGTTCATGCCCATATAGTAGACATCCGGGATAGTGGTCTCCTCCAGCTTCTGCAAAAACGGCGTCCAATAGATATGCCCGTCAACCAGCCCTTTCACTAGCGTGAACTGCTTTTGCAAGGCCACATGGACGGTCTTGTCGGATTCGTAATCCTTGATAATGGTATTCACCTGGGTCATGCGCGCATTCAGCTCCTGCACGCGCGCTTCGGCGCTGCGGGCCCGGCTGATGGAATATCCGGAAACGCCGACCCACACGCCCAATACCGCCACGAGAATGCCGGCATATAACCCCCACGGAGTTCCTTGCGCCGCGCGAACGACATCGGACGGCACAAGATTCACGCCCGGCCCCATAAAGCCCCCGTCGGCCGCCGGCTCATGCAGCTTTGCTTTTTTGTCATCTTTTTTCTGAGGCTTCACTGGCTTGGCCACCGCGTCGATCTTGACCGGCTCGGGTTTGGGCGCAGGTCTGGTGCGCGGCTCCAGCATGGACTGGGGTTTGACTTCCGGTTTGGGAGCTGCGGCGGGTTTGGACGCCATGGATGCGGCAGGCGCGGCCTTCTCCGGCTTGGGCGCGACAAGCTTAGGCTCTATCTTGCTCATGGCCGGTTTTGCCGCCGGAGCCGGTGCAGACATGACCGGCTTGGCTGCACGGTCAGGCAAGGGCGCTTGTGGGGGCTTGGCTTCAACGGGCGCGGAAAACTTCATGGACTGCGCGGCCTTTGCCTTCATTTTTTCCTCTTTGGCCTTGGCGCGTTTTTCCTGCCAGCGCGCGAGCCAGGACTTCTTTTTTTTGTCGTCTGCCTTCACCACTTGCGGCATGACTAAACGCACTTCCTGCGATTCCGACGCCGTGGCCGCACGCCGAAGCGCCGCCTCGCCTTCCTTGCGCTCGCGTTCCGGCAACAGGTTTACGTTGTCGTTTTGTCTTGCCATACGTTATGGAGCGGTAATGTGGCGCATAGCCAATCCGACGGAAACCGCCATGGACGGGCCGATTTCAACCAGCAGTGGGCTGATGTCTTCCGGGTACACGATACGCGCCCAGGGATCGCCAATATGGACCGGGACGTTCAAACGCTCAGCCAGGTATTGAGCGATGCCGGGAACAAAACACGTGCCGCCGGCCAAAATGACTTTTTCAATGGCGGACTCGCCGCCGGACGCCGGAGAGAATTGACGGCGGTACAACTGAAAGAGGTACTCGATCTCATGAAGCACGTCATCAAGGATATCTCGCACAGCAGGAGAAATCTGCGATCGATTCATGGTAATGCCCATGTCGCGCTTCCATTGTTCGGCCTGGCGGGGCGACATGTTGGTGCGCTTGCTGATTTCCTGCGTCACGGCCGCGCCGCCGAAATTCACCGCGCGGTTCACCAGCGGGATGCCTTGCTCAATGATGGAAAGGTTTGTGGTCTTGGCGCCCATGTCCACAACCATGATGACGGACGGATCACGACCGATGAGAGAACGGCTGAGCGCCAATGCCTCCGTCTCAAGACTGACAAGCCTCAACCCGGCATCCTTGAAAATGGAAACATATTCGTCGACAAGTTCTTTGGGCGCGGCCGTGATCAAAATCTTTTTCTGCTGGCCGGTTTTTGTCCCGGTAATGGTGCCGAGTTTATTGTCGGCATCCGCCTCAGGCATTGAACCGTCGGCTGCCGGTTTCTTTTGTCCGGAGGGCTGGATTTCTTTCCAGTCCAAAATCATCTCTTCGATGGGCCGCGGCACCACCTTTTTTGCTTCAAGCCGGATGGCGTTGGGCAATTCCTTGGGACTGACCGGTGGAATAGAAATCAAAGAGGAAAACACGGCAAATGTGGGGAGCGCCGAAATGACCAACCGGCTTTTGGCATGCGTCTGCTCAAGCAGTGCTTTGAGGGCGGCCACCGCTTCCGGGCGGCGCTTGGACCAGTCATTGTCAACGATCTGGCCGTGAGGAACTTCATACAAACCGTAGGTGACCAGGCGTGGGCGGCCTTGTTCACTGCGCAATTCCACAAGTTTAATATTCCCCGCTCCGAGGTCTATGCCTAAAAATCCGTCCTGGCTGGAAAAGAGGGCCATACAAACAGGCAGGGCGCAAGCGCGCTGCCGCAAAGAAAAAAATGTCTCGCGGCAAAATTATACCATTTTTCATCATTCCCCTCCAAACATCCCTGTGTATATAATGGAGACGATTGACAAGAAGCGATTTTTCTCATTAGAATTTAGAAAAGTTTGATCATTTTTTTGTAACACATTTTATGAATACGACCGGACTTGTCCTGATCGTGCTCGCGGCCATCGTCCTCGGACTGATTTTCATTTACAACAGCCTGATTCGCAGCCGCAATCGCGTTCGCGAAGCATGGTCTGACATCGACGTGCAGCTGAAGCGCCGCTATGACCTGATCCCCAACCTGATGGAAACGGTCAAAGGCTACGCCAAACATGAATCTGGCGTGTTCCAGCAGGTAACGGAAGCGCGCAGCCGCGCCATGCAAAGCCAGAGCCAGGGCCACGCTGAACAGGCCCGCGCCGAAGGCATGCTGCAAGGAGCGCTGATGAATCTTCTGGCCGTGGCGGAAAACTACCCGGACTTGAAGGCCAACCAGAATTTTCAGGGCCTGCAGAACGAACTGACGGACACGGAAAACAAAATCCAGGCCAGCCGCCGCTTCTTCAACAGCCAGGTGCTGGACTTCAACAATAAGCTCGAGGTGTTCCCCACCAATGTCATCGGCGGCATGTTCGGCTTTAAGAAAGAAGAGTTCTTCGAGATCGCTGACGCCAAGGAACGCGAGACCGTGGCCGTAAAATTCTAACCGCACATTTCAGCCATGTACCAACAGATCGCCAAAAACAAGCGACGTTCTTTCTTGTTGATCCTCGCCTTCAGCGCCCTGGTGCTGGGCTTGGGATACGCGCTCTCCTTTTATACGGAGGGCGGTGAAACGCTGTTCCTGGCGATTTTTGTTTTTAACCTGGCAGCCATCCTCATCAGCTATTTCAGCGGCGACAAGGTGGTGCTCGCCACCACCGGCGCTCAACGCATCCAAAAGTCCGATGATCCAGAACTGTTTACCGTCGTGGAAAACCTGGCTATCACGGCCGGTATACCCATGCCCGCGGTGTACATTATTCCGGATATGGGCCTGAATGCCTTTGCCACGGGCCGCAGCCCCGAACATGCGTCGGTGGCCATTACCGCGGGCCTGCGCCGCGCCCTGACGCGCTCCGAACTTGAGGCCGTCATGGGACATGAACTCAGCCACGTCAAAAACTTTGACACGCGCCTGATGATGCTGACGGCCATTTTGTTCGGCATGGTCACCCTGATTGCCGATTTGCTCTGGCGCCTGGCGTTTCGCGGCGACCGCGACCGCAAGAGCGCGGCGCCCATCTTCCTTGTCGCTGCCGTGGCGGGAGCCATCCTGGCACCCATTGCCGCGCAGCTCATCAAGTTTGCCGTCTCCCGCCAGCGCGAATATCTGGCGGACGGCAGTTCCGTCATGCTGACGCGCTACCCGGAAGCCATGATTTCCGCGCTGCAAAAAATCAGCCGCGCTCCGCAGCTGGCTGGGCACCACGAAGCCACGGCCCACCTCTTTATCTATTCCCCTCTTCGCGAAGGATCTTTCGTGTCTAAGCTTTTTTCCACGCATCCGCCGCTCGCTGACCGCATCGCGGCCATCCAGGAAGCCGCGCGGATCCGTGCCTAACGCCATATGCAGTCATCCGTCGTCCGACAATTCACGACCCATTTGCGGCAAGCGCTGGCCAAAGCCATGCAGTTCGCCGCGGAGTTCGGCCACAAAGAAACCACCATCGAGCATTTGCTGTACGGTCTCGCTTCCGAAAAAGGCAGCATCAGCGGCGAATTGCTGTCGCATGCGCGGCTTCCGGTAGACCTGCTGAAACAGGACCTCATCCGGCGCTTTCACACGCCGTACTTTCATGATGCCAAAGACATCCCGGATTTTGACGATGCTGTTGTGACGGTTCTGACGAAGTCCGTCCGTACCGCCCATGCCTACGGCCACACCTATATCGGCACCGAGCACGTGCTCAAAAGCTTGCTCGACCACGCCGACACCCATGTTCGCGAGCTCTTCACGCTCTGGCAGATGAACATGGTCGACTTGCAGCAGCGCCTCACCATCGTGCTGAAGAGCACGTCCAAATTCCCCGACCTGACGCAGACCATCCGCGTCATTCCGTCCCAGCAGGAAGAGCCGCGCGACGAGAGTCCGGAATTTCCTTCGCTGCAAACGCTGGGCAAAGAAATGACGACTCCGGAGTATCTAGAACAAATCTCGCCATTGATTGGCCGCGAAAAGGAAGTGGAGCGCGTGCAGCACATTCTGGGCCGCCGCTTTAAAAACAATCCGCTGCTCATCGGCAAACCAGGCGTGGGGAAAACCGCAGTGGTGGAAGGTTTGGCCGCGGCCATCGCCGCCGGCACCGTACCGCCGTCGTTGCAGCGCAAGCGCATTTTCTCCCTGGAGCTGAGCGGCCTGGTGGCCGGCACCATGTACCGCGGCGACTTTGAACAGCGGTTGCGCGCCTTGTTGGATGAAATCAAATCCGACCCGGACATTATTGTCTTCATCGACGAAATACACACGTTAGTTGGCGCGGGCGCCAGCGGACAGCCGCTTGATGCCGCCAACATCCTCAAACCGGCGCTGGCGCGCGGCGACATCCGCTGTATTGGCGCGACAACCTGGGAGGAATACCAAAAACACATTTCCCAGGATTCGGCATTGGCCCGCCGCTTCCAGACGGTCATGGTGGAGGAACCAAACCGCGATCAGACGCGCGCCGTCCTGGAAGGCGTGAAAAAAAGTTTTGAACAGTACCATCACGTTTCCATTACCCAGGACGCGATTGACGCGGCATTGCATTTATCCGAACGGTACCTGACGCATACATGCTGGCCTGACAAAGCCATCGACTTGCTCGATGAAGCGGCCAGCCGGCTGGTCCAGCAAAGCCCCCTGCCCTCCTCCGTGCAAAAAAAACGCGCACTGAAGCGGGAAATCGCCGATATCCACCGCCAGATGCAGGCGGCCCTGGAACGGGACGAATACGCGCTGGCATCCACGCTGCGCGACCAGGCCGGCCAGCTGCAGGAAACCCTGGAGACGCTCGGGAAAAAACCGGCGCGCAAAACAAAGCTGCATGCGCAGCATATCCGCGACGTTGTTTCCGTCCGCACGGGCATTGCCACGGACCGGCTGCATTTCGCCGCAGCGCCCATCGCCGACGGCCTGTTTGAAAGCATGCGTGCAGAAATCCTGGGGCAGGACGACGCCTTGCGCACGCTCTCACAGGCTATTCAGCGCGGATACTCGCCGCTGAAAGAATCGCAAAAGCCGATGGGCGCCTTCCTGTTCCTCGGCCCTTCAGGAGTAGGCAAAACCGCATCCGCCAAGCTGCTGGCCAAACACTTGTTTGGCGACGAGAAGGCGATGACGCGGCTGGACATGTCCGAGTACGGCGAACGTTTTACGGTGTCCAAGCTCATTGGCGCCCCGGCCGGCTATGTCGGATACCAGCAAAGCGGTACGCTCACGAACTCCGTGCGACAGAGACCACTTTCCGTGATTTTATTTGATGAAGTGGAAAAAGCGCATCCCGACGTCTACAACCTGTTGCTGCAAATACTGGACGAAGGAACGCTTCTGGACGGCGGCGGACAGCGCGTCGACTTCCGCCATACGTTGCTGGTGCTGACATCCAACCTCGGCCTGCAGGAATTGAAGCATCGCATGGGATTCCTGGCCGGCGAACGAGGCAGTCGCGAATCACAAGCGCAGGATTTGCATGGTTCCGTTAAGGAATTCTTCCGCGAAGAGTTCTTAAACCGCCTCGACGGCATCATCCACTTCCAACCCTTGGGACTTGAGGCAAGAAAGGCTATAATAAAGCAGAAGATTGACCGCCTGCAGGAACGGCTGTTGTCGCATGTGCAGTTCAACACCAGCGACGACGCCGTCTCCTACCTTGCCGAGGCCTATGCGCCGGAGCAGGGCGTCCGATCCATCGAACGCATCATCAAGGAACAGCTGGAATACCCGCTCATCGAATTGCTGCCGAAACACAAACCCGGATCGACGATCGACATTGACATCAAAGACGGTCACCTCTCCCTTGCCTAACCTTTCATTCGCCTTGCGCGAAGACCTATGGCATTACGCGACTGGCGTTGGCCGCAGTGGACCATTCTCATCAGCATCATCCTGCTCGCATGCGGTGGCGCCTTTTTGGCGTACCTTTTGCTTACGCCCGAAGCGTTCGCACCGCGGCCAGAACCGACGCCGGTGCCCATTGGCGAGCTGCCCACCCCCATCCCCGGCGCGCCGCAGCTGCCGCCCAGCGACGTGGAGCGCGTACCGCTGACGCAAATCCAGGGCACGGACCTGGAACGGGGCGTGGACCTCATCGCGCGCGGCGATATTACAACCGTATCATCCGTCACGCTGTTCCCCACATCATTCGTCAACATCTCCAGTACGGGGGATTCGCTGAATTACTACGACCCTGACACGCGGCGCTTCTACCGCATCGACGGCAACGGGACCATCACCAAAATCGGCGACCAGGTGTTTGCAGAGGTAGATAACGTCGTCTGGGCGCCAAACGCCAATGATGCGATTGTGGAATTTCCCGACAGCTCCAACATCCGCTACAACTTTGAAACGAATGAGCAGGTAACGCTCCCTTCGCACTGGGACGACTTTGACTTTTCCCCCGCCAGCTCCTCCCTCGCCTTTAAAAGCAATGCGCTTGACCCGCAGGAGCGCTGGCTGGCTATTTCCGACGCCAACGGCGGCAATACGCGTCGTATCGAACATCTTGGAGAAAACGGCAACATTCTGGATGTGGACTGGGCGCCTAACAACCAAGTCATAGGCACGTATTCACGTCCGGACGGACTTTCCCGCTCCGAACTGTTTTTTGTCGGTTTCAACGGGGAAAACTTCCCGCTCAGCCGCTTAAACGGGCTGAACTTTGAAGGCAAGTGGGCTCCTGACGGCAAAAAATTGATGTACAGCGTCGCCGAATTCACTTCCGGATTCCGTCCGGCGCTGTGGGTTGTTGATGGCACCGGCCAAAACATGGGGCGCAATCGCCAGCCATTGCAGCTGCAAACCTGGCCGCATAAATGCACGTTTGCTTCCGCCACCGTGGCCTACTGCGGGGTTCCTTCCTCCCTGCCGCAAGGCGCCGGACTCATCCCGTCCGTGGCTGATGACATCAACGATGATTTGATGCGCGTGGATATTGCCGCCGGAACCGTCACGCGCGTGGCAACGCCGGCAACGACCGTGAATGTCCAGTCGCTGCAAGTCAGCGGCGATGGCAAGACGCTCTTCATTCATGACGGATTCACCCAAACCATTAAGAAAGTGCAGTTGGAGGAGTAAGATATGGCCAGACCGGAAGAGAAAGCCCTACGCGTTACCCTGCTTGCCGCATTCGTTGTTGTAGCCGTGTTTGCGGTGACATTATATAGGCGGCAACCGGCTGATCAAGCCATGGAGCAGCAACAGCGGGACCAGGACCTGTTAACCGCCGTACAGACCACCGCGCCTACCCTGGGTGAAGATGAGGCTCCGGTTACCATCGCTGAATTTTCTGATTTTCAATGCCCCTTTTGTAAAAACGTCAGCCCATTGCTGGCCCGCGCCGAAAAAGAATACCCTGGCAAAATCCGACGCGTCTGGATTTATGTGGCCAACCCAACCCAGCATCCGCAGTCTGAAAACGCAGCCGTGGCCGCAGCCTGTGCCGCAAATCAAGGCCGTTTTTGGGAGTATCATGACAAGCTATTTGAGCTGCAAGACAGCCTTGGCCCGGCGGCGTATAATCAAATCGCGCAGAGCCTGAACCTGGATATGCAGGCATTTCAGACCTGCTTGTCGGAACGAAGCACGCTGGAGACGGTGCGCAGCCATACGCAATTTGCCCAGCGCGCAGGAGTGACAGCCACGCCATATGTCACGGTTAATTCTACTGCGTTTACATCTGAATTCAGCTGGGAGCAACTCAAATCGGCCATAGACAAAGCTTTGCAGTAAGTATGAAAAAATTCGCATACGCCATGGCGCTTAGCCTCTTGCTTGTTTCGCCTCTCGTCGCGCAGGCGCAAGGCTTTCAGTTATTCCCCGGCGAAGCGGCCGGGGCCAGCGACTACCGTACATACATTAAAAATTTTTACTTTTTCTCCATTGGCGCAGGAATTTTGATTGCCACGGTGTTGATCATGGTTGGCGGTATCATGTGGACCACCTCAGCAGGCAACCCCGGCCGTATCGACAAAGCCAAAGGCTATATCATCGATTCCATCATTGGCGTAGTGCTTCTCCTGGGTTCTTATACCATTCTTCAGGTCATCAACCCGAATTTAGTTGATTTGCGGCTGCCATCATTTCCGAAATTCAGCACAACGTTAGGCTCCTGCGTGTTTACGACACAGACACAACGCGGGTTCGGGAAACAATGTCTAGACACTACGCAGACGCAGTGCGAAGAATTGGCGCGTCCAGGACAAGCAGTCCCCGTATTTACGGCCAACCAACCCTGCCATAAAGTGTGCGCCATTCGGGACGCCAACGGATTTTGCACACTGAATGCCGATGAAGCGTTTGAAACATTTGTAGAGCAAGCACAAGGAGAAGGCAAATCAAATGCGCAAATTCTATGCGAGCTGCGAAGTCCCGGCGAGAAAGGTGCGGAAATCCAACAAGGAAAGGTGGCTAACTTATTCAATTCCGTTGGTTCCACCACCGACCACGGCCAGTGTGAAAACTACTGTCGTGGCGCTGGACCAAACTGTACGGTTCAAAGCGTTTTGGATGAAGACCGGGGCGACAATATTTGGTGTAAATGTCAGTACGTCGGATCTGATGCAAAATAACATGGCTAGCCTCTCCACCATCTACTCCTGCACGCATTGCGGCGCCCAGACCTCAAAATGGTCTGGGCGGTGTCTTGAATGCGGCAAATGGGGCACGCTGGTGCAGGAAGTCAAAACAAAACACGGCGAACAAAAATCCGAGAAAGAATTGACGAAACTTGCAGCCACGCCGACCCCGCTGTCAGAAATCAGCTGGGAGCAGGATGCGCGCGTAAAAACCGGCATCAGCGAATTTGACTCTGTCCTGGGCGGCGGCATCGTCAAAGGATCGCTCATCTTGCTCGGCGGCGACCCGGGCATTGGCAAATCCACGCTGGCGCTGCAAATCCTACAGGCCGTCAGCAACAATGCACGCCCCATCTATGTCTCCGGCGAAGAAAGCGGGCAGCAAATCAAATTACGCGCCGACCGGCTTGGCATACCCGCCAAAAACATAGACTTCCTGTCCCAGACAGATGTGGAAACCATCGCGGCCACGCTGGCTAAACATAAACCGCCGCTGGCTATCATCGATTCCATACAAACCATTTATTCGGCGGAGGTTGATACCGAGCCGGGCAATGTGACGCAGGTGCGCGCTTGCACCGTCAAACTGCTGGAGGCTGCCAAACGCCACGGCGTCGCCATCATTTTAATCGGCCATGTGACCAAAGACGGCATGGTCGCCGGACCAAAAACCCTGGAGCACCTTGTGGATACCGTGCTGTATCTGGAAGGCGACCGCTTCCATCATTTCCGCATTTTGCGCTCGGTTAAAAACCGCTTCGGCCCCTCCAACGAGGTCGGGCTGTTCGCCATGGAAGAAAAAGGGTTCGTGCCGGTTGCCAACCCTACGCAGCTGTTCGTTAGCAGTTCAGCGCAGCTGCCCGGTTCGGCCATTACCTGCGTCTTTGAAGGTACGCGCCCGTTCCTGATTGAAATCCAGGCGCTGGTAACCAAGTCTGCCTACGCGACTCCCCAGCGCCGCGCTTCCGGCTACGACACCAACCGCCTGCAGCTGCTGCTGGCGGTGTTGAACCAACGCACAAAACACAACTTTAACGCCATGGACGTGCATATTAATATTGTCGGCGGCTTGCGCGTGCAGGATCCGGCCACGGACCTGGCCATTTGCACCGCGCTGCTGAGCGCGCTGCAAAACAAAGCGATTCCAGCCAGCACGATTGTGCTTGGAGAGGTCGGCCTATCCGGCGAGGTACGGCCGGTGCGGCAGCTTTCCGAGCGCCTGAAAGAGGCCGTAAAGCTGGGCTATAAAAATGCCTGGATGCCGGAACAGAAAACAAAGGCAGCCGTGCAGGCATCGACTATAGACCGTGTTGATTCCCTCCCCTTGTAACTATTCCAAATGCACCCGCTCATTACGCTGGCGGATGTGTTCGGCAAATTCCGGATACTGCGTCAGGCCGTCTGCTTCAAGAAATGCCGCCACGGCCTGCTGTACCCGTTCCAGGAAGGATGTATCGCCCAGGTTCACGAACTGTAGTTCCGCTACGCCGGACTGCTTTGTGCCAAGCATTTCGCCTGCTCCGCGCACGGACAGGTCCAACTCGGCAATTTCAAACCCATCGCGGCAGGCAATGAATTTCTTCAACCGATCATGCGCCTGGGGCATGTACTGGCTCATGGCCAGGAAACAATAGGACTGCAGTTCCGATCGCCCGACGCGGCCGCGAATCTGATGCAGTTGCGACAGTCCAAACCGCTCGGCGCCTTCAATAAGCATGACCGTGGCATTCGGGACATCGACGCCGACTTCAATCACCGTGGTGGCCACCAAAATGTGAATTTTGCCTTCTTTAAACTGGCGCATCAGCGACTCTTTTTGTGCGGATGAAAGCTTGCCGTGTAAAACTTCCACGCGATACTCCGTAAACGCCTTTTTCAGCGCCGCCGATTCTTTTTCTACGGAAGCCACCCCCAACGTATCTGATTCTTCAATCAGCGGACAGACCACGTACGCCTGCCGGCCTTGTTGCAGCTGGCCGCGCATAAATTCGTACATCTGCTCGCGCTCTTTTGGAAATGCCATTTTTGTTTCAATGGGCAGGCGATTTTTGGGGCGCGTGCGAATGGAAGAAACAGCCAGATCGCCGTACATGACCAGCATAAGCGTACGCGGAATTGGCGTGGCCGTCATGCTGAGCAGATGCGGCATGCGTTCATTCTGGGTGCGGCTGCGCAATGCCTTGCGCTGCTCCACGCCAAAACGGTGCTGTTCGTCGACCACAGCCAGGCCAAGCCCGCGGAATGCGGACCCACCCTGGATGAGCGCATGCGTGCCAATGGCCATGGCCGCGCCGCCGCCCGCCAACAGACCCTCCACTTCTTTTTTGGAAAGCTCGCCCGTGTTCCCTTTTTGCGCGATGAACCGCTGGCTGCGCGTGGAAAGGACAATGGGCAGGTCGATCGTTTCAAAAAGTTTGGCAAAATTCAGGAAATGCTGATGCGCCAGGACTTCCGTGGGAGCCATCAATGCGCTTTGCAAGCCGTTTAACGCCGTGTTGTACATGGCCATGGCCGCCACCACGGTTTTGCCTGAACCCACGTCGCCCTGCACGAGTCTGTTCATGGGTTCGTCTTTTTGCACGTCTTGAAAAATTTTCCAGGCTGTTTTGCGCTGGTCTTCCGTCAATTCAAACGGTAGTGATTTCACGAATGCGCGCAGCTCGTCTTCATGAAATTTCATGGCAGGGGCTGGCTGCTGCCGGTTCAACCGCTTCAGTTCGTGCATCTGCAGTTGCAGGCAAAACAGTTCCTCAAAGGCGAAACGCTGGCGCGCCGCCTCCACCTGCGCCAATGACAGCGGCGCGTGCATGGCCTTCACCGCTGCCGGCAAGTCCAAAAGCTGGTACTTTTGCCTAAGATAGGCCGGCAGCGGATCAACCAGCTCATCGGCTACATGCAGGACATGAGAAACCAGGAACTGAACCTGCCTTTGCGTGAGGTTCAGCGACAACGGATACACCGGCAGCAGCCGGCCTGTGTATTTCAACGGTTCATCGCCTTTGCGGACTTCGTACTTGGGTGAACTCATGGTCAGCTTGCCGGCGCGCTTGTCGATCTTGCCGGAGAGCGACAGCAATGTTCCCGGCGGGAATTGCTGTACCAAAAACGGCTGGTTAAACCAGATCACGCTCAAGGCACCGGATTCATCGGTTACTACGGCTTCAGTCAAATGCAAGCTGCGCCGATTAAACGCCTTGCGTCCACTGATTTGTTGGACGCTGACATGGACGGTCGCTTCCTGCCCCGGCACAAGGTCTGCGATGTTTTTATGCGCCGACCAGTCTTCATGACGGTGCGGGAAATGGAATAATAAATCGCGCACGGTCCAAAGGCCCATCCGCTGCAAGCGGCCGGCCGTCGCTTTCCCCACGCGCGTTAACTCTTCCACTGGCGTCTGCAATGACAGCATACTTAGCCAAAAATAGAGCTCTTTGCTATAAATAACCTACTATGAAGGCGGTATCACTACAAGAAGCCCAAACAATCGTAGATGACTGGATCAAAAGCAAGGGGGTGCGCTATTTCTCGGAAATGACCAACCTCGCGCAGCTTGTGGAAGAAGTCGGCGAGTTGGCGCGTATCATCTCCCGCACCTATGGCGAGCAAAGCTTTAAGGAAAGCGATAAAAAACATTCCCTTGCCGACGAGCTGGCCGACGTCCTCTTCGTGCTCATCTGCCTGGCCAACCAGACTGGCGTGGATTTAACTGAGGCGTTTTACAAAAACCTGGAAAAAAAGAATAATCGGGATGCCACCAGGCATCAAGAAAATCCTAAACTGCATTAACCATACTGCTATGGCATATCAACCCATGAATTTCGACCACTTGCTGGGCACGCCCGGCTTCAGCGATACCTTGCTGAAAAACCATTTTACGCTCTACCAGGGCTATGTGAATAATACGAACAAAGCCATGGACATGCTGGCGAAAATGGATCCGGCCTCCTATGAATACGCGGAAGTGAAGCGCCGCCTGGGCTGGGAATTCAACGGCATGCGCCTGCATGAATTCTATTTTGGCAACATGAAAAGCGGCGGCGTGGCCATGAACGAATCATCTGCGCTGGCGCAAAAAATCAAAGAGCAATACGGCAGCGTTGACAACTGGCTGAAAGACTTTAAGGCTTCAGGCGCCATGCGCGGCATCGGCTGGGTTGTGCTGTACTACGACCAGCACGGCGACCGCCTGGTCAACACCTGGATTAATGAGCATGACCTGGGCCACTTCTCTGGCGCCAAACCGATTTTGGTCATGGATGTCTTTGAGCACGCCTACATGGTGGATTACGGCCTGAAGAAAGCCGACTACATCGAAGCCTTCGTCAAAGCCATTGACTGGAGCGCAGTAGAGCAACGGATGGCGTAAAAATCGCATATGATGAAGCCCCGCGGGAATTACTCCCTGCGGGGCTTTGGTTTGCGCGGCTTGCGCCTGCGCTGAGCGGCAGTCAAGAGAGCCTGCTTGGCCCGCTTAATCCGCTCCGGATCTCGGAGCATCTCTATGACGGCGGATTCATCACGCAGGATGATGAACCTACGTTCCGGGCAGGCCATCGTCCTCCGCCAGAAGCTTCCTGGTGGCCGCATCGGTGCGCCGAGCCAGTTCCTGCACCGAATACTGCTCCAGCTGGGCCGCCAGCGGGTCAGGCGGGACCTGGGCCTGAATGACCATGCCCTCTCCCAGATCCTGACCGCCCTTCCTGATGATGCGGTGTGGATGGAACGTGGTCGTTTCCACACGCTGTTCGTCGCTCTCCGTGGCGCGCCGCGGCATCTCCACGTCCGCGCAACCGCCTCGCACACGCTCTCGACCCGCAGGCTCCTGATGATCGTCTTCAGCAGCCTTCCGTCGGCGTCGCTTGCTTCTCGCCATTGGCCCTCCTTGCCTATTGGCACGGAAAGCATAATGCGTGGGCAATGGGTGGTCAAATGTTAAATGGAACCAATATAAAAAGCCCCATACTCTGGGACTCTTTATGGTGCAGCCGGCAGGATTCGAACCTGCGACCCCCAGCTCCGCAAGCTGATGCTCTATCCAGCTGAGCTACGGCTGCGTATGATCAGCAATGAAATGAAAAACCGCTTGGCAGCGGCTCTCGTTGCTGTATGTTCGCCTAGAGTTGGAGGATCCGAGCCAGAGCGTCGGCCAGAGGCTCTTCGTCCTTCTCCAGGTTTTCCGGAAGATACTGTAACAAAACCTCGCGGATTTGTAAAGGATTTTGCCCCTGCAGCGGAATGGCCAGAGACGACCGCCAGACCGAGTTGAACTCCAGGTACAAAACTTCTACCGACGGCGGGCGGTACACGATCCAAAAGTCCTGAAACTCTTTCATGGCGTAGAAATTACGCCCGATATGCACGCCCTGCGGCGTAAACGAGAAGTGAATGTTTGCCGGTCGCCGCCAGTTGCGCAAAAAAATGATCAGCGCGACCATCACGATGATGATGGAAAACAAAAAATTATCGGACAGTACGCCGAGACTAATGAGCACAGCGGATAAAATCCCAAACCACAAATACCAGCGGTGGCTGCGCGGCGTTGGATCAAATTCCGGAAAGTTCCATCGTAGCAACTCCGACGTGGGAGTAATTTGTTGCTCTTCCATACGCTGCTTATTATACCCCAAAACGGCCGCAGGCTCTAGCGGCTGAAATTGACAGAAGGCTGGAAAACCAGTAAATTCAGTATGATTTTAGCCAAACGCGTCAGCTGTGGGCTGATGCGTTTCGCTTTATCCCAAACATGATCCGGAGAGGTGGCCGAGTGGCTGAAGGCGACGGTTTGCTAAACCGTTATACGGGATTAAACCCGTATCGAGGGTTCGAATCCCTCCCTCTCCGCCATTTTATTTTTTCAAGGATGAGGTACACACAAAGAAAAGGTGATCTGGCTGTGGCGCAAGCAATATCAACTTTCACCAGTTTGGGTTATGATGTCGCTCTGCCATTTACCGAGTCTGCAGCGTACGACTTAATTGTGGATACAGGAAAAGTGCTTAAACGAGTTCAAGTGCGTTACTCAAGCAACGGGGAGGTGGACCTAAGAAGGATTCATTCAAATTCAAAAGGCTATGTTGTCAAAAAAACGAGAGAGAATGCGTACGATTGGCTATATGTTTTGAATGGAAAAGGTGAAGAATATCTTATCCAATGCTGTTTAAGCGGCCGCCGATCTGTGCAACCGCAACCCGAGCATAAACTATTAAGGAGAGGTGCCAGAGTGGTTTAATGGGACAGTCTTGAAAACTGTTGTACCCCATAAGGGTACCGAGGGTTCGAATCCCTCCCTCTCCGCCATCAAAGCCCTATGGGGCTTTTTTTGTTTTCAGGGGTATACTGTACCTATATCCATTCATATGAAACCAACGGCAATTCAATACGCAGATGATGACATTACCCCGCTGAAACGCTTGGCGCAGATGCGCGCGCCATCCCTATCCGTCGGGCTTGTCATGGGCATCGCGCTTTCCTTTGTCGTCTCGCGATTTGAGCAGGTATTAAACGCCAACATCCGCGTTGCGTTTTTCCTGCCGTTCATCGTGTATATCGCCGCGGCCGTGGGCGCCCAGACGCAAACCATTTACGCGCGAGCGTTACGCGACGGCAAGGCCAGCTTCAAGCTGTATTTTATAAAGGAAAGTCTGCTGGGCGTAATTTTGGGTGCCTTTACCGCCGTATTAACGGCAGTCATTACCTATGTATGGCTGGGGTCCACGCCGCTTACACTGGCAGTCTCATTGGGAACGTTTGGCGCCATAGCTCCCGCTCCGCTCATCGCCCTGCTGGCTGTCGAGATGTTTGAACTTGAACACTCTGATCCCGCCGTGGGCGCCGGCCCCATTGCCACCGTTGTTCAAGACATGTTAAGCATCGTCATTTACGGCCTTATTGCCAGCGCTATAATCCTTTAATTGCCACGGTAGCCGGCTTTTCTCGTCAGCATCTCATTTCTGTACAGCTGGGTTCGCTCGCTGATCCCCTGACCCGCCACGGGCCAGGCACCAGGCTTCCACGCTGGCAGCACCTGCCTCTTTCAGCGCTTTGGCGCAGGCCAGCACCGTGGATCCTGTCGTTACCACATCATCAATAAGCAGTACACGCTTGCCGCGAATACGATCCACCAGCGCACGATCGGCCTCGAACACATCCCGGACATTGATACGGCGCTCTTCCCCGCTGCACTGTGCCTGCGGCTTAGTGTAGCGGCGGCGGCGCAGGGCCAAAACCATTGGCAAACCGATGCGCTCGGCAAGGCAAGACGCCATCTGTTCAGCCTGGTTAAACCCGCGCTCCAGAAAACGGCGCTTATGCAGCGGCACCGGAACAATAACGTCGTATTCAGCTTCGGGGAACGGAACAAATAACAACCAGGCCTCCACAAAATGCCTGGAGCCGTGGTACTTCCAGGCCTGGATATACCGCTCCAAATTCTTGGTATGGTATTCATAGGCCGACCAGATCGGCAGACCTTCAACATCCTGCCACAGCGGCGAAAGCGGCAGCTTGGCCAGGCAGGCGGCGCAGACATCAACACCTTCCTTGCCGCAGCCTAAGCAGGCACGCGGGAACAATTGATCTAAAACGAAACGAAAAAACCTCTGCCAATACATAACATTCTTGGGCAGAGGGTTAAAGATTATTTTGGGGCTTTTTAGTTGTAAAACAGGCCGTTTACCAGCCAGGCACCGTCCCGATACACCAGCTCCAGTCGCCCATCGCGATATGCCGTCTGGATCTCCCCTGTCAGGCCAGCCTGTGTTTCCTGCAAGGCGACAAAAGAAATGCTGGCACTTTGCCGGGCGGAAAACCGCGTGGTGTTGAGGCTGATGATAGTGGACGTGACGCCGTAGTAATCATTGACGCTTTGCCCGTTTTGCGGCTCTTTCTTCAGGGCGTTGGCATACTCCTTCATGGTATCCGTCATGAACGGCTCCATGCTGGTAATATTCTCGAAATTGCTGAAATTGGAGTAGCTGCCAAACCGCTCCACAAACAAACGCGCCAGTCGTTCCGCCTCCGCGCGCTGGACAGCTTCATTTGTCTCTACCGGCATTTCGACCGGCACTGAGTCGGCGGGTTGCTGGTTATTGGTAGCGGCGGGCAATGGCGTAAGCGTGCTGACATCCGTAATTTGCTGGGTCGGCGCGGCCACGGGCAGCGTGGTTTCATCTGCGGGCCGGAACACCGGATACAGAATAAACACGCCCAATACCAGCAAAATGAGGCAACCGCCGATGACAAGAAGTAAACGTTGGGCCGGAGTCATAGATATTCAGTGTATCATGCGTTATATGGCAATGTCAGGCACGCCATCATCTGCCGCGCCTTCGCCCTGGAGCTGCTTTGTTTGAAATTCGCGCTTGGCATCTTCAATTTCCAGCAACTGGCGGGGGTCCGACGTAATGAGCTGGTCTTCCGTATACGACGCAACTACTTTGATGGCAGCATGCTTGGTACCGGCAAAGAAAATGCCTTCACCGACGGCAGCCTCCAGCAACAAGTATTTCTCTCCTTCTGTCAGCAGGAAAATGTCGGCCACCAGATCGATGGCGGAACTGCTTTGTTTAAGCAGTAAACGCAAGGCTGAGTTGTTGAGAATAGCCTTGCCATATTGCGAACCAAGGAAGTCATTGACATCCTGCGTGATGGTGGTCACGCCGAGATAGTATTTACGCGCGCGCTTGACCAGGGCAAAAATAAATTTAGCGGAGTCTTCATGCTGCATCAGCCACCAGGCTTCATCAATGACCAGAATGCGCTTTTTCAGGCTGGAACGGACTACATTCCAGATATAGTTGACGATCATGTAAATGGTCATGGGACGCAGTTCGTCTTCCAGGTCGCGCACGCTAAATACGACCAGCTGGTTGCGCATGTCCACATTAGTCGGGTTGTTGAACAATCCGGAGAACGTGCCGCGCGTGTATTTCTCCAACCGCGCCGCCAGCTTCTCGCCCCCTTCCAAACCGTTGAGCACTTCCTGAAAGTCTTCCATTAACGGCGCTTCCACCTTTGTTAAATCGCTGTCCGCCGTGATGTCTTTTTTGGCATACGCTTCCAGCAAGGCGCGGTCGATAAGCGAATCGTCGC
>CAYQCH010000002.1:0-1976 GCA_964415935.1 uncultured Gammaproteobacteria bacterium
CGATCTTATCGTTTTCCTTGTCGACTTTGACCCACATTTTCATGTAGTCGCCGCAAGCGGGCGATCCGACCATGCCCACGCCGTCAAACTCGATGGGGGCATCGGATTTCTTGTGCAGGTTGCGCGGACTGTAAAAGTGGTCTTTGACTTCGTCGGTATAATACCACTTTTGTTCCTTCTCCGCTGGTTTTTGGATGACTTTAAGAGACATAGTTTCTTCATATGGCCGAGCCGGATACCCTGAAGCGAGCTGCGCGGCTGCCTTCTGAGGCAGATGTAGCGCCGAGCGGAGGGGTGCCGGGAGGCCTGGTTAAGCGGTGTTACGGATAAGGTTAACTTTCTTCATAAAATCGTTCATGTCGATATTGGCCGGCGAGATATCCCGCAACCGTTCAATGATACCGGGCAGAACAGCCAGCACATGGTCGATGTCCGCTTCCGTGGTGGAACGCCCCAGGGTGAATCGTAAGGAGCCATGCGCGGCTTCATAGGGCAACCCGGTCGCCAAGATGACGTGCGATGGATCCAACGTGCCGGATGTGCAGGCAGAGCCAGTGGAAGCCGCAATACCCTCTTCATCGAGATAGAACAACATGGCCTCGCCTTCGACATCGAGCACAGTCACGTTCACGTTATTGGGCAACCGGTCGGTGGGATGGCCGTTAAGGATGGCTTTATCCAGCTTTTCCAGCATGCCGTTGATTAATTTGTCGCGCAGCGGAATGAGGCGCGCGGACTCAGCGCCTTTCTCCTGGTCAGCCAGCGTCAAAGCCGTAGCCAATCCGACAATCAGCGGCGTACTTTCGGTGCCAGAACGCAGGTTACGCTCCTGTCCGCCACCATGGATGACGGGCTTAATCTTGGTGCCGGCCTTGATGAACAGCGCGCCGACCCCCTTGGGGCCGTAAATCTTGGAGCCGTTAATGGTCAGCAAATCCACGCCAAGCTCTTTGACATCCAGGGATAAGTACCCGGCCGCCTGGCAGGCATCAGTATGAACGTATGTCTTTGGGTTCGCCGTTTTGACCAGCTTCACGATTTCGACCATGGGATTGATGGTCCCAATCTCATTGTTGGCATACATGATGCTGACCAAAACAGTGTCGGGACGAATGGCGGCTTTAAGCGCGTCCATTTTGACTTTGCCGTAGCCGTCAACGGGCACGTACGTGATTTCAAATCCTTCTTTGGAAAGCTCCTTGCAGGCATGCAACACCGCGTGATGCTCCACCGAGGTGGTGATAATGTGCTTGCCCTCGGTGGCGCGCGCTTTGGCCACGCCGATGATGGCCAAGTTGTCGCTTTCCGTGCCGGAACCGGTAAAAATAATCTCTTCCGGCTTGCTGTTCATGACCTTAGCCACGGCCGCGCGGCTCTGATCCAGCGCGTTCTTGGCATCGCGCCCTTCGCGGTACAAAGAAGAGGGATTGCCAAACACCTCGCTGAAATACGGCTGCATGGCTTCAACCACTTCCGGGCGGACCGGAGTGGTGGCGGCATGATCGAGATAAACGCGTTTCTTTTCACTCATAGGTTATGCGGGTTTGCGGCAGGCCGCGCAGAGGCCGATTAATTCCAGGTTAAATGACTGTACTTCATGGCATTGCAGCTTCTTGCTGATCTCGCCGACATTGAGCAGTTTGCTCAACTCCATGTCGATGATGCGATGGCAGCTGGTGCAGATGAAATGCTGGTGGTCATGCAGCAATGTTTCATACCGCTTCTTCTTGTCCACGAACTGCACTTCCTTTACCTGCCCCTCCACCACCAATTTTTGCAAATTGCGATACACAGTGGCAAAACCGATTTTTGGCAGCGTCTGTTTTACGCCGTTATAAACATCTTCAACCGTTGGGTGATGTTTTGCCTGCATCATCCAATCTAAAATGGCTTGCTTTTGGCTGGTTTGATAATGAGAGGTACGGCTGGCCATAATTTGATAATGATTATCAAATTCACACATCAGCGTACCAAAA
>CAYQCH010000002.1:2076-6699 GCA_964415935.1 uncultured Gammaproteobacteria bacterium
TTTTTGCAACATTTCGCCAAGGTTCGCAGTATTATGAAGCAATAAGAAAACCCATTGCCAGCGAGCCGGAAAAGCTCAAGCTTGGCAATGGGTTTGCGGGGTCGGGCCTCGTGCTTAGGCCGTCGCCCGCTTCACGGCGTCCTCGAAGCTGTTGATGCCGAGGTTGTCGCGCAGCTGGCGGATGCGCTGCGCGGGGATGCCGGCGATCTCGGAGATGTCCGAATCCGGCATGCTGCCCAGGCACGGGATGAGCGCGCGCTCGCGCTCGACCTGCTCGTCGTAGGAGTAGGCCACCCCCATGCGGGCAAAGGCGACGTTCAAGGACCCGAAGAGCGCCAAGGCCGACCGATAGACGGCCGGGTGCTTGGAAGCGATCTCGTCTGGCGACAGGAGCGCGAGGCCCCGGAGCCAGTCCAGCGTGCGCGTCGGGCAGTGGAACATGAGCGTCATCTCGCCGGCGTCCAGCGCGTACTTGAGCATGGCTCCCACGCGCCTGCCGCACTTCGGGCAGCGGACGGTGGCGCAAGCGGGCTCGCGCCAGAACCCGGCGATGATCTCCTCCGGGCTGAGCTCGCGGTAGCACGACCAGCACTGGGCCACCGGTCGGAACTCCTCGAGACGCAGGCTCTGGATGATGTCCTGGACCATCTGCTGGTTACCGGGACGGATCCTGCTGGGCTGCTTCTTCCTCTCACCCTCCTTCTGCTTGGGCTTCTGAACGGAACCAGAAGGCGTCACGACCTGAGCCATGTTGACCTCTTGTGTCCCCCATCGGAGTTAGACAACAAAGACTTCTTCACGGCCCCCCAAAACACTATAGTCGAGCGTGGGTACTATATCAATAGAATTTTGTCAAGGGTGGAGCACAAATCTTTTTGCACCCTAAATTCCGCGCAATATATCCAAAATATTGCCTTTTTTTTGCTCCTGTTCGTATTCCTCGTCATCTGAGACGTACACCATTTCCCCATCGCCGGAGGAGCCGGAGGCGGCACGCAAGGATACCCCGCCAAACGGGGCCTCTGCCACTTCCCACGTTTCAAACAAATCCTGGTCTACTTCGCGTAAAAATACGGACGGACGGTTAATGACCTGCCCTGCCGAGGCGCTGCGGCTCATGATGGGGTACAACAAATGCAAATGCTGGCGCGCGCGCGTTACGGCCACGTAAAATAACCGCCTCTCTTCTTCCATTTCCTTTGGCTTTTCCATAACGCGGTAATGCGGAAACTGGCCTTCCGCGCAACCGAGACAAAAAACGGCATCCCATTCCAACCCTTTGGCTTGGTGGATGGTAGACAAAACCAGCCGTTCCCCAGCGCCCTCCGCCGCCTTTCCCCCACGATCGCCTTTAAACCCTTCCGACAGCGATGCTTCGCTGAGGAAATCTTCAAGCGCCTTATAGTTCCCCGAAAAAATCGCCAGCTGCAGCAAGTCTTCCAACCGTTCGCGCGGGTCATCAAATGACTGCTCGACGTAGGCCTGATACCCCTGCTCCAAAATAAACCGGATCGCTTGCGGCAAATCTTCACGGAAGTCGCGCAAGCGGGACAGAAGGCGGTGCACCCGCTCCAGGCTGTCTTTGCCCCTTCCCGGCGCCGGACAAACGGCCAGCACCTCGATCATGGTTCCTAAATTATCGTTCTGGCGCAACACCGCCCAAACCTTACTGGCCGTCGACGGGCCAATGCCGGGATACAGTCCCAACAGCCGGCGCCAGGAAACCTCATCCAGAGGGTTTTGCAACACTTTCAAGTATGCCAGGACATCCTTGATGTGCATCTGTTCAAAAAACCGCAGGCCGCCGCGCACAAGGTACGGGATGCCGCTGCGCCCCAGCTGCAGTTCCAGTTCGATAATCTGATATGCGGAACGGAACAGAACTGCCATGTCGTCCAGGGCCAGGCCCTGCTGGCGCAGTTCCAGCACGCGCTGGCAAATGACGGCGGCCTGCTGCTGCTGGTCGCGTACAGGAATAAGCGACGGTTTTTCCCCGGACGGCTTTGGCGTCTTCAGGCTCTTTTCGTATTGAAACTTGTTATGCCGGATGCTTTCATTGGCCAATCGCAAAATTTCCGGCGAGCTGCGGTAATTGACGTCCAATTTGAACACCTGCGCCTGCGAAAAAACTTTTTGAAACGACAGAATATTGTCCACCGTGGCCGCGCGGAAGGAATAAATGCTTTGCGCGTCATCGCCTACGACCAAAATATTTTGTTGCGGCTGGGCCAGGGCATGCACCAGTTCCGCCTGCACGATGTTGGTGTCCTGGAATTCATCGACCAGCACGTACTGGAATTGCTCGGCCAGCCGGCCGCCCGTTTCTGGATGTTCTTTCATCAACCGCAGCCAGTTGATGAGCAGATCGTCAAAATCCATGACGTTGGCCTCGCGCTTCTTGCGCTCATATTCATCAGCGATGCGCTCCAGCTGCGGCAACACGTCGTCAGCCAGGTGCCGGTAATTACCCTCCAGGAGCTGAGCAATGGTCCTCCGGCTGTTTTTGCTGTATGAAATGATATTTTGCAGCACGTCAGCCTTGGGAAAGTATTTGTCCTTGCGCAGTCCCAATTCCTGGTAAACCT
Source organism: uncultured Gammaproteobacteria bacterium (assembly GCA_964415935.1). Classification (GTDB taxonomy): domain Bacteria; phylum Patescibacteriota; class Patescibacteriia; order VMEV01; family CAYQCH01; genus CAYQCH01. The sequence goes on from CAYQCH010000002.1 coordinate 4,662, forward strand.
GCGTGATGAGGCGCTTGCTGTCGTCGGAATCCAGAATACCGAAATCATTGGTATACCCCAGAACTTTCGCGTATTGGCGCAGCACGCGATTGGCCACGGAATGGAACGTCCCGCCCCATAAGCCGCGCGGCGCGTTTCCAAGAAGGCTGTGCACGCGCTCCATCATCTCTTTTGCCGCTTTGTTGGTAAACGTAACCAACAGGATGCGCTCGGGCGGGACGCCGCGTTCCAGCAAATACGCGACGCGATACACCAGCGTGCGCGTTTTGCCGCTTCCAGCGCCCGCCAACACCAGGCAAGGCCCATCCCCTTTCATGACCACGGCCAGCTGCGGCTCGTTCAGCTCCGCGGCATAATCAATCCTCGTCTGGGTCGAAGGAGCGACCTCCAATACGTATTTTTTCACGTCCATAGATGACATACAGACTACCATAACAAAAGAGCCCCGCACAGGGGGCTCTTTTGTTGATGATGATGAAACAACGTTTCGACCTTTGCCTAGTTATACGCCTGGCGAAAAAATATTTTTCATGGGTGCCGGCCGAGTCGCTAACGCACGCTCTTGATGAGCTGGGCCATGCCATTCATGGGAGAAAACGGCGTCTGCACCAGCTGGCGGCGATTTTGCGCGACCTGCTGTTTACGCATCCATTCCTGCTTGTTGATGCAGTCCTCCTCATCGCGCGTTAACACAAAGCGATGTACATCGGGCGCGGTTTTGATGTGGGTGGCCCAAAACACGTCCTGATCGCGATGGCCGAGCATTTTCAACACCTGGAAACGTTCGATATTCTCGCGGCCGGGCCATTGCGTGCCGGCTTGTGTAACGACCGTCAACACTTCCAGCGTAGGGGTCTGCACGATTAACGACGATGGCGTGGGAACATCCAGCACCTCGCCCAACACGGCGTCGGGATTATTGATACCTCGGTTCGCTCCCAGGCAATATATTTTGGCCAAAAGCGAATTACCGGCTCCCGGTTCCTCCACGAGCTTCGTATACAAATAATCATTGATACCAGTGGCAAAAGCGACGCCGCTCACAAAAAAAATGGACATGAGCACGGCCGCGGACACTAACTGGAAACGCCAGGTATAGCTGAAGGAAAACCGGCGCGCCGCCACAATGGCCGCAACGGCCAGCGCAAAGGCGATGGCCCACCAGCCATACGGCAGATTGGCTAAAATGATCTTCCACCCCGAGCGCCCGAATTCAAAGAACTGCAGGGACGGCGAACGGCTGATCATGAATAGCGTCAGGTTCAGGATGGCGACAAGCGTCAGCACCAGCACGATCCAGGTCGTGCGCAGCCCCAGGTACTCCGTCAACACGATCCAGCGAGACCGCATGCGCACGCGACCGCGCTCGATGCTGTCCATGACGAAAGAACGGCAATCGATGCTTTTGCTGTCATCCAGCCGTTCAAACTGTTGATGGAGTTCCTTGTCTGTGGGCATCCTCATAAAAAGGACTATTCAAGATATTGCAACACTTGCTTTTTGGCGCGGTTGATGAGGGTACCGATGGTGTTAATGGGTTTTCCCAGAGCTTCGCTGATTTCCTGGTACGATTGTTGTTTCAGATAGCGGCGCTCCATGACATCGCGGTACTTTTCCGGCAGCCGGTCAATGGCGCGCCGAACCATGGCCTGCTCCTCTTCGCGGGCATATGTCTCGGCGACGTCCGCTCGGTCGGCCAGCTGATACCCGGCCTCTACATGCGCCTCAAGGGATTCCACCTTGGCGCGTGATTTCTTCTTCAGCCAGTTCACGCTTTCATTATGCGCGATGCGGTACAGCCAGGAGGAAAACTTGCGGCTGGTATCAACCGTATGCAAATGCTTATATGCCTTCAAGAACACGTCCTGGGTAATATCCACGGCTTCCTCCGTATGGTTGATAAGCCGATGAACATAGGCATGGATTTTGCCCTGATACCTGTTAATGATATGGCTAAATGCGTCTTGTTCGCCGTTCTGGACGGCAGCGACTAATTCTTCATCGGTCCATGCGGTATATGGACGTGCCTGGGCGGCAC
>CAYQCH010000002.1:6799-8855 GCA_964415935.1 uncultured Gammaproteobacteria bacterium
CCGGACGGAGAATCAAAGACAAAAGAGGCATACATGCCCGCCAAAACGCTGGCCACGGCCACCAGAATGGAAATGCCGAACATGGCCCGTAAATCCCGGCTGACGTGCTGGGCTGTGGCAGCAGGCAGAATAATCAGCGCGGAAACCAGGATGGCGCCCACGATTTTGAGGGCCACGGCAATGGTAAAGCCCACCAGCGTCAAGAACAAATACTCCGATATCATGACCAGCTTGTCTTCGACCATGGCCACGTCGCGGTTAAAGGTCAGCTTGACCAGAGTCTTGCCGCAATACTTCATGGTTCCCACGGTCGCCAGGAGAAGGAAGACCGAAAGAATGATGTCCGTACGCGACACGACCAGAATATCGCCGAATAGCAACGAAGTCAGGTCGACGCGGTACTGCGGCAGCAGGCTGATGATGAACACGGCCAGAGCGATGGAGCTGGAAAACAGCACGCCGATGATGGTGTCTGAAGCCAGCAGCCGGCGCTGCGTCAGGCCGGCCATAACCAAAGCGATACCGATGCTGAACAGCACGGCGCCTAGCACGGGCGACACGTTCAGCGCCAGCCCAACGGCCACGCCGGCCAGGCTCGCATGGGCAATGGCATCGCTGAAAAACGACATGCGCCGCAGCACCACGAATACGCCGATAAGCGCGGCGGCCACGGCCAGGACCAGCCCGGCTATTAACGACCGCTGGATAAAAGCGTAAGAAAGAAATTCAGAAATGGCGATCATACGTGTTCATGCCCGTTATGCTGGTGCTGATACAAGCCGTGTTTGGTGGAGAATGTTTTCTCAATTGTCTCCGGGGTCAGTACATCGGAAGGGACACCCTGGCAAATCAGCCTACGGTTAAGACAGATAACCTGGCTGGCATAGCGATACACGACGTTCAGGTCATGGGAAATCAGCAAAACGGTCATGCGCTCCTGTTTATGGATGCGCTCCAGCATGTCAAAAAAATCCTGCTCGCCGGCAATGTCGATGCCGGACACGGGTTCGTCTAAAATCAGCAGACCAGGATTATCAATCAGCGCGTAGGCAATCATGACGCGCTGGAATTCGCCGCCGGACAAATGCCTGATGTTTTCATCAATCACCCGTTCGATCTGGGTTTTTTTCAGTGCCGCGCGTATGGCCTGGTCATCGGCAGAGCGGTTAAACCAGAAATGGCCGCATTCCAGCTTGAGGCTAAACAGCTCGCGCACGGTTAACGGCAAAAATTCGTCCTTTTGCAAGTATTGCGGCACATACCCGATACGCTTCTCATAGACGTCCAGGTGTCCGCCGGTCGGCGCATATAAACCCAGAATCAATTTGATCAGTGACGTCTTGCCCGAGCCGTTCGGGCCAATGACTGCAACAAACTCCCCTTTGCTGATATTGAGGTCCAAATCGGAAAACAGCGGCTCTTTGCCGAGCGTCAAGCTTAATTGTTTCGCTTCAATTGCCAGGGGCATACAGGCCTCGGTCAAATAACACAGGCAGACGCAACTCGGCGCCGCCTGCAACGATGATTAACACCACGCGTTGCGCACGCTCCGGCACGGAAAGGATCGGCGCCGTAAATGTGCCGTCTGGACGCGATTGCACTTGCGTTTCGGCCAAAACCTGCGACACATTGCTCGCGTCCACCATGGTCAAGCGGACCTCTGTTTCAGGAGCCGTTTTTCCGTGCACCGCCAGACGGCTGTCGCTGAGAATCTGTTCCGGCTCCGGGGCTGTGATCATCAAGCGGCCGGCCACGTCGCTGAGGCGAACCTCATGGCTGATAATGCGGCCATCCTGCCAAAACACGTTGTAATCGTAACGCACGGACTGGCCTTCCAACATGCCCTGGCTTGAATACGAGAGAATCCAGACGCCGTTTCCCGCTTCCGTGGCCTCTATAAATGGCACGGCCGCCTGGGCGCCGGCATCATAGCCCGGCAGCGTACGGACATATTCCCCGCCTATTTCAATAACATCGCTGGTAATCGGCGAGAGCGGCGCAGGTGCACGCCCAAACAGCGCGCGCAGCGTATCCGGGCCCAGCACAAACCATGTCA
>CAYQCH010000002.1:8955-22275 GCA_964415935.1 uncultured Gammaproteobacteria bacterium
TCCCCAACCGCCATGACGCCTGAAGCCCAAATGACGGTCTTTGACGCCAGCTGCGTCCCGTCGCTTAACGTGGCGCCATCTGAGGAAACGGCCGTCACGGCTGCGCCGGTTTTCACCTGGACGCCCAGGCGTTCCAGTCTGACTTGAGCGGCGCGGCTGCTTTTCTCTTTGACCATGGGCAAAATGCGCTCGCCGGAATGAACAAGAGTGACGGTAAATTCGTCACGGTCAATTTCCGGATACAAACGCCGCGCGTCGCCGGAAAATAGATCAGACAACTGCCCGGCCATTTCCACCCCCGTGTAGCCTGCCCCGACCACGACGAAATGCAAGTGGCTACGACGCTCGCCTTTCGGCATCTTTGTCGCTGTCTCGATGATATCGATGATCTGCGAACGCATGCGGATAGCATCGCGCATGGTTTTTATAGGAAAGGCATGCTCTTTTGCGCCGGGAACATTGAAAAAATTGGTCCGACTTCCCATGGCCAGCACCAAGATGTCGTACGGAATGTCGCCGGTAGCTGTTCGCAACACTTTTTTTTCACGGTCCAGGCCCTGGACTTCCGCCTGTAAAAAACGCTGTTGCGGCGGCTGCACCACTTCGCGCACGGGCTGAGCCAGATGCAAAAGCGCAATAGTGCCCGTGGCGCCTTCATGCAACATCGGCGCAAACAGAGAAAAATTCTGGCCGTCAACGGCCAAAACCTCAACGTCTTCCCGGCCTTTCAGATGCTTGCGCAGTCCATGGCTGACCTGCACGCCGGCCATCCCCATTCCCGCGATGACGATACGCTTCTTCATATATCTCAACTATACAAAATAGGCCGTTTCTTGCACAGGCATAAGCATCGCCGCGCTGCGCAAGGGTTCTTGCAATTGGACGGCAATCAACTGGTCAATGATGGTAACAGCCAGCCGCGCGTCGGAATGATCGCACAGCAGGCGGCTGGCCTGTGTAAGCGGCCTGTCCAGGCTGGCACGCAGCAATTTGACGCATGATGCGGTAACGGGCTGGCCCTCCACATGGTTTGGGAAACACGCCCCGCATACCAAACCGCCCTGGAGCACGGAAAAAAAGATCCGCTCCGGTGCCACGGGCTTGCCGCAAGACACGCAATGGCGTAATTCCGGCCGATAACCCAGCCGGTCAAGGACACGGAACGCAAACTGCCGCACCAGCAAAGGAAATCGGGTCTGCCCGCTTTCAGCGCCCCAAGCTCCCTGGTCGTCCAGTTCCTGAAGCAGCGCCACCAATTCATTCCAAAGCAGCTGGTCTCCGATCCCCTCTTTGGCTAAGCGGTCAACGACTTCCAGGGCGTAGCTGGCCAGCACGTACAGGTGGTAATGGCTGCCCAAGGCCCCAAATCTCCGCTCCAGCCTGGCTTGGGCGATGCGGTCCACGCTGCGGCCGCGTGCGACCATGACCTCGCTCAACCCAAACGGCTGCAAATGCCCCGCGACCTTGCTCTTCACTTTCTGCGCGCCCATGGCCACGCCGCGCAACTTCCCATAGCCCGGCGTGTATAACACGAAAAATTTGGCCTGCTTGGGCCAAGGCATGGAACGCAACACAATGGCTTGCGTGCGAAATGTCATGCTCCGCGCTCAAGGTATGTTTGTAAAATCGCCGCGGCCGCTAAAGCGTGTTCGTCAAACTTCCCATCAGGGTCTTCTTGTTTCTGGCGTTTGGCGAACTCGGAAGAAAATCGCTCGTCTTCGCGGTGCAGCGGCAAGGACACGCGGCTGGACAGCTCTTCGATGAACGCATCCGTCGCCTCGACCTGTTCCAACTCGTCGCCCTCCAAGCTGAGCGGGTAGCCCACCACCACGGCTTCAACGCCTTCTTCTTCGATGATATCGGCGACGGCCGCGGCCTGCTGCGTCAAATCATCTTCATGAATCGTATCAAACGGCAGGGCCAGACGTGATTCCGCATCGCCAAGCGCCAAACCGATATGGGCCAATCCGTGGTCTATACCCAGATATTTCATACCATTTCTGTCAAGATTTCATGGCCATCGGAAGTCACGGCAATTGTATGCTCAAAATGCGCGGCCCAGGAACCGTCATCCGTTGCCACGGTCCAACCGTCATCGAGCACGGAAACATCTTCGCGGCCCATTGTGACCATGGGCTCAATGGCCAGCACCATGCCTTCCTGCAGCACAATATCCAGCTCCTGCTTCATGTGGCGATCAACCCGATTGGGGATCTGCGGGTCTTCATGCACGGCCAACCCCACGCCATGGCCGACAAAATCACGCACGATGCCGAACTTGGCGGCGCGAATAGTTCGTTCAATCGCATGAGAAATGTCACGGATACGGTTGCCAGGCTTAATCTGGGCAATGCCATCATACAGCGACTGCCGAGTAACGTTCATGAGCCGCTGCGCTTCAGCCGACACCTGGCCGACGGGCACGGTTACGGCCATGTCAGAAAAATATCCGCCCAGGTTGACGCCCAAATCCAATCCGATAATGTCCCCCTCCTGTAACGGCGTGCCGGAAGTGGCCGGGCCATGCACCACAACTTCGTTGATGGAGGTGCAGATGGCGGATGGGAACGGCATGACGCCAGGAACGGCGCGGTATCCCTTGAATGCGGGCTTGGCTCCGGCAGCAGCAATGAGCGTTTCCGTCCGTTCGTTGATTTCCCTGGTGGTCATTCCCACACGCACCGAATCGGCCACTTCCTTAAGGATGCGGCTGAGAAGGCGGCAACTGCGGCGTATACCCTCTACTTGTTCGGGTGTCTTGATAATGACCATATGCTCCGTACTATACCTAATATTCAATCGCTTTCAAGAGATCGGCGTGGACTTGCTCCACGGTCTGGTCACCGTTTATTTCATGGATGTGGCCGCGCTGCCGGTATCGCTCCACGACCTTCATCGGCCCTTCATTAAAAAATTGCAGCCGCTTTTCAATGGCCTGCACCTGGTCGTCGACGCGGGGTTTCACTTCCCCGCCGCAAACCGGGCAAACCGTCAGGTCGCGCGAGGCAAAAATGGTGCGGCACGACTGGCAGACCGAGCGCTGCAACAGCCGCCGCTTTGCTTCTTCCAAATCGACCTTGATCCAAACGACGTGGTACGGACGGCCGTCAAAACCGATGGCCTGGATGATGTCTCGCAGAATATCATCCTGGCCGACCGTGCGAGGAAAACCGTCAACCACAAGCGGTTTTTCCGGCGCCAAACCGGCCATGTATTCGCGCATGAGGCCGCCCACCATGTCATCGGGCGTGTGACCGCCGCTTTCATTAATCCGCTTTAATTCGCGTCCTAGAGGAGAGTCTTCTTTGGCGCGCTGCCGGATAAGATCACCGGCATCCACTTTGACAAATCCGTACCGTTCGACGAGCAATGCGGCCTGGGTCCCTTTACCCGACCCCGCCGCGCCCAACAACACAACAATGGGTTTCATGACAGTTTTCATGTTTAAGATAAAGCCTCCTGGACAGACGACCAGACATCATCGACGGGACGATTCCCGTCGATGTCGATGAGCCTGCCCTGCCGGCGATACGTATCAATCGCCGGCATCGTATGCTCGGCAAAAAAACGCAACCGCTCCTCGATGCCGGATGCCGTATCGTAAGCGCGCGCCTTGACCTGGCCACCGCAGCGGTCGCAGGAAACCACGTCTCGGCCGGCAAAAATCTTCTTGCAATTGCTGCAAACCGTGCGGTTTAACAGGCGTTGCCGCGCCACGTCTTCGGGCACGCGGATCCACAACGCCCCGACGCGACTCGGCTCGCGGTCAAAGTACGTCAATACTTCGTCCAGCATCTCCAGCTGGCGAGCCGTCCGAGGGAAGCCGTCAATCAACAGCGGCTTCTTGTACCCGCCCTCTTCCCGCCCGCCCAGTGCCTCAATCAGCAGACAGGTAATAATAGTGTCCGGCGCATGCCGGCCCAGGTCGTCATTTTGTTTAATGCGCTTGCCCAGCGGTGAGGGCTCCAGCGACTTGGCGCGTATGAGGCCGCCCGTCTCTACCCAGTCATAGCCAAAACGTTCCACGATGCGCTCGGCTTGCGTCCCTTTGCCGGAACCGGCGGATCCCATCAACACAACAACATCGTACGTCATACCTTATTTCGTCCCCCAGTCAAAATAGGCCGGTTGACCATTAATGCGGGCGGAAAAACTCGCCTGCTCGCTGACGCGCACGTCAAATTCCCAGGCCTGCTCATGCAATACCTGCACGCAGATGTTGCCGGAATCACGGATGGTAAAGTCCACCGCCACCTGCTCGGGGTATGACTCCAAAATGCGCGGATCAATCAACAGCTGGTGGCATGGCGTCGGCAAGGTCAGCGAGCCTTCCACGTGGTAGACGCCGTCTTTGTAGGTTCGCGTGGCGGAAATAAACTGCGGCTGCTCGCTCGGCACCGGCTCGGGCTGGTCCGGACGCGGCAAGACAGGGGCGCTGATGTCAGGCGGAAGCGGCTTTTCCGGCAACAGGTCAGGATGGCGCACCATGGTATACACGCCGGCGGCCGCCACGGCAACCACCAATACGGCAGCAGCGGCAAGGACGTAGGACTGTTTCATACGCGTTTTCGTAAAGTAAATAATCGTTGCTTATCACCTTTTGAGAGCTTCTCCGTTGCGGCCTGCCAGGCGATGGGCGACAATTCCGCGGCACGGTTGAGTAAAAAAGCATATGTCCGCTCCGGATACACATTATACATCTCCCGCAGCGTCCACCCGACTCCCTTTTGTACGAACATATCCGGATGAGAGAATGCGCCTTTGACCATTGCCAGCGCTTTGGCAAACGGCGGCTGCTTGCGGCGGCCGCGTGCATAGTAGAACAGGCCCACCAGCGACTGGCGCACGACCCAGGGACGGCGGGATGCGTTCCACTTCTGGTAGACGGGATATACCGCTGCCGGATGACGCTCATGGATATGCGCAAACATATCAGACAATTGATCCGAATGCGCCCAGTTGTCGATACGCCTGACCCATCGCCGGAGGATTGCCCATTCATGCAGGCCAGCGCGCTCGCGCCGCGCCTGAAAATAAAATAAGGCCTGTGATAAGACCTCAAACTCTGTTCCATGCATGAAAATGTAATCCCACACCTGGTCAACCTCCGATGCTGGAAGCGAGAGAAATGAATACGGCGTTTTGGCGACTCGGCGCTGTGTGGGTACGTCCAGGCCCAGAATAGGCAGCGCGCTATTCATGTAACCTACGAGAAAACGCGCCCTGTGCCGATCCCGGTGCGGGAGCAAGGCGCGTCTTACCTCCTGTACATATCGTTCATAGCCGGTCGAAGGCATACGGCAAGAACACACTATACCAATGTCAGCAAAAATTGACAAAGAGAAACGCGGAAGGTCGTTCAGCCCGGATGGGCATCACGACGCTTCCGCGTTCGGTCCGGCAACAAGGTCATGTTGCCGGGGTACGGTTGTTCTGCTGCAGCATGCGGTGCTGCGTCGCCTCAACCTTCAGCAGGGCCTCGAGCGGCCTCTCCTCCATCTTGGACTCGCTCAGGGGGGCCTGGGCCACGCCAAGCTCCATCAAAACCGCGTGGTTCGCCCGCAGCCGGCGGATCACGGCCTGACGACGAGCCTGATCGCTACTCACCTGAGCTGCCACGGACACGCTCCTTTCCAGCGTTTGCATTACAGCCCCTCCGGGACCCTGGTTTCCTGAGCGGGCGACTGGCGACGCAGCCGGTCGCTGGCGATCCTGCGAGCCGTCACGACTTCCGGCGCGCGCTGGAGGGCGTTGACCGCGCGGTACATAGCGCACCGCGCCGCCACCTCGTTGTATCGAGCGCCGCGGGTGGGCGCGTCATACGCCGCTTCCGACGCTTCGGAAACGGCTTCGACGACGGCCGAATGTGAAAGATCCATGATCGCTGTTCCCCTTTTCAACGAAAGACGCGAACCCAGGGTCTGGGTCCGCGTCGTGTTGGTGTTTGGATTACTTCTGTACACTTACCCAGACACGACGCGATTCCCCCAAAAAATGACAATAGCACAGGTGGTCTTAACCTGCGTATTCAATGCCATCTTGTGGGAATAAGAGTGTGACATAGGCAAATGTTACGGTACTCTTGTCAGAAATAATTGTCAAAGCAAGTTGTACACAAGCATTTTTGCGCATTCTTGCACAATTTCGTTCCAGCCCCCTTGATAAATATGCGCGATTATGTTAATCTCTGCTCACCGAAAGATTGGTACTTGGCCAATCATTTTCTTTTTTATGAAACCGGAAATCCATCCCGAATACCATGAAAGCGTCAAAGTTGCCTGTTCTTGCGGCAATTCCTTCGTAACCGGCTCCACTTTGCCGGCCATTAACGTGGAAATTTGTTCCAGCTGCCACCCGTTCTATACCGGCCAGCAAAAGCTGATCGACACCGCCGGCCGCGTCGACAAATTCCAGGCACGCATGTCCAAACAGGCCGAGGCCGCCGCAGGCCGCAAAGGCAAGAAAGCCAAACGTGCCGCCAAGTCCGACGCCAAGGCCGCCAAGGAAGAACCCAAGGCAAAAAAAACCAAGACCGCCAAGTAGTCGTCCCTTTGAAAAATCCCAGGCCCATGGTTTGGGATTTTTCTTATGCCACCTGATACACTGAAAGCGTATGCAACCAAAATTTCTCGCCATCAAAAAAGAATTTTCAGAATTGGAGCGCCAGCTGCACGATACTTCCCTGTTGCTTGACCACCAGAAGCTTAAAAGCCTCAATAAGCGATTTGTGGAGCTCCAGCCTGTCATGGAACATGTGCGGGAATTAGAGGCGATTGAAGCAGCAAAAGCCGAAGCGGAACGCACCATCGCGGATGGAGACGAAGAACTCAAATCGCTGGCGGAAGAAGAGCTTGCCAAGCTCGATGCAAAAGCCGGTGCCGTCATGGCCAGGCTGAACGAACTTACCAAGGAATCGGATCCTAATGACAAGCGCAACGCCATCATCGAAATCCGCGCCGGTGCCGGCGGCGATGAGGCGGCGTTGTTCGCTGCGGAACTCTTCCGCCTGTACAGCCGGTACGCCGAAGACCGCGGCTGGAAAAAGACGCTCATTTCCAGCTCCCACATCGGCATTGGCGGTTTAAAAGAAATCATTTTCAGCGTGGAAGGAACGGATGTGTTCGGCCGCCTGCGCTATGAAAGCGGCGTTCATCGCGTGCAGCGCGTACCGGAAACGGAAAAGAGCGGGCGCGTGCATACCTCCACCGTCACGGTGGCAGTCCTTCCGGAAGCGGAAGAAGTCGATATCAAGATTGACCCGAAAGATTTGAAAATCGAAACGATGACGTCGGGCGGGAAAGGCGGCCAGAGCGTGAACACCACCTATTCAGCTGTCCGCATGACCCACATCCCCACCGGCATTGTGGTCAGCTGCCAGGACGAACGGTCTCAACAACAGAACCGCGAACGCGCCATGCAGGTCATGCGCACGCGCCTCTACGCGCTGGAGGAAGAACGCCTGCGCAAAGAGCGCGCTGAAGCCCGCAAAGGCCAGGTCGGTACCGGTGATCGCTCGGAAAAAATCCGTACCTACAACTTTCCCCAGGATCGTGTCACCGACCATCGCATCAAACTGACGGTACATAACATCCCGGCCATCATGGATGGAAAAATCGATGTGATTATCGATAAACTGCGCGAGGCTGAAGCTATCGCCCAAGATGAAGCCAAACTGACGGCCAGCTAACATGCACATCGAGGACCTGCGCCGCCTGGGATTGTCGCTTTTGACTAGCCACGAACAGGCGCAACGCGATACAGACCACATCATCGGCCATGTCCTGGGCCAGGATATTGCCTGGGTCATGTCTCATGTTGAGCATCCCGTGAATGCGGAGGACGCCTCGCGCATAACGTCTCTCTTAGGCCGCCGCGGCCAGCATGAGCCGCTTGCCTATCTGTTGGGCAGCCAGCCGTTCTACGGTCGTAACTTTACAGTAACGCCGGACGTACTCATCCCGCGCCCCGAAAGCGAACTCATTATCGACCGGATGAAAACTGATTTTGCGCGCAAACCCTTGCGGCGCGTCGCTGACGTCGGCACGGGTTCCGGCGCGCTGGCCATTACCGCGGCCTTGGAATTTCCCGACGCGCAGGTTACGGCCATCGACACCTCCTCCGCCGCACTTGAAGTGGCACAAGACAATGCGCGCCGCCTTCAGGCGTCCAATATCAGATTTCTTCATGGCTCATTACTGTATCCCCTGACCGACGGCGCACAAGACCTGGACGCCATCATGGCCAACCTCCCCTACCTGCCTGAAGAAGAAATCACGGAGTCCCCAACAAGCAAAGAATTGTCGTATGAACCGCAAGAAGCGCTGCTGGCTGACGACGGCGGCCTTGCCCTCATCAAGGCATGCGCCGTGCAGGCAGCGCACAAGCTAGTCGCAGGCGGCAACCTGTACCTGGAAATGCTGCCGGGGCAAATCCCGCTCTTCCTGGCCTGGCTGATGGTCCAGGGGTTACCATATGGCAGCAGTGTTGTTCAAGATCTGGCTGGATACAACCGTATTGTCGTCCTCACGCGGCTCTGAGATAATACCTGCATATGAAGCGAATCTTAGCGATGGCCGCGCTTGTCCTTGCCGGTTCCGGGCTTTCCTGCACCTTGCCGCAACGCGTACGCACGTTTATACCCCCGACCAGCGAGCGCGATTTGTGCCAATGGGATGATCGCTTTTTCTATTCGTCGGTTTACGACTACTGCTTCCGGTACCCGTCTGAGGACTGGAAAAGGGTGACCAGCACGGGACCGCGCACGCTCATCGGCACCAGCATCACGGCTAATACATTTTCCTTGACGACAGCCGAGACGGCTATTCCGATTTTTGACCTATACGTTACAGGGTTTAGCGAGCAAGCGCGCCAGGAAATGGCTGCTCAGAACATCAACATTGCGTATGATGCCGACCCGTACATCATAGGCTACATCGTTCGCGAGCCGACAGAAGAAACCGCTTTATACGCCGCGGCTGTCCCGCGCATGATGGAATACCTCCAGGTATTCGCCAAGCCGCAAGGTAGACAATAATCCCCCGTTCACGCTAGATTAGAACTCTTATGGAACGACTCCCCCTTGTCCTGCACAATACGCTGCACCGCCGCAAAGAACCGTTTGCGCCGCTCAATCCGCCCGATGTGGGCTTGTATACCTGCGGCCCGACGGTCTACCACTATGCTCATATCGGCAATCTCCGCTCGTATGTGTTTGCCGACGTGCTCAAACGCGTGCTCATGGCTAACGGATACCAGGTCAACCATATCATGAACATCACCGATGTCGGCCACCTGACTGACGATGCCGATGCCGGCGAGGACAAAATGGAAAAAGGCGCGCGGCGGGAAGGAAAAACCGTCTGGGATATCGCGCAATTTTACACGGACGCGTTTTTGCAGGATGTCCAGCGGCTGAACATCCTGCCCGCAGCCATGATGACAAAAGCGACCGACCATATCGCAGAACAGATCGCGCTCATCAAAACGTTGGAAGAAAACGGTTTTACCTATGTCATCGACGACGGCGTGTATTTTGATACCTCAAAATTTCCGACCTACGGCGCCCTGGCCAAACTGGACGTTGAACACCTGAAAGCCGGCGCACGCGTGGAAATGAACAGCCAGAAACGCAACATCACCGATTTCGCGCTGTGGAAGTTTTCACCCAAAGGAGCACAACGCGCCATGGAATGGGATTCGCCGTGGGGCAAAGGCTTTCCCGGCTGGCATATTGAATGTTCGGCCATGGCTATGAAGTATCTCGGCCAGACATTTGATATCCACACCGGCGGCATCGATCATATCCCCGTGCACCACACCAACGAACTCGCGCAAAGCGAGGCGGCAACCGGCAAGCCGTATGTGCGCTTCTGGCTGCACAACGAATTTGTGGTGCTTTCCGAGGGAGAAAAAATGTCCAAGTCCGCTGAGAATTTTTTGCGCCTGCAGTCCATTACCGACGAAGGGTACCATGCGCTGGACTACCGCTTCCTGTGCTTGAACAGCCATTACCGCACGCCGCTGGCCTTCAGCTGGGCGGCCATGGACGCGGCGCGCGAAGGACGCGAGCGCATTAACCAGTTCGTGCGCCGCATCGCTGATCTGCGGGAATTGAACATTGAAACCGAAAAGAAAAAATACCTCAGCGACAAGGAAGACGCTTTTATGGCCGCGGTGAACGACGACCTCAACACGCCGGCGGCATTGGCGGTGGTATTTGATCTCATCAAGGACATCAATTCCCAGCTGGCGAACAACACCTTGTCCGTGTCCCCAAACGACATCTGGAACCTGCTGACGGACTTTGATCGCGTGCTTGGCCTGGATTTGGAAGCTGTGGCCAAAGCGGCGGCTGAGCTGCCGCCGGCCGTGCAGGAATTACTGGCGCGGCGCCAGGCCGCTCGCGACCAGCGCGATTTTGAAGCCTCCGACCGCCTCCGCGATCTCATTAAAGAACAAGGCTACCTGGTGGAAGACACCGCCGACGGACAGAAAGTTAAACCGGCATAGACCCTAAGCGTGAAAAAACATATCCCCGACCGGAATCACTCCCAGTCGGGGATATTTGTGTGCCTCGTGAAATGAGGAGCTGATCATATAGCGCAATCACAAGTGTAGGTTGATTTACCCGCAAAAACATGGTATCGTCTCTCACTATCTATGCCCGATTTCTGGAAACAATTGAAGAAACCCATTGTCGTACCCGCACCCATGGACGGCGTAACCGACTGCGCCTTCCGCGACGTGTTAAAAATGCACGGCGCCGATGTCGTGTATTCGGAATTTGTTTCCGTGGATGGCATCTACCACGCCCTGGACAAGGTCAAGCCGCAAATAGCATTCACCGAAATGCAGAAGCCTTATGTCTGCCAGATTTTTGGCAAAGAGCCGAAACTGTTCGCTCATGCCGCGAAAATCGTGGAGGATTTGGGCGCGGACGGCGTTGACATCAACTTCGGCTGCCCTTCCCGGCGCGTGGTGCAGGGCGGTTCAGGCGTGAAGCTGATGACAGATCTGGATCGCGTGTATGCCATCGTGGAAGCGGTATGCGGCGCCGTAAAACACATTCCTGTTTCCTTGAAAATCCGCGCCGGCATCAACATGAAAGTGGAGGACCAGGAAACAAATGCCTGTAATGTTGAACACATGGACGCCGTCCGCATGATGACACGCGTCAAGGACTTGCCCTTCTCCGCCGTAATCATGCATGGCCGCACCTATGAACAAGGCTTTGCCGGTGACGTGAACACGGAGATGGTCAAGGAAGTAAAACGGATCATCGGCGATCGCATCATGCTTATCAACGGCGGCATCACCACCCCTGAAATCGCCAAAACGTTGTTTGAAAAAAGCGGGGCTGACGGCGTGGCCATCGGGCGCGGCGTGATGGGAAAGCCCTGGCTGCTGCAACAAATCAAGGACTTCTTCTCTACCGGCGAGTACAAAGAGAAATCCTGGCAAGAAATTAAGCCTGTCATCATCGACCATGCTGAGCGCATTTTCGCCCAAAAAGGCAACCACGGCATGCTGGAACTGCGCAAGCATCTTGCCTGGTATATCAAAGGCATACCGCAGGCCACCAAGGCGCGCGCGGAATTGGTAAAAGTAGAGACGATTGATCAGGTAAAAGCCATTCTTGAGCGGCTGGCCTGATAAGAATACGAGCCTCATCCCGAAAGGATGAGGCTCGTTGCGCGCGGGCTACTTGGTACGGTCGCCCCGCACGTCGTCGAGCCAGGCACGAACCGTCGCGCGGCGCGTCCTGGCGTCTTCCGCCTTCTGGAAATACAGCTCAAAGAGCAGCCCGTACACATGGGCGTCCTGTCCCGCGCAATGGCATGGCGGGATATGCACGGCATCCTGTCTGGCGGGATCGCCACCATAACCGGCGGCACCGTTGCCGCTTAGCAGGCAACGGTACGCCCGGGCAAGGCCGGCGTACACATCAGCCATTTCTTCAAGGCACTGGTCATACTGGTCTAAGAGGTGATAAAGACGCTCCTGTTCATGCCGGTCGTCCGGACACGGATTCCCTTCATATGGTTTGAGAACGAGTTCGTGCCGCCGCAATTCGTGGTTCAGCTCAGGCAGCCGCGGCGCAAGCCGGTTCGCCGTTTCCACAGGGTCGGCAATCCACCAGCTCGGCGGCCGCTGCAACTCTGCTTGCGACGCACAAGCGATCAGCGGCAGGCAGATCAACGCAACGAACGCTTGTCGCATGTGTTCCTCCGGGAGAATCAGGCATTCATAGCATGCGTTTTTGACTTTGTCAATATGTAAACATAGAAACAGGTTGAAACGCGCGTGCTTCAACCTGTTTTAGCCCCTTGCGAGGCTATGTCGAGGGCTCGCTGCACAGCAACAGCTGGAATCTGGTGCCGGCGCCGGGCGCCGAACACACGGAAATACTTCCATTGTTGCGGCGGACGAGCATCTCAATGGCGCTCAGTCCGATGCCGCGTCTCTCGCCTTTTGTTGAAAAATAGGGCTGAAAGATCATTTGCTGCAGCTGCGCGCTCATCCCGATCCCCGTGTCCGTAACGCTGATCATCACGTCAGGCTGGGTGGGAGGATCGCATTCATTCGCGCGAAGCCTTGCTCCGGCCTGCTCCGCGCGCACAGATTCAATGCTCAGCTTGCCTCCGTGCGGCATGGCCTCTATGGCATTTGCCAGCAGGTTGCGCAGGATAATCTCCAGGTCAGTTCTGATAACACGCACGCGCCGCATGCTTGGAGCCAGGCGTGAGTCGATGGCTATCCCCCTGTTTTCGCATTCCGGCTCAATGGCTGCTTGCATGTCTCGAATCACGTCATTGATGTCGAGGCACTCCGGCTGCAACGGATCTCCCTGCGTCGCGATGACATCGGTCGCGCGCCGGACTGCCTTCTGGATCTGGCCCGCAACTTTCGTACACTGTTCCGACGTGATGTCGATTCTGGCAAGCTTGCTTGCGAGCAAGGCAATGGATTGCAGCTCCATACGTATGTCGTGAAACGCCTGCCGGGCATCGGGTTCCCCCATGGACTGGTTTGGATTCTCGATCATGAGCCTCCCCTGTGCGCAGGGCACATCGTTGTATATACCTGAAATGCCCAAGGATTATTTTGTCTTTGCATGGACACATTTTCTAAAACGAAAAACAGCCCGCAGGGGCTGCTTTATAAAACGATGGAGCCGATGACCGGGATTGAACCGGTGACCTTGTCCTTACCATGGACACGCTCTACCAACTGAGCTACATCGGCAAGTGAGGGACGAGAGCAAGCTCGCTTGCTCTCGGACCGAACGCAGCCGATGCGCGCGGAGCGCGACAGCGGCGA
>CAYQCH010000002.1:22375-43782 GCA_964415935.1 uncultured Gammaproteobacteria bacterium
CGCACCTCTTCTTCCAAGCTGGCCAATTTCTGATTGTCAGGATTGACTTCTTTCAGCTTGTCGAGGGTTTCACGCGCTTTGTTGCGGTCTTTTACAAGGATACTTAACTCCAGTAGTTTGTCAAGATATTTCGGATTGTTCGGGTCATATACAAGCGCGCCCGAGACCTGGACCAGCGCCTGCGGCAGGTCGCCGACAACCTGCAAAGCCTGGGCGTAATCAAACAACGCGGCCTGCATGTTTTCATCGGTTATCGGATCAGAAAACAAAGACACCTGTTCCTCCCCGGCCTTTTGCGCGCGCACCAGTCGGAAAAAAAACTGGAAGGTTTCCTTAGCCTGGGCAAATTCTTTTTTATGGAAATACATCTCCGCCAAAGCGAGGTATGCCTGGGCATGCTTGGGATCCCACCCCAAAATTTCAATAAACTTTTTCTCAGCCTCGGACCAGTCTTCCTCATCTACGGCCTTGGTCGCACCCGCAAATAATGCCTGAATGGTATGCCTGACCTCCTGCTGCTGCACCGGAGTCATCAGCTGCGGCTTGCGGCGGTATCGCTGCTCCAGCTGCGCCACGCGCTTTTGCGCACTATTAAAGACAAACATGATGGCTTTTCCCAGGCGGCGGAATATCGGGACAATGCGGTTCTTGGTTTCCATCATTTTTCGCTTGAGACGCCGTTCCAGCAGCGCAGCCTTCATGGCGGCTTCCTGCTCTGCTGGGAGGCTTTCCAGATCCAGCGCCGCCGCTTGCCTCGCATGCCTTCCAATGACAACAATGATCGCCGTGATGGCGATCAAAGATACAATGCCGGGAGCGATAAATTGGACCATACCTAGATGCTGCAATAATCCGACTGAATTCGGCTAATAATATCCTGCAATTCCTGAGGCTTTGTGCTGGCAGACCCAATTAATAAACCAGAGACTGTTTTTTCTTGCAAGAAGGAGCCAAAATTCGAACTATTGACACTGCCGCCGTACAAAACGGCGGTGTCTTGCGCGCGCTTCTCTCCAAAAAACTCCTGCAAGGTATGCTTGATCAGCTGATGGACGCGATTTGCTTCAGCCGGGTCAACATGGTGGCCCGTGCCAATGGCCCAGACAGGCTCATATGCAACGCTCAGCCCCGTGGACGGCCAGGCCAGACCCTTCAAGATGGCCTCCAGCTGCGTGACCACAACGCTGTCCGTGCGATGTGCTTTGCGTTCAGCACCGGTTTCTCCGATGCAAATGACCGGATGCAACCGGTTTGCCGTCGCAGCCTGCAGCTGCTGGCGAACCATACCGTCGCTGACATGAAAAAACTGCCGTTGTTCGGAGTGACCAAGCAAAACATACTCGCAGCCTGCCTCGCGCAGCTGCTGCCCGGAAGATTGGCCGGTAAACGCACCCAGTTTTGAGCTTAACGACAAGGACTGCGCGCCAAGCCGGATACCGCTGCCATGCAGCTGGTCAACGACGTCTCGCATGGCCACGTCGCTTGGACAGACGACGCATTCCACGTTCTGGCAGGGGGAAGCCTTCCACCACTGCGCCATTTGCGCGGCAAGCTCCCTGCTTTGCCGGATTGTGAGATACATTTTCCAGTTCGCGATGATTTTATACATACTAGAACAAAGCGATGGATGACTTCGTCAAAAATGAAACAATGGCGGCCGCGACCAGCAGCCCCGCAACAATGCTTAGTAAAGCCGAACGCCGCGGGATGCCGAATATCCAGGCCACAATCGCGCCCGACCAGACACCGGACAACGGCAACGGGATGGCAACAAACAATGCCAGCGCCCATGGCCCGTACTTGTCGATGGATTCCTGCCATTTCATATGCAGGCTGTGATGATACCTGTCCATGAACCGATGAAATGAAGGGATTCGGTTCTCCAAAAACGCCATGAACGCGTCCCAACCAAACAAAATGAGCAAGGCCGGAACCAAGTTGCCGATGACGGCATACGTGACGGCCTGGGCTACCGAGTGATGGAATACTCCCAGCGAAACAGGAATGGCTCCGCGCAACTCAAAAATCGGAGTCATGGCGATAACCATGACAGCTACCGGGCTAGGCACGCCCTGGAGAAAACCGAGAAATTGCTGAAGCATAATTACCACTCGTAATTGGCGTACGCCCAGTCCACCAGGCCTTTGACTTCTTGAAACCTGTCGTCATTACTGGGCGCTCCCATCAGCACGACAATGACGTTGTCTGCCGGATTCGGCCCGTCAATCACGACGGCCAGGCAGTAGCCAGCTTCATACGTAAAGCCCGTTTTCCCCCCGACGACGGCGTATGGATCTCGGTTCACAAACGAGGTCAGCAACTCATTGGTGGACCGGGCGGTGCGGACACCTTTTTTGTTAAACGGTTCAAACGTATAGACCGGACGGCGCACGGCATCGGTGATTTCCACGTGGCGCATGGCCTCTTGAAGTAAAAGCGCCACATCAGCGGCCGTAGAGGTGTTTAACTCGCTGATGCCCGTGGGTTCGACAAATGTGGTATTGGCCATTCCCAGTTCCACGGCCTTGGCATTCATACGGGCGACAAACTCCTCCTGGGACAGGCCGGTGGCGCGCACCAGTGCAGCGGCGGCAACGTTGTCTGAAGGGATCAAGGCAAGCATCCAGAGGTCTTGCATGGTCGTTTCTTCCCCATTAAACACATGGATGATGCCGCCAGCGCGATAGTCGGATTTTTGGATAACGACGCGCCGCGAGGGCTCAAGCCCTTCATCCAACACCACCAGTCCTGTCATGAGTTTAGTGATGCTGGCCAGCGGACGCCGCTCGCTTGTGTTTTTATCGAACAACACCGACCAGGTCCGTTCATCAACGATAAGGGCGCTTTCGGCGCTGGTCAGAATGCCAAGGCTTTCCGAGGGGATACGTCGCGGGCCAAAACTCTTGCTTACCGTGGCGACAGGCAAGCTGTGATTAAACACCATCTGCAAACTGCTTTCCACGCCGGAGATGATTTCAACGGATGGTGCGGCCGCCGCAGACGCCGTTTGCGGAACGGATAAAGATTCAGGCGCCGGGTGAGCGCTACCGGCCAGGAAAAAAAATAATTGCAACAGGGAGGCAAAAAACATACTACAATGCCGTGCGTTGTTTAACTAATTCTTCCAGCAATTCATGGGCGTGCAGCGCGTCATATTCCGGCAACTCCTTGACGGACGTCATCCCGAGGAATTGTAAAAACTCGGGCGAGACAGTGTATACAGCTGATATTTCGTCATCGCCGGCGGGACCAGCCTGCCGCTGCACAAGCCCGCGCATGGATAAATTGCGCAAAATAAGGCTGCAATTTACGCCGCGGATTAATTCCAGTTCAGGCTTGCTGATGGGACCGCGGTACGCGATGATGGTCAATGTTTCCAGGGCGGGCTTGGTCAGCTCCCCGGATAAATCTGCGTGAAAAAACTGCTCGACCAGCGGTGCGTGCTCCGGGGCCGTCACCAGCTGATATTCCCCCTCATGCTGCAATAAACGAATACCGCTGTCCGGCTGATCATACCGCCTGGCCAGCGCAGCCATGGCCTCAATAACGGCCTCGCTGGTAGCCTGCAGCGACTTTGCCACTTGCTTGGAAGTCAAAGGCTTGCTGGCAAAAAGCAGTAAACTTTCAATTCGGGCAACAAGGGGTGTTTCCATACGAATTCAATCTAAGTTTCAACGCCAGTGGGGTCAAGGCGGTCCACGATAATGTCGTCAAAAGCGGATGACTGCCGAGCATGGACTTCTTCCTGCTTCACCAGCTCAAGCAATGCAAGGAATGAAACGATCTGCTCCGTCTTGGATCGCGCCTCCGACAAGATGCGGCGAAAGCTCACCCCCTTTGCCTGCTTTAACAAGGACTGTATCTGCGTCATCTTTTCATGCAGCGTGACAGTCTTTTCCATCACGCTTTGCGGCAGGATGATGATGGGCTTGAGGCGATCCAGCACCTCAACCATGGACGCATGCAACTGTTCAGCTTTCAGCTCCGTCGGCGGACGGAACGCTGGCTGTATGAGGGCCGTGGATGTCTGGCGCGGATACAGAAACAACTTTTGCTCAATGCGGGTTTGCAACCGCCTGGCCGCATCCACAAAACGACGGTACAACTTCAGCTGCGTTTCCAGCGACTGCGGATTCAGGTCATCGTCCATTTCGGCATGAGGGACCAGCAACCGCGACTTCAGCAGCAACAACTGCGTCGCCACCACAAGAAAATCCGCCAGCTCATGCCCGCTGATGGTGTCGGGATTGGACTCAATGTGATAGACAAACTGCTCTGCAATGGCGGCCAGCGAAACCTCGGAAATATCAAGCTTTTCCTGCTCAATCATCTGCAAAAGCAGGTCCAGGGGGCCTTCAAATTGCTCCAGTTTATAGGTCCGTACAGCCATACCAGTAGTGTAGCATATTACGGAAAAGCCCTCCGTCTGATCGGAGGGCTTATTTTTTACTTCTTTACATCCAGTTTGATGTGTAACTCTTTCAACTGTTTTTCCCGCACGGTTGAAGGCGCGCCCATCAGCAGGTCTTCCGCCTTGCCGGTCTTGGGGAAAGCAATAATTTCGCGGATGTTCGGCTCGTCGCGCAAAAGCATGACCAGTCGGTCAATGCCGGGGGCAAAGCCACAGTGCGGAGGCGCGCCGTACTCAAAGGCGCGAATCATGTGCCCAAAACGAGCGTCCACTTCTTCTTTGCTGTATCCCGTTATCTCAAACGCCTTGTACATGATGTCCGGCAAATGGTTACGCACAGCGCCTGAGCTTAATTCAATACCGTTGCAGATGATGTCGTACTGATGCGCCAAAATGCTTAACGGTTCCTTGTTCAGCAGGCTGTCCATACCCCCTTGCGGCATGGAAAACGGGTTGTGGGCAAAGTCCACCTTTTTTTCGTCTTCATTCCATTCGTAGAACGGGAAATCGACAACCCAGGCCCAGCCAAGCAGCTTGGAGTCAATCACGTTGAGGCGCTTGCCCAGCTCCAGGCGCAGCTGGCCCAACGCTTTGCAGACAACACTCTCCTTATCCGCGCCAAAGAAGATAATGTCCCCGGTTTTGGCGCCCGTATGCTTGATGATTTCCTGAACTTTGTCATCACCCAGGAACTTGGCAATGGGCGATTTTACGCCGTCTTTGGCTAAGGTGATGTAGGCAAGGCCCTTGGCGCCATGAGATTTGACCAGCTCCGTCAACTCGTCGATGGTCGAACGCGTAAAGTCCGCGGCGCCCTCAGCCACCAAGCAGCGAACCACACCATTAGTGTCCAGGGCATCGGTAAATACCTTAAAACCGCATCCCTTCACTAGTTCACTGACTTCCTGAATCTTCATGCCAAAGCGAAGGTCAGGCTTATCTGAACCATATTCCAGCATAGCGGTGGCATACGGGATGCGCGGGAACGGCTCCCACATGATTTGCTTGTTGGGACAAAATTCCTTGCTGACGGCCACAAACAGCGGCTCCATGAGCTGAAAAAATTGTTCCTGCGTCAAAAAGCTGGTTTCCACATCAAGCTGGTAAAACTCGCCGGGGCTGCGGTCGGCGCGAGCGTCTTCATCGCGGAAACACGGCGCGACTTGGAAATATTTGTCAAAACCTGAAATCATGAGCAGCTGCTTGAACTGTTGCGGCGCCTGCGGCAAGGCGTAAAACTTGCCCGGATGCAAACGCGACGGAACCAGAAAATCGCGCGCGCCTTCAGGTGAAGACGCTGTCAAAATCGGCGTCTCAAATTCTGTGAACCCATGCTCATTCATCCATTTGCGCAAAAAACGAATGACGGCGGCGCGAAACAAAATGTTGTCGCGCATCTGTTCACGGCGCAAATCCAAGAAACGCCATTTCAGGCGCATCTCTTCATTGACCGTTGACTTATCGCTGTCCACTTCAAATGGCAGCGTCCTGGCGGCGCTGATCACGCGCACTTCATCGCCCACAATCTCCACCTCGCCCGTGGCAATGTTCTTGTTGACCATGTTGTCCGGCCGGGCGGCAATCTTACCTTTCACGGTTACCACGTACTCGTTACGCAATTTATCCGCTGCTTCCCAGGCGGCCTTATTCGTGTCCGGATGGAAAGTCAACTGCGTCAACCCGAACATGTCCCGCAAATCGATAAAAATAACTCCGCCATGATCGCGGCGGCGGTGCACCCAGCCGGACAAGGTGACATCCTGCCCGACATGCTCTTTTCGTAACTGGCCACAGGTATGCGAACGGTACATAGAAAAATATAAAAAATTCCAGACCGTTAGGCCTGGAAACAGGTCTTCATACACGCCAAGAATACGAAGTTTGGCCTGCCCTGTCAAACCGTAAATCCGCGCGCCAGGAGGAATAAGGCCAGGCCGGCCACGGCGCTGATGGCGGACACGATCCAAAACCGCATGACGATCTTGGTTTCCGGCCAGCCGAGCGCTTCAAAATGGTGGTGGATGGGCGCAGAAAGAAACACCTTTTTGCCGCGTAGCTTCTTGGATACCATCTGCACAATGACGGACATCATCTCGACGACCAGCAACAAGGAGATGACAGGCAGGAGAAAAGCCGTGTTTGTCAGCATGGCTACGGAAGCGAGGATGTATCCCAGCGACATGGAGCCAGTGTCTCCCATAAAAAAACGCGCCGGGTTTACGTTAAACCATAAAAACGCAATTAACGTGCCGATGACGACGCCAAGCATGGCCGCCAGGTCAAACCGGCCGAGGATAAAGGCGATGACGAGGTAGGCGGACAATGAGGTGGCCAGGCTGCCGGCGGCCAGACCATCAAGCCCGTCGGTGATGTTCAAAGCATGGGTAGTGGCCACCATTACAATCATAAAAAACGGGATGTACCAGGCTCCGATATCAAACGAGCCGACGAACGGAACATAGATAGCGCTGAATTCCAGTTTGAAATAAAACCAATATGCGCCGATGGCGGCCAGCAGCGTGTAGAGCAGCAAACGCTGTTTGATATTCAACCCCCCGCCGCGCGGCCCCCATTTCAAAATATTAAGCACGTCGTCAAACATGCCCACAATGGCTCCCAGAACCATCAGCCCCAGCGGCAACAAAGTCTCGGCGCGGCTCAAAAAGCTGAGGCGGCCAATAAACGAGTCGGGTGCGAAACAGGAAGCGATGGCCAAAATAACGGCAAACAACAACACGGTGAACCAGATAATGACCCCGCCCATGGTTGGCGTACCCGACTTCTTCTGATGCATGGCCGACATGATGGGGGCCGCGTCGGAGGAACGTATGGATTTGCCGAATTTGAACTTATACAAAATCGCCCCGAGCACCGGAGCAGAAGCAAGGGCCAGGATAAAGGATCCGGCCGTGAGAATGAAAATACGCAAAACTTGCGCTGTTTCCATAGTTAAATGCTGGCAGGAAGATTAGCAATGACCACAAAAATCGACGAAGCAAGCAGCAGGATTTGCACCATGAGCGTCAGATACAAAAACACGTACCCGAAAATGAGCTCCCGGTCGTGGCAGTACTTGGCCGCCACCGCGTTTACCGCAATCGCACCAAGACCCAGGGCCGGAATGACCAGGACCTGGTGCCAACGACCGACGCGGTCTACGCCGAAGTAGACCGTGTAATGAAGCACAATCAGCTGCGATTGCGGTTTGATGCTGACTAACAGCAAGACCCAGGTGGCGGCATTGATCAAACCGGAGACAGCCAACGGAACCCAGACGCTCGGCCGGCGGAGGAATTGCTGCCATTGTTGCCACATAGGGACATCATACCATCGGCGCCGGCCGGCGTCGATGCGTTAAGCGGCCTCGTATCCCAGATTGCGGCGCTCGTCTTCGGCGTACACGTGCATCCACTCGCTCTTGTCGTATGCAAACAATTCGTCCTGCACGAAGAACCGAGCGACTTCGGCTTTGGCCGTCTCAATGGAGTCGGAAGCGTGAATGACATTGCACTGGATGCTCATGGCCAGATCGCCACGAATGCTTCCGGCGTCAGCCTCGCGCGCTTTGGTGATGCCGCACAAAATACGCACGGTATTCACCACATCAAGGCCACCCCACACCTGCACCACGGCCGGAGATGATTTCATGAACTTGACGATGCCCGGAAAAAATGGCTTGTCGGCAATATGCGAATAATGCTCTTTCAATGTCTGGTCGTCGAGGTAAATCATTTTCATGCCGACCAGCTTAAGACCCTTCTGCTCGAAACGCTTGGTAACTTCACCGATTAAACCGCGCTGAACGGCATCGGGCTTGATGATGACTAACGTCTGTTCCATATGTGGGATAAATGAAAGACAGGTTGAAGCCAACCTGCCTTTTTGCTTAACTGCTTGAAATTTATAAAACGCTCTTGACCTTGTCAACCACCTGCGACGGCGTGAAATTAGCCTTGATCAGGTAGTCAACGGCGCCAAGCTCAATGCCCTTTTTGACGTCGCCGTCCTGCCCCAAATTAGTCAGCAGTACGACAGGAATGTCTTTCAGTTTCGGGTCTGCTTTTAGGGACTTCAAAACGGTGAAGCCGTCCATCTGCGGCAGGATGATGTCGAGCAGGACAATGTCAGGGACCATTTTTTTTGCGGCCTCCAAGCCATCCTTGCCGTTTTCAGCCTGGGTGACTTCATACCCCTCCTGGGTAAACTTGAGGGTATACATGTCCAAGATCATTTTATCATCCTCAACCAGAAGGACTTTTTTCTTGGCGTCGGGCATAGGCATGCCTTAATAGTCTTGGCTGAAAGTATACACCTTTTCCGGTTTGCAAGGAAATACAGGCGCAGCGAGAGCCAGACAGGACCCGGCTTTCCACACGCTTTTGCCGTCGCTTTCCAGGCTGATGGCGCCCAGGTGGTCGTTTCGCCATATGTCGATGTTCTGGCGTCGGTAACGGTCGAGGACAATGGCGGCCGGGTGCCCGTAGCGATTTTCCCTGCCCACCTGCACGACGGCAAGGGCGGGAGAAACCGCGCGTATGAAGGCGGGCGTGGACGATGATTTACTCCCATGGTGCGGAACTTTAAGCACGTCCGCATCAATGGCGTCGGGCCAATACTCGATAAGCCGTTCTTCGATAGGTTTTTCGATATCCCCCGTGAACAAAAAAGATCGCTCGTCATGTTCCAGCCGCATAACCAAGGACGCGTCGTTGGCCGCCTCTCCTTCGTTGTAGGTCAGCGGGCTTGGATGCACAATAAACAGGTGTATGCCGTCAGGCAGCTGGACTCGTTGGGGCTCGTGCACGCGCGTTGTTTCTATCCCCTTCTCCTGCAGAAGCTCCTCCCAGGCGCGGTACAACGCCGTGTCTTTCTCGACATCCGGCATAACGACGTGGGCCACTGCATAGTCGCGAACCACGTCCATTAATCCTGTCAGATGGTCGGCGTCTGGATGAGAAAGAATAATCATGTCGATAAAACGGTCAGACGGCTCCATGGCTGATCGCAACTGCTCCAGAACAGCCTGATCCGGCCCCCCATCGATAAGCATCTGAAACCCGCCCGAGCTGGTCAGGAGAATGCTATCGCCCTGTCCCACATCAAGAAAATCAAGCCGAAGCGTACCCTCTGCCGGCGTTGCGCGGATGGCCGCCGGCGCATGCAACGCAACAAAAAATGCCGCGACAACGAGGGCGATTTTAAATACGAGCGCGTTTTTGGAGATACGAGCCATAAACAATAATCAGAAAAGAGAATATGACGCAAAGCCAGGCGGGCATCTGGACAGCGGCCGCCGCCCACGATACGGCCGCCATTTTTGCCGAAACATCGAGAATGTAATGGCAGCCATGGGTAACGCCGCGGGCAATAAAGCTGCTGAGCGGCGCGGAAAGCGGGTGTAGGACCACGGCAAGTGCTCCCGTCCACATGAGATGCGGAATGAGCGGGAGCACCAGCATGTTGGTTAATGGCGAAACAATGGACAGCGAACCAAACTGAAATGCCAGCAGCGGCAATGTCGGCAAAGAGGCGGCCAGCGTAGTGGCCAGCGAGCCGCGCAACGCGCCGCGTTCGGGGATAAATCGCAGCCAGCGTTCAAACGGCTCGCTGAATGCCAGCAACCCGAACGTGGCCAGGCAAGAAAGCTGAAACCCCACGTCGTACAGCAGCGTGAAGGGGTTTGCCAGCGTCATAGCTGCGGCCGAGACCAGCAGCAACCGGGTGGCAGATGTGCGTCGGCCGCAGGTTTTGCCGACCAAGGCCAGGCATCCCATGCAGGCGGCGCGGACAATGGAAGCCGCCGAACCCACAAAGACCACGAATATGCCTATCACCGCGACAATGGCCGGCGCGCGCCAGTTCTTGCGAACAGCCAGCCGCAAGGCCACCGCTTCCAGGCTGACGATGATAATGGTGATGTTAAATCCGGACAGCGCGATAATGTGGCTGATACCGGCCGTGGAAAAATCCTGTAAAACCTGCGCAGGAAAATCGGCCTTGTCCCCCAACAGCAGCCCAAGCACCAAAGACCGCGTCGGCCGCGGCCAGAGCGCCTCCACCTGGGCCACAATCCATTTGCGGCCGCAGAGCAGCGGATGGCGCGCGCAGGTCAACTCCCGAGATATAAGTTCGGCGGCTTGAGCATCACATCGCAGGTACAAGCCTTTGGCATAGCGGTTGCGCAACGCAGATATTTCTTGCCGCGTCGCGGGCGGCTGCCAGAGACAGTCCAGGCGCAACCGCTGGCCCTCCTCGAATTCAGGGAAACGCGGCAGATCAGCCACGGTCAGACGGATACTGATTTCTGAGGCGCGCGGGATGAACAATAATACCCGCTGCGTGGTCGCCCGCGGGACTTCTTTTCGCAGAATCACGGCTGTGATCTCTTGCTGTCGGCCAGCCTGCGCCTGCATGCGGCGGACGTGCGCATCGGCCGCGTCAAAGCGTATGGATGCCAGCGCCGCACCAGCAAAACAGACGATGATGAGAGCGCTCCTCAGCCGCACACCAAGCAGGCATCCCGCGCCCGTCACCGCCAGGAACGCGCCGAACGGTACAGGTGCCAGGCAAAACAAAACAATCCCGGCCAAAAATGAAACACAGACCATTGGCAGCACCCAGGACGCGCGCATAACAAAACCCCGCACGGATGCGGGGTCTGTGGGGTAACCCTATTATACCACGATCAGGCGATCCTGGCATCCTCCATTGTCATGCGTAATCCTTCTGCCAAAGAAACGCTGGGCTTCCAGCCAAGTTTTTTTTCCGCCAGAGAAATGTCCAAACAGCTGCGGCGTTCTTCGCCTGGGCGCGCTGACGCATGAATCAGCTCAACTGGCTGCGGTACCGCGCGGTTAATTTCTTCCGCCAACGTATTGACTGTTGTTTCTTTTCCCGTGCCGATGTTAAATGTCCCACTGCCGCTGTACGACAAGGCTTTCAGGTTCGCTTCCACGACATCGCCCACATAGACGTAATCGCGCGTCTGCTGACCGTCCCCAAACACCGTCAGCGGCTTTCCTTTCATGGCCAGCTGCGAGAAAATGGCCACCACGCCTGACTCTTTGCTGCCATCTTGCCCCGGACCGTAGACATTGCTGTATCGCAGGATGACATACGGCAAATGATGCAAGCGCGAAAACAAGGCAATGTATTGCTCCGCCGCGTATTTCGCCACCCCATACGGCGAGGACGACTGGCAGCCCGCCGTTTCTGGCGTTGGGACCAGGTCGCATGGCCCGTAAATCGCGCCGCCAGAGGACGCAAAAACCACTTTTTTCGCGCCCGCCCTAACGGCGTACATGAGCACGGCAATGGTTCCTTCGATATTAACGGCCGCATCATGGGCCGGGTCTGCGACCGAATCGCGCACGTCAATTTGCGCGGCGAGATGGAATACCGCGTCGACGGATGCGGGCAGGCGGCGCAGTTTCTGCATCTTGCGGATGTCTCCTTTGATGAACCTGGCACCCTTCGGAATGTTTTTTCGCTTCCCTGAGCTCAGGTCGTCGACAACAATAACGTCATGCCCGTGATCCAGCAGAGCACGGACAAGATGCGAACCGATAAACCCGGCGCCGCCGGTTACGAGAATATTCATACATTATGTGTTAGACTTTATTTTCTCCCCGCGCTTCCATCGTAAAAACGCTTCGATATGCTGGTCAAGGACGCCATCAAGAACAGCCTCCGGATCCGTTGTTTTCAGCCCGGTACGATGGTCGTTGACCATTTTATACGGATGTAGAACATATGAGCGGATCTGATTGCCCCATTCCGCTGACTGGTAATCGCCGCGCAGTTCTTTCTTCTTTTCAGCCTGCTTCTGCATTTCCAGCTGGTGCAGGCGCGCCGCCAGAATTTTCATGGCCGTTTCCTTGTTCTGCTTTTGCGATCGTTCGTTCTGGCATTGCACCGTAATGCCGGTCGGAATGTGGACAATGCGCACGGCTGAATACGTGGTATTAACGCTCTGCCCTCCTTTGCCGCCGGACATAAAAGTGTCAATGCGCAAATCTTTCGGATCAATTTTAATTTCCACATCATCGGGCAGCTCTGGCACGACTTCAATCAGCGCAAATGACGTATGCCGCATTTGTTCCGCGTCAAAAGGCGAGATGCGCACCAACCGGTGCACGCCATGCTCGGAACGCAAGTATCCAAACGCATAGCGGCCCTCAATCTGTAACGTGGCGCTTTTAATCCCCGCTTCTTGCCCGCGGCTGAGATGCAGCGTACGCACTGCCCAGCCTTTTTTTTCGGCAAATCGGGTAATCATGCGCAGCAGCATTTCCGCCCAATCTTGCGCTTCCGTGCCGCCCGAACCTGAATGTAATGCCACAATGGCGCTATTCTTATCGTACTGACCGTCAAACAAAATATAAAACTCCAGATCTGCGAAACGTTTTTCAAGTTCGGCGACTTTTTTTGCCACATCATCGTGCATGCTTTCATCGCCTTCTTCTTGCGCGAGCTTGGAAACCTCAACCAGCTCGGCGATTTCCTGCCGCATTTGCTGCCATGTTTGCACTTCTTTGCGCAATTCGGCAATGCGCTGGTTCACGCGTTTGGCCTTATCCTGATCGCGCCAAAACTCCGGGTTGTTCGCCTGGACTTCGAGCTGGACTATTTCTGCAAGGCTTTTGTCCAGGTCAAAGAAACCTCCACGTATCATCGACACGCTTCGCCAGGGATTCGAGCTGATGAATTAAGTTTTTCATATGGCCACAGCATAACAGACTGTTGACAAATCGCCAATTTTTGTATTATATAAGCAGCCATCGACCCGCAACCCTTTGGAGGCACATGAAGCATTTCCTGGCTTGCACCGTTCTTTTCATGATTCTCCTGACCGGCTGCCCGCCGACGGAGTCACCCAAGACGGGACAGACCGTCAGCACACCCGAAGGCGAGATGGTCCTGCCGACGCCGTTCGCGACCATCTCCACCAAGGGCATCCACGAGTTTGACGATGAATACCCGAGCATCGCCGACATCTTCCTGTATCACAAGTACCAGCCGCGCTGGATGGAGGTTCGCGGCGATCTGTATGTGGACCAGCGCCCAGACCTCAGCCTCTCCTTGCGCATCGGCGGCGATGTCGTCGCGACGCAAGAGCTGTCACAGCGAAAGGGCAACGCCCCATATGCCATACTCCTGCGCACGGGAA
Source organism: uncultured Gammaproteobacteria bacterium (assembly GCA_964415935.1). Taxonomy (GTDB): domain Bacteria; phylum Patescibacteriota; class Patescibacteriia; order VMEV01; family CAYQCH01; genus CAYQCH01. The sequence continues at coordinate 35,956 of CAYQCH010000002.1, forward strand.
AAAACCTTCAGCCGCTGGGTACGGCCATGCACTTCGACCTGCACGGCAACTTGCGCAGCGGCGAGCCTGCACGGCTGATCATCCACAGCATCAGCGCGGATCTCGGCGTGCTGCAACCATCTCTCGATTGCGGTGTTGTCCTGCGCCGCGAGGCTTCGCAGCCTCCGCGCACCGACTGACGATGTCGCACAGACAAGCGCCCTATGCCCTTCCGGCCCACGGGCGCTTTTCTTATTTCGCTTTCGGCCAGATGTTGGCCGCAGGCGGATACACCTTCGTCAATGGATGATCTTTGCAGTCATGCTTACGCGCCGGACAGATGTTGCGGCCATATTCGATAAAGAGATACGTCAGCAAAAACCAGTCCTTCTTCGGAGTAATTTTCATCAAATCCTGCTCGATGCGCTTGGGGTCACGATGATCGGAAAAATCAAAACGAATGGCAAACCGCCGAACGTGCGTGTCCACGGCAATTCCCTCCACCACGCCGTAAGCATTGCCCAGCACCACATTGGCGGTTTTACGCGCTACGCCAGGTATGGCCAGTATGTCTTTCATCGTCGACGGCAGCTTCCCGTGAAATTTTTCGTGGATAATCCGTGCCGCCGCAAGAATGTTCTTCGCTTTATTCCGATAAAAGCCAGTTGATTTAATATCCTGCTCAAACACGCTCGCCCTGGCATCAACATAATCCAGCAACGTCGGATATTTTTTGAACAATTTTTCCGTCACTTTGTTTACCATGACATCCGTGCATTGCGCTGACAAAATGACGGCGACCAGCAGCTCCCAATCATTGCTGTGCCTTAGCACCATCCCGGCGTCGGGGTACAGGCGTTTCAACATGCGCAGGCACTTCCTCATCCGCTCGCGCCGCTCCTGCAATTTTTCTTCATTCATAGAATCGCATTATAGCAAAAGCCGCCGTGAACTGACGGCGGCTGCATGGCAGAGGTTATCGAACGGCCGGAACCGGATGGTCTTTCATGTATTGCGCTTCGTCAATCGTTCGCGTGAAGCACGTTCGTCCGGCCTCATGATCCCAGGAATACTCGCCGATATAATACGGCTCCTTGTAGAAGTACGGCCTGGCCGACTCCTGGTCTTGGGGAGAAGGCAGCGAAAAATCAGCGCATAATTCGTACTGATTGTTTCCCAACACGCGGTATGCATACGGTTGCTTTGTTTCCGGATCAACGCTGATGCTGCCGGCCGATATCGTCGTTACCGCCTCTTCAAGGCTTGCCGGTAACCGCTTGTTGCGCTCCCAGAAATAAAACACCTGGTACTGCACGCTTTGCAAATCGCCAATGCGCTGCTCGTCAAAACGGACCTTGCGCGCGCGGCTCGGCGAGCCGGCAAAATACAGGCCGGCCGCAACGCTGGCCCCCACCACCGCAATCACGACGTACGTAAGATATTTCATACTATGCTGACTTATATTTCTTCAAGTCGTTCAAGTAATACCCGAAGACCGAGCCGGTGACGAAAAAGACTGTCAGCATCTTTAGAAGAAAGCGCATCGTGACTTCCCCATCCAGCAACCGGTTGATGAGGATGACCGCCGTCACCATGATAATGATGGCTGACACAAACAGCGTAAAATACACCAGCCACTTGCGGATCCATAAACGCGCGCGAGCCGGATCCTGCTTGTAGTTCTTCTGCAACAGCCAGCTGGTAAAAACCAAAACCGGAAAGAAGACGATCAAAAATGATAATCCCGTGCGCAGCGTAGACTCAAAACCATAGGCATAATCATTCAATGCGTCAGGAATCCAGATGTTGATGATTTGAAAAACGACGGTGGTAAAACTGATGGTGCTGGCATAGAGCGCCACCATGACCATCAGATGCAGAAAAAAATCTTTCGGTGTCGTTTTGACGGTGGGGGTTCGGTCAGGCATACGTTGTCTTTAATATAGGCGCAGACTGCGCCGCAGCCGGAGTATATCACACCAGTCGCACAATCCCACGGTTTGCGTCAACCTCCACCTCCATTCCGTCCTGTAAAATTGCGGCGGCGCGCTTGGCCCCGACCACGCAAGGCCTGCCCAGCTCGCGGGCAATCAACGCCGTATGCGAGGTCACGCCGCCCTGCTCGCATACTACTGCCGCGGCTTTCTTGAACACCTGCGTATACTCGGGGCGAGCATAATCAATGACGAGGACGCACCCTTCTGGCACGTCTTTCATGAACTCCGTGCCTGCCAACTTGAATACCTTGCCTCGCCCGAAGCCGCGGCTGGCCGTGAGACCTCGAAGCTCGCGTGTGTCGGAACGATCCAGGGAGGACGCTCGCGCTTCATCGTCCAGCAGCTCAAACCAATGGCCTTGTGGCGAAGCCACATACCGGCTAGCCTCGCGCCGCCGCATCGCCTCCACGGATACGCCGCGAGAGCGTAACAAAGCCCCCTCGATTTCTTCCGGCAAAAGCCACCGTGCCATGTCCGGAGCAGCCGAAATCCGACGTGCGATTTCGTCCATAACAGGGTCAAACCGATACAATGCATACTGCTGGATGTATCGGCGCAAAGGCTTTAATGCCAGGGCCTGGCGCAGCGCATCCAAAAACACGCGCTCTGCTTCGGTACAACCGTATCGCACAAGGATACGCTCGCGCTCTGCAGCAAGCGATACGCGCTGGTTTTCCTGCTCTGCCAGGCGTGTTGCCGCTTGCAGGTCTTCGCGAAGCGCGCCGGCAATGTCCTCGAGATATGACGACAGCGGACGCGCGCCGCCTGACAGCCATTCTGAAAAACAATACCGGCGATGATGGTCTTCCAGCCGCCGCAACCAGCGCGGATCCGCGCAAGCCAATGCCCCATCATAATCGCTGGCGGCAACACGAGCGCAAAATCCCCGTGACAGCCCGCTATCCTGCTGCATCTCCGCCACCAGGGAAATAAGATCCCTCTGTTCCTGCTCGGCAACCGTATATGCATCAGGCGCCAGAAGCATGGACACGGCGTCGGCATCAGGGATGCGTTGCCGCACCCATGCCTCAAGCAACCCACCCGCCTGTTCCGGCAACACAACTGGCCACCCCAGCGCGGCGCAAGATTCATGCAGCGATTCATGGCGCTGATAATACGCCCAGAGCTCCTCATTGCTGCATGCGTGTAATCCTTCTTGCGGCAGGACGTGCATCCCCTGATGCAATGCCGTAATGGCTTCTTCAAGTGCCGCATTGATCGTACGCAACACCTCCGGGCGCTGGATCATCGTTTCCGCCATTGCCGTAGCGACACGATGCATGGCATCGGAATCCACTTCCACGCACAAATCGCCATTTCGAAACACAGCGGTAACCGAAGGTACCGGCGGCCATCCGTTTTGAAAGTCACGCAAAAGCGCGCGCAACCAAAGGCGCGCAAAATGCGGGTCCGCCTGAAGGATAGGCCTGCTACTGACTGTTTGATGCTCTTTGCCGTTGTTCATACGACTTCAGTAAACGGCTAAGTATACCCGCATCAACTAAACACGTCAATGATGCTCACAATAGCTTGTCCGGCCACAAACAACGCGTATATTCCCAGCAACACCGCCCCCTCCTTGCGCGTAAACTTCCCGCCTGTGCGATATGACGCCACGATTGTTCCCAGCAGTAACCCAAAGGACACGCACAAAAACACATATTCCAGTCCCGTGGCGACCGCCAGCGGTACCACAAGCGCCATCAAACCGATAATCACCACGTTGGCCATAGCGGAACCAATAATGTTACTGAGCGACAGCTCTTCCTGATGGTTCTGATAGGCGCGAAAGCTGATGATAATCTCCGGCAAGTTTGTCCCAATGGAAAAGAGCAGCAACCCAACCAGAAACGGCGGGACGGGAAAAGCCGCCAACACCTCGGAGGTAAACCGGATGATGAAACTCGACAAAACTGCGACGGCCATGGTCGACAAGATGATCATCAAAAAAGGGCGGGTGACATCGGCATGCCAGAACACGCGAAACACAGGCGCGCGGCGCTTCTTTCCGTCAACAAACAGCGCCACAAGCAGGGACAAATACGAAAGCACCAGTACGGCGCCATCCACCTGTGATAATTCCCCATCAACGGCCAGCAGAAGCGGCAAGAACAGGCTCAACGCGATGAACAAGATAGGACGATGCGCGACGCGCGTGGAGATAATGCGGTGAAAAAGGATGTTCAGGCCCAACACAAGGCCGAATAACACCTGGACGCCGCCAAGCAGGTTGCCAAGCGCAATGCTTGGCACGCCGCTCAGAGAGGAGTTGACAGCAATGGAAACTTCTGGAAGCGACGTAAAAAAACCCAGCAAGAACCCCAGAAACGAAATGGGAATGCCGAGCCTTTTTCCTATCTCCTTTATGTTAAACACCACCACGTCCGCCGCGCGTCCAAGGAAATAAAACAGGATGATGATGAGGAGTACCAACCCGAAATAGGTCATATGTTATAGTATACCCTTACTCATGCCACGCCGCCTATGTCGGGAAAAACCATGAAAAGATCGCGCCCAAAGATGTTAAAGTCGGCAGCAGACATTAAACAGTTTTGCCGCGCCCTGCCCTACACGCCCGTCGGACTGGGAGTCTTTGCCTTTGACCGCTACGGCCTGCAGGCATGGTTTCCTTCATATGAAATTATCGCCTTGCGCAACTCAACGGACATTCCGCTGCTTTCCCGAGACTGCCGCGTCCTGGCGCTGGAAAGCGGAAAAGGCGGGCTGGATGTTGCGGCTGTAAAAAAGATGAACCATACGCTCATTGCCCGGTCGGACCGCGCGATACATCGGCTGAAGCAGGTTCATAATCCCGTTCTCGTGCCGCCGCAAAGCAAAAAAGACATGGAAGCGCTGGCAAAGCGGCATGCGTGGATTTATGCGGCGCCTCCGCATGACATCAGCACCTATTTTGAAAATAAAAAAAACTTCCGCCGGTTACTGCGCTCATTAAAGATTCCCGCGCCGCACTGCCACATCACGACCGTGAATAAAGCCGAGTTTGCGGCGGCGGCAAAGGAACTTGGCCTCCCCTTCATTATCCAAGCCGCAGAATCGCGCGGCGGGCGCGGCACGTTCCTTGTGCGCACCCGCGACGACATGGTGTCGGCCATCGCAAGTTTCAAAAAACTAAAGGCCAAGGATATCGTTCTCAGCGCTTTCGTCAAAGGCCTTTCCGTCAGCACTACGGCCGTGGCCACGCGCTGGGGAATCTTTTCCTCAAACATCCAGACACAAGTCGTGGAAACGGAAATCCAGGCCTCATTCGGCGACTTCCTCGGCCATGACTGGAGCCATGCGCGTTCGCTTCCCCAGGCCGTGCATGCGCAGGCCATCAGGGCAACAAAGAGCATCGGACGAGCCATGTACAAAAAAGGCTTTCGCGGCTTTTTCGGCGTCGACTTCCTGGTCGACCAAACCACGGGGCGCTTGTTCGCGATTGAATGCAACCCGCGTTTCACCGGTGCGCTGCCGACGGCAGATTTCATTCAGGCGCGGCTCGGTCGCCCATTGTTTTGCGGACTACACGTGCTGGAATTCATTGCCGACTACCTGCCCACGTTCAAATTAGAGACCTCGGGTATCCAAAAACTGCTGGAACAACAACGCGCGGGCAGCCACCTGGTTGTTTCCTCCCCTTTTGACAACGCGACCATCGTCACCTGCACCCTGAAGCCCGGAACATACGAGCTGATCGGTCGCAAGTTAACGTATCGCGGTAAAAATCTGGATATGAAAAACCTGGCGAATGCTCGCCAGGTCATCATCACACAGATGCTGCCGCCAAAATCATTTACTCCCGCGCATGGCATTATCTGCCGCATCATCAGCAAATCTGGAATCCTGAATCGCCGCAGACAGCTGACAACGCATATCCGCGCCGTACGCGAAGCGGTGCAAGAAAAAACCTCCTACACGCAAAACCCTTAGGCGCTGGCCGCGCGCTTGCGAGCATTGGAATCCAAAATTTTCTTGCGCAAACGCAGAGATTTGGGAGTCACTTCCAGCAATTCATCATCGCCCAGGTATTCAACGGCTTCTTCCAGGCTCAAGGTTCGCGGCGTGTCAAAATGATCGGCCGCGCCTTCACCCTTAGAGCGCATATTGCTCATCTTTTTGGCGCGGCAAATATTTACCTCCAGATCTTCCGATTTGGCGTTCTGCCCCACGATCATGCCTGCATAGACCTTCGTTCCGGGAAAAATGAACAGCTGCCCGCGCTCCTGCGCAGCCACCAGCCCGTATTGCGTGGCATCACCGCTTTCGAACGCGATAAGGGACCCGTGCTGCAATGCCTTCATTTCACCCACATACGGCAGGTACCCGTGAAACAACGTGTTGAAAATGCCCTCGCCCTTGGTGTCAGACAAGAATTCGGAACGATAGCCAATCAGGCCGCGCGTCGGCACCAGGAAGTGCATGTGGGAGATGCCGCGGTCAACCTTCATGTCCTTCATCTCACCTTTGCGGCGGCCCATTTTTTCAATGACAGTGCCTGCAAACGCTTCCGGCGTCTCGATATAGACGTCTTCAAACGGCTCGGATTTGACGCCGTTTTCCTCGCGCATAATGACTTCCGGCTTGGCGACCTGGAATTCATAGCCTTCGCGGCGCATTTTCTCAATCAAAATAGACAAATGCAATTCGCCGCGGCCAGAAATGATCCAGGAAGAATCGGAGCCGGCGTTTTCATCCACGCGCAAGGCCACGTCGTTGAGCAGTTCACGCTCCAGGCGGTCTTTGAGCTGGCGGGCCGTGCTGAACTCACCTTCTTCGCCGGCAAACGGGGACGTGTTGATGGAAAACAGCATCTTCACCGTCGGCTCTTCGATTTTAATGGCAGGCAATGGCATGGGGTTTTCCATGTCGGCAATAGTGTCGCCGATGCGGATGCCCTCGATGCCGGCTACAGCGATGACGTCGCCGGCCTGCACTTCTTCCACATCCACGCGGTTCAAACCGCTGAACGTCATGACTGATGTTACGCGGGAAGGAATTTTCTGCCCGTCCATGGTCACGCGCATGACGGCCTGGTTCTTTTTCAAGCTGCCGCTGAACAGGCGCCCGATGGCAATTTGTCCTTTGAAATTATCGTACGTCAAATTGACTACCAGCATCTGCATGGGAGTCTGTAAAATCTTTGGCGCCGGAATTTCTTTGAGAATGGCCTCAAAAATCGGCTGGACATTTTCCATTTTGGCCAAATCCGGCTCAAGCCCAGCCTTACCCTGGATAGCGGAAGCGTAAATGACCGGGAAATTTGCCTGTTCGTCCGTCGCGCCCAGCTCCACGAACAAATCAAAGGTGTGGTTTAACACCCAGTCCAAACGCGCTTCCGGCAAGTCAATCTTGTTAATGACCACGATGACGCGATGGCCGGCTTGCAAGGCCTGGCGCAACACGAACTTCGTTTGCGGCATGGGGCCGTCTTTAGCATCCACCAGCAGCAAGACGCCGTCTACCAGGCTCATAATACGCTCCACTTCCCCGCCGAAATCGGCATGGCCCGGCGTGTCCACGATGTTGATTTTAAAATCCTTGTACTTCACGGCGGCGTTCTTGGCCAAAATGGTGATTCCGCGTTCGCGCTCCAATTCGTTGGAATCCATGATCAATCCCTCTTCCTCCTGCTTCACTTTAAACGCCTCGCTTTGGCGCAACAAAGCATCCACCAGCGTGGTTTTGCCGTGGTCAACGTGGGCGATAATGGCGATATTGCGGATCTTCTCTGACATGCGCGTAAAAAATCGTATAAATAAAAAGGCCCGCTATGCGAGCGATGGCCAAACAGTATCAAAATTTTACGATCTTGGCAAGTCGCAACGCTGGTCAGCAGGATCAAAAATAGACG
>CAYQCH010000002.1:43882-51690 GCA_964415935.1 uncultured Gammaproteobacteria bacterium
CGCGGTAGTCGCTGACATGCTCCAGCTTGCGCTCAGGTCCGCCGGCGCAGATAAGGTTATGCTTTTCCTTCTTTTCCAGCTCGTACGCGCGGCGCGTAATGTAATAGTACGGCTCGTCGGTATCGGCTGTCGGCTTGGTGAAATAGCTTACGCTGATGGGCGGATGGTCCAGCGGCTCGAGGTATCCGGCCATATACCCCACGGTTCCGGTCACATCATGGTGGAATTTGGTGTCGATGTCTGCGCCTTCCGGATTTTCGATGTTAATTGACGTAAATCCATTCGTGCATAGCACCACCCGCTTCGCCTTCACGGCATGTTCATCAAGCACCAGCTCCGCATCTTCTTTGTTCAGTCGGACGGTTCGCACCGGCGTATGTTCCGCCAGCACAAAACGCTTGCCGTAATGGTTCAGCATGTACCCGACCAGCTCTTCGCAAAACATGGCGCTGTTGACCACGCCCTTGGGATCGGAAATCAGGCCGATGTATGACGCATCCTCCGTTTCCAGCAGCGATAAAATATCTGAATGGGGAACGGTTGAATACAGGTTCTTGAACTTTGCCGGAATGGCTAAAGCCTCCTTGCGTCCTTCTGCAAGATACATGGGCTCAAGCGAAAGCCCGGCCTTCAGCCGCCAGGCATTGTTGCGCAAGTGCAAAATAAACTGCTCAATGCTGGAAAAACCCGCATATCCCGTAAAGCGTGAAAAAGGCGTTTGCAATTGCGCTTCCTGGTATATTTCTTCTATCAGTTCCCAGGTCGACTCAATATCGCGCTGCCCCTCCGCCGCCATTTTCAAACCATACTGTTTCACCAAATCCGAAAACGAACGCTCAAAGTACGTCACGGCCTGACCGGCATTATGCCCGGTGGCACCGTGCGCTATCTTGCCTGCTTCAATCATAGCCACGCTCAGGTCAGTCTCTCGCAACAAAAAATACGCCGTGGTCACGCCGGCAATGCCCCCTCCGATGACGGCGTAATCCGTGCTGAGATCCCCCGGCAAGTGAGCGACCGGGCGCTGGCGATTTAGTTGTTTGAGCCATGGCGAATGGTTCTGCAGCATACTATGGTTTTTCGACGACGATCATGGCCGTGCGCGGCGGCTGCGGCAGCGGGGCGTACTCGCCGGAACTATAATCGTTGAGCGCCGTCTGGATGGTGGCATGGCTGTAGCGGTAGTAGGCGCCGCGGCTGGTACCCGGCTCATGGGTGATGAACTCGCCATTGGCATGGTCATAGCCTAGCACCACAAGCATATGGCGCAAGGGTCCGCCGGCCCGGAAATTAGGGTTGTTCAGCGCACGGCCATTGGCAGTGATGATGACCAGGTTGCCTGCCGCCAGTTCGCGCAAGATGTCGTCCGTACCGACCTGTTCTTCATAGCGCGCGTCGGAGAAGAAAAAATACGAGCGAAACAACCGGTTGTAGGTGTCATGAGCCGAGGTGTCGATGAAATACCCGAATCGCGCTTTTTGGTATTCCGCCATGTTTATGATGGCGGCCTCGGCCTGTTGCGCGTCAAAAGACAGTCCGCGCGCCCAGGCGACCGCCATCAGCACCGACGCTTCTTCGCAGCCCTCCTGCTGGCGCAAGTCTTCCCAGTCCCCGCGCGGCGCTTGCGCGATAAACGGGATATTGGGAAGCGGGGCCTGAACCAGCGTTCCCGCGGGAACCGCAGACAAATCTTGCTTGCTGATACCTAAACCCAGCGAACGCATGACCTCGAAGGCATCCTGCGGGCGGCCCAGGTACCGGCGCTTAAGATCGCCAGGATGCACATACCAGGCTTCGCCATGGCTTTCCACCTGCAACAGAATGCGGCCCGCCAGCCGCCTCCGCAAAGCCATATCCCCCGCCTCCGCTTCATCCACGTCGGGAATTTGAGCCAAATGGGCATCGCGGATTCCCAGGCCAAACGCGCGCATGACATCCCAAGCCTGCTCGGGCTTGCCTAATTCATAGCGCATCAGGTCGACCGGCGAAACGTACCAGGCCTGTCCCGCGCTTTCGACGTCCAGCAGGATCTGCCCTGCCACGCGCCGGGAAAGGTCATCCGCGCCAAACGCCTGAAGCGGAACGCAACCAAGCGCGCATATGATGGAAAACAAAAACAGCCGCATATGCGGCTATTATAGCATGTGAACGGGACAAGTTTTTACCAAACAGCCTTGGGCAGATTCTCAAATAATGCATGGTAATGGCGCAAACATCCTCGCAAACACGCTGCGTACGTCTCCTCGCGATAGATGTATCCTTTTTCCTTCATAAACTGGCGTACCACAGGGTGGATGCGCTGCAGCATGTGGTTGGACAACGCTGGAAACAAATGATGTTCCAAATGGCATTGCAAAAAGGCATTGCCGCCCATGCCGTTGAGCAGCCAGTGCGGCTTCAAATTCCGCGTCGTCTTGTCCTGGCGCGGCAGCCATGGCAGCACCTCTCGTGGATTATCAAGGCCGATGTGGTTGAAAACCGCGAGATGCATAAATACCGGCGCAAACAGGCTGCGCATGATAAACGTCAGGCCCAGGGATGCGGCGATGGAGTACCCCAAAGCGGCGAACAAAAGGATGTGAACGGCAAATCCCGCCGCCATCGCCGCGACGTACACGAAAAGCTGCCACGGGCGTTTGAGCAAATAGTGTATGCTGTGGGCGATCAGCCAGAACACGACAAGGTACGGGATCAGAAAAAAATACACATACCGATTGATCCACGGGTAATAAAACGGTTTCGGCTCGTGGTCCGGGACATTGGGATACACATGATGCACCTGCACATGGCGATGATGCCACCAGAGATGGCTTTGCGCTGCCCAGAAATCGGAGAAAAACAGTGCCCAAAGCTTGTTTGCCCATTTACCTTTTACGTAACTCAGATGGCTCGTCTCATGCGTGCCTGTGATAGCGATGCCTGTGTAGGCATAAGAAAGCACAAGCATGCCGGCTACTAATGCCAGCCAGTGCCCCAGCGAAAATATCGCAAATCCGGCGAAGAAGAGCAGAAAACGCAAAATGAGCATGAGCAATTCATGCCCGTGCCTATCAACCCATGACATATTTTGTATAATCGCCTGCACCCTTTTGGATAGCTCGGCAAATTCTCGCCTGTTTAAAACATCCTGCACATGATGTGGTTAATCCAATATTGTAGCAGATTGTTTTTGAGCATATTGACAAAATCGGGATTATGTGATATTATATCTTAGTTCGATTTCGTGAAAAAACGGCCAAAATAATGGCCTTTTTTTCGCCAAATCGGACTTGTCGTCCGCTTGGCACCGCACATTTCCAACACATTAAGGCATAGCCAACCATCAGGGGGACCTCTTGAAGTACGCCTACAGCCTGGTTTTCGGCCTCGTCTTCGTCTCGATCGGCCTGGCCGCCGCGGGATGCAACACGCACAAGACCGTCATCGGCGGCGGCTCCGCCGCCGTGACCTCGGCCTTCGTGCTGCGGCACAACCCGGGGCTGGACTGGAACAACCCGGACAGCCCCATCCGCGGCACCTCGGCATACGAGTACGCGGGTATCCTGGACTTCGTCGCGCTGCAGGACCGCCTGTCGATCAAGCGCGTAACCGTGCGCAGCTCGCATGAACTGCCCTTCATGCAGCTGCAGTTCTGGTACCAGCAGATGGCCGGTACCCTGGCCTCGGCCAGCGGTCCCGGCAAGCTGTTCGTCCTCGAACCCATTTCGGGCTCGGAGATCGGCTACACCAAGCTGGCCGGCGACGCGGCCGTCATCTTCTTGCAGACCGACACCACCGGCCTCGATGGCTCGGACGTCGAGTTCACGATCGAAGAGGTCGTGGTCAGCCTGGATGGCGGCCCCGAAATGACCGTCACCACCGGTTTGCCCAAGCCGCTGACCATCCGCTACCGGGAGTTCCCGGCGGTGGACATCCGGGCCATTTCGCCCAGACGCGAGTCAGTGGCCGGCACGGACACAGTCGTGAGCGAGGTCATGCTGCAGAACAACAGCCAGACCCATGCCGTGACCGTCAGGCGCGTGGACATGCTCCACAACGGCCTGGCCGGCTGTGGCAACTTCCGTCTCCGGCTGACCAGCAGCAACAACTCCGTGGCCGCCACGCCTCACATGGTGGGCATCGGTTTCGTGGATTTCGACCTGGCCGGCCTCAGCCTCGTGCTGCAGCCTGGCCAGCGTGCGATCTACCAGGTCGTGGCGGACTGCAGCCAGGCCACAGGTCCGCTGACACTCACGGCCAACTCCGTGGAGCTGGCCGGCGACAACGGCACCGAGTACAACCCGGGCGGCCCGCGCGACTTCTCTGGCTGGTTCGTAGACTTCGTGACCACGTTCGTGGCTGCGGACGCGGGCAGCCTGTCGGTCACGCTGCCTGTCCAGCCGGCCTACGGCTTTGACAGCACCAACGTCCACGTCATGACCATGACGGTTCAGAACACGAGCACCACCGTGCAGACGCTGCGCGGGGTCTACGGCCGAGTGGTCTGCAACACGAACCTGGGCTACTTCTACGCCTGGGTCGTGGACCAGTCGTCCGGCCTCTCGCCCGACACGCAGGAGGTCGCCCAGGACCAGCTGATCCGGCTCGACGTCGATTCGGTGGTACTCAACCCCGGCGACTCCGCGACATTCGAGGTTCGCCTCGCCGTTCCGGCAGGGATCACCCTGACCAACACCACCGTGCAGTTCACCCTGGAAGGCGTCAGCACGCTGACCGTGCTGAACGCCACCCAGCTGACCGGCCCTACGCGGCTGATCGGCTAGCCATCAGCTCCTTCGTCGCATCGAATGGAGCGCGGCGGGAAGAGACACCCCAGTCCTTCTCGCCGCATCTCAAAACCCCTCTATCGCAGTGATAGAGGGGTTTTGTTTTAACCTAACGCAAGCGATACCTGCGCAGCGCCTTGCGCCGCTCGCGCCAATCGGGAACGGCGCGGCCGACTTCATCCCAAAACAGCTTTCCATGGCCAAAGACGAGCAAATGGCACAACTCATGGACGATGACGTACTCCCGCAACTCGGGCGGCAAGTATATAAGGCGGTAATTGAAATTCAAATTTTGCCGGCGAGAACAGCTGCCCCAACAGCCTTTCTGGTTGCGGATACTGATACGCGCATATGAAAATCCATACCATTGGTTGCATCGATCCACCTCAGCGCAGATCAGTCGCCGTGCCGCTTCGCGTTTCGCCAGATAATCCGCGCGGCCGCCGGGCAAACCGATAGCGGCAGCGCGGCGCTTCATCTTGTCCAGTACGCGCAGCACCCAGTCTGCATGCTTGGCCACAAACCGCTCAACCGCCAGCGCGTCAAAAACACGCGGCACGCTGACCACGACATCCCCCGTCTCGTGCACGGTCATGCGCATATACCTGGAGCGACGCGTCGAACGAATCCGATACGCAAACGGAACCTGCATCACAAATACGATTCGCGAATAAGGAGCGGCACTTCATCCAGGGGGATTTCCACTTTCTGGGGACCGGCCGCGTACGCAGCCACCTGATACGGGTCAAAATAGATCCACAGCCCGTCATCATCCAGGGCGACACGCCGCAAGTTTTCTTCCGTCGGCTTTGTTCCTTCGTTCAACCATTCTTCGTCGGTCAAATCTGAAATGTCCGTTGCCTTCAGCTGTATTAGTGCTTTTTCCGACAAGAGCGGCAAATCATCCAGGCCATTTCGCAACAGCCGTGGCAACGGCACCCGCTCCCCCCTGCTTTTTTCGAACATCAAGGTGTGAATGTAAGTGTTCGGATGCGCCGCACCGGCGAAATACGGACTGACGTACATGACAAACGTAATCAAGCGCGAAGACTCTACCGTCTCGCTGGTTACGTAAAAACCGCTTTTACTGGACACATCCAGCGCTGGCCAGTCGGAAATTTCTGCTTCAAACGCTTGCAGCTGCTCCGCAATAAACGCATCAATCTGCGCATCAATCACAGGCCAGCCGCTTTGCGGCTTTTTGATGTCTATGACCAGCGCTTCGCGGTCTTCTTTTTGTTCAACCACCGTAACCTGAACATCCTGCGGCGCCTGGACCACCATGGCGCGGCGGCACCCTGCGCCGACGAGGACAAGGGATATCAAAACGCTGATGACGAGATAACGCATACGAATGGTGCTCAACAATGCTCGGGGACTAGGACTCGAACCTAGATTAACAGGGCCAGAACCTGCCGTCCTACCATTAGACGATCCCCGAACGCTGGCGAGCACCTATTCAATAACCGTCCCGCCAAATGCCTCGGCAAGACGGCCCAACTCCGCCCCTAAGGCGGCGGTTTCCGACGATTTGGGCTCTTCCACGTCGCCGGACATGGTCGCCTCTAAATTTTCGTCGATACATAATGTAAAACGAATTGCCTTATTTGGCAAGTGTTTTGCCGCTTGCTGCTGCAAGACGGCCACGGAGCGCTTGGCCAGGTCATGGTGCATGCGGTAACGGAACGCCAGTTCGGGCTCATGTTCCTTCCCTTCCCGCAACACAGCCGTGCGCAGGACAATAAACAATGAATGCTGCGCTTCGGAAATGTCGTTCATGATTCTCGCCCACGCCGGTTCGATGTCAGCATATCTTGCCAACGGGCCGGCACCGGCAGCTGGCGCTGGCGGGGTCGAGGCGGTTTTTTCAGCAGCCTTTACGGCAGCTTTGGCCAGAGGCTTAGGCGAAGGAGTATCCCTTGGCTGGGTCGGCTCCGCGCGAACAGGCGTTTCTTGCCGCTGCGGCGAGGCAGGCGAAGTTTTTGCGACGGGCGCCATTGCCGGGGTTTTGGGCACAGACGCGGCAGCCGCCCCGTCAAGTTCGCATAATTCAACTACGGCCAGCTCTAACGGAATAATGCCCTGATCCGACAACTTCATTTGCTGGTAGCGGCGCATGAGCACGTCCAGCAGCCGCAGCGCCGCTGCCGGCGTGTATCGTTTCACAATCGCATCGATCCGCTCTTTTTCAGAATCCGCGACGCCGTCTCGCGCGGCTTCCGGATGGCTGCCCACCACGGCCAGCATCATGGCATGGGCAAACTCAATGACCTCCTGCATGAAAGGCAGCCCGCGCACGCCCTGCTGCTCCACAGACTGAATGTGCGCCATGGCTTCTTTGGTTTGCTTCTGGGACACATGGTCCATCAGCGTGATGACATGTTCTTTTTGCGGCACGGGCAAGACAAGCGAGGCGGCCTGCGCATCGATCTTGCCAGGCAGCGTAAGCACCTGCCCCAGCAGGCTCATGGCGTCGCGCACATAGCCGCCGCTTTTTTTCACAATGGCTGCGAGGACATCTTCATCCACTTTTCGTTTTTCGCGTTTCACGATTTCGCCCAGGTACGGCTCCAGCACATCGGCGCGCAGCGGGTGGAAATCAAAACGCTGGCAACGCGACACAATGGTTTCCGGAATCTTATGCAGTTCCGTGGTGGCTAGAATGAACACGACGCGCTCCGGCGGTTCTTCTAGCGTTTTGAGCAAGGCGTTGAACGACGACGTGGAAAGCATATGCACTTCGTCGATGATGAAAATCTTGTATTCGCCGCTCTTCACCGCCACCCGCGCATTAGCAATAATGTTGTCGCGTACGTTGTCCACCCCCGTTTGCGACGCGGCGTCTACTTCAACCAAGGCCAGCGACGCGCCGCCATTCATGGCCTCGCAAGAGGCGCAGGCATTGCAAGGTTCCGCTTCATCCTTTCCTCGTTTCTGGCAGTTCAACGCCTTGGCAATGACACGCGCCGTGGTGGTCTTGCCCGTGCCGCGCGGGCCGCAAAACAAAAAAGCATGCGGGATTTTCCCGCTCTTGATTTCCTG
>CAYQCH010000003.1:0-48332 GCA_964415935.1 uncultured Gammaproteobacteria bacterium
ATGTCTTTTTTGGCATACGCTTCCAGCAAGGCGCGGTCGATAAGCGAATCGTCGCCGTGCGTCAGGCGGTCTTGCGGGTTGTTGGGGTCCTGCAGCATCAGGCGCACCAGGCCTTTCATGGCAATGACGGCCGAACGCAGGATGTCGCCGGCGGCGATTTGCGTGCCCACGGCGCGCGGCAGGTCAAACGGGTTAATCTTGCTTTCCGAGGACAGCGAGACGTTGATGAACGTGCCGCCCACGGCATCGGAAAGATGCTTGTATTCCATTTCCGGGTCGATGACGATGACATCCGCGCCCATCATAAGGCTGCGCAAAATCTCCAGCTTGATGGCATAGCTTTTGCCCGCGCCGGACGTGGCAAAAACCGTATAATTGGCATTCTGCAACGAAAAACGGTCGTAAATGATCAAGCTGTTGTTGTGGCGGTTGATGCCGTAGAGCACGCCCGTGTCGGACGTCAGGTCGGACGACATGAACGGAAAGCTGGAAGCCGCCGGCGACGAATTCATGTTAAAACCGATCATGATTTCGTCATTTCCCAACGGCAGCGTAGAGTTAAATCCCTGTTCCGTCTGAAAAAAAGACCGGCGCGACGTTACCAGCTGGCCTCCCAGCATGAGTTCCACGCGCTCCGTCAGCTTGTCCAGCGCTTCCACGTTCTTTTCGTATAGCGTTACGTACAACCCGAATTGGAAAAAACGCTCTGAGCCTTGCGTCAGCTGATCGCGCAAGCCTTCAATGTCGCGCAAAGCGGTTTCGTCTTCCGGATTGCGCGGTTTTCCGCTTTCCGCGTCGCCGGAAATTTGCGCCTGCAAGATACCCACTTTTTTCTTCAGCTGTTTAAGGATGATGGCCGAATCAATGGGATAAAAGAACATGCCCACGTCCAGCGTCTGGCTTAGGTTGAGAATGGGGGCGAACCAGCCCACGCCAATCACGCGCGGATAATCCACCACAAACAGCGTGCGCACGAACCATTCGCCCAGGCGCAAATATTGCGGCGTAACCTCCATGGACGACGGCGCGATGATGTCGCGGACAGTTACGACGCCGCGCCGGTAGACGCGTTCCTCTTCCAGCAACTGGCGCTCCACCTGCGTCTTGGCCTTTTGCGCCTCTTTGGCGGCCCGGCCTTTCAATTTCACTTCCGGTTCCTCTGTGGGAAGCCGCGAAGCCTGTAAATTCGTTCCGTTGGCCATATGGTTAAATCATGCCGGTTACCTGTTCAACATCAAGCTTGTTTACGTCCTTAATGCGCTGCTGTTCGGAAATATCCGGATTATACGACTCGTAGTACAGTTCAATCAGGTTTTGCGTGTTCAACACCACGCTGTTCAGCCCCATACCCTGCAGGCCCGACAGCACCAGGTCGACGCGCTGCATGAGCACCTTGCGGCGCTCCAGGAATTTTTTTCGCTGCAACGTAACGCGCGTGGCGGGAATAAACAGGCTCTGGAAGCGGTCCATGAATCCGCGTTGCGTATCTTGTCCCGGCGCGTACGGGACGACGACGTAAAACCGCTTGCTCATGATTTCGCCCAGTTCCACGAGTTCGGCCACAAAGTTGCGGTAATCCGCGATCTGCAATTTCAGCAAATCATTGGTTTGCTCGCGGTACTTCTGGTCCAATGAGGCGATGTAATTGTCGATGTTCAGCTTGCGCGACTGGATGACAATCTGAATGGGAAACTTCAATGAATTGAGAAATTGCGTGTACGACGAAACGGTGGCGTTCTGCTCCTGCTCGGACTTCAGAGAAAAATTCAACGACGACGTCAAGATCACGGCGCGCAATGTGCCGTCTTTCATGACCACCACGTCATCTTGAATCTGCGCGATGTCGATATATCGCTGGGTGGAGGCTGCCGGTTTGTTTCCTGCAAGTTTTTTGGAACGCATACGTTATGGCTGAGCCTTCTTTGTTTCAGGCGTCTGGGGCAGCCGGATTTCAAGGACATCTTCCCCCTGGTAACTGCCGCCCGTGTCCACGACCAGGGCCAGCTGCGACAACTGGGATGAACTAAACCGACGGCGCGGCGCCGGAGGCGCGACTTCTTCCTCCTTCTTTACCTTGATGTAATGGCGCAGTTCAGCATCGCTTAACTCCTTGTTCCAGACGCGAATGGAAGGTTTTTTTGTCCGTTCAATAAAGTTGATCAGGAAAAAATGGAAAGGCCGGCCGTTAATTTTGAGGAATGCCAGCACGCCGGCAGCCAGGGCAATAAGGACGGTGGCTCCAATGAAGTAAGCAAACCGCAACACGGCATAAGAAATGGCTACGAATATGCCGGCTACAATCATGATCAAAAATTGCCGCACCGTGATGGGGCCGATGATCTTGTCTTCCGCATCGATGAATTTTGGTACGGTAAATTGCATGTTAGGCGGTTATGCGCTCGTTAAGCTCGGCCACGGCCTGCCATTCATCCCAGGACAGTTGCGACGCGCCGCCGCCACCCAGCATCTCTTGCATGGGCTTGCTGTCTTCCAGGCTTTGCTTGGCAGCCAGCAAATAGGCCTTCATGACATCGGAACTGCGCCAGGCCTGAATGCCTCGCAGGCGCTGGGCATAGCCATCCTGTTCCAATAAATCCAGGTTCGCTTCGATTTTCTTCACGCGATCCGCCGGATTGGGCGCCAACCTGCGCCAGGTGGCCAGGTCATAGGCCAGCTCATCGACCGGACCGCCAATCGGACGGCTCGGCTTTTGGATGTCGGACAGCATGGGACGCGGCGCGGCCGCTGACGGAAGGGAGAATGCCTGTTTGGAAGCCTGCGGGCTGATGGGAAAATACGGCACATCTGCGGCAGCGGCTTTGTCGAGCGCGACTTTGGCCGGCATGCCGATCTCTTTGCCTACTGGCGCCATGGTGGACGTCATGGGCTTGGAGATGGGATTTTCCGGTTTCGTAACAGGCCTGACGCCGTTAGACGGCTGCTCCGGCGCGGTGCCGGCGGCTTGCATGATACCCGCAACGTCCTGTTCGCTCAGGCCGGCGCCGCCGTCGCGAATATCCTTCATGAGGTTTTGTCGCGTCTCAAACGGCTTGCGCACCTGCTTAAGATGCGCCACCAGAGCCTTGGCCACGCGGCCGCGCACTTCCCCGCTGGCGAAGGTTATGCCGCTTTTGTTGATGATGACATCAGCTTTGGCCAGCAATTCCTGGTCAGCCATGCCGCGGACAGGCGGAGTGGAAGGCTGAGGCGCCGGTTGTGGCGGCTGCGGACGGCTTATTACCGGCTGAGCGGATTGTGCGGCGGGTTTCGCAGGGACAGCCGGCGTCGAAGGCATAGATGGCGCAGCAGGACGCCCGGGAGCCGCAGGCGCGCTCGCCATGGCGCGAGGTTGCATCGGCTGCGAGGCTGGCTTGGCATCCGGAGCGCGCTTTGGACCGACATCGCCAGCGGACGGTGCGTCTTTAACCTCATCCAGCGGCACAAACTTCCCTTCTCTCAAAATCTTATAGGTACCATCCTGGTCGCGGATGATGATGTCGTTATCCTGATGCTTATGTTTGTTTTCGTCTGCCATATGAATCTATTTTACCAAAGCTAGTACCTCCACACGAGTTTATTCTGGGCCGGATCGTATGTGACTACCGTTTTCAGCTCTTTTAGCGAGAGCGGCAGGCGTTGCACCACCTCAAAACTTTGCCAGGCGGCTTCTTCGGGAGAAAGCTTAAAGCGCTGGCTAAAGACAATCTGCAGCAATGCCTGCAGAGCCATGGGGCTGGTGGGCGACTGGCGCACGACGTCTTTATTTTTCTCCCCAATGGCCGGCGGCAGCTCCGTTTGCAGCAACGTGAGGATGCTGGAATGGCGCATGAAGTTGATGAAGCGTTCCTGGTCAGATAGCACGAATTGCAAAATTTCCTTGGCCAGCACCATGTCAGCTTCCTGGCCGCGAGACATGGCCTTATGCAGCATGGCTACCAATGCGGCGGTACGGTTGGGCAACGGCACGCCTGATGCCGCCACGCGATGCGCGAAACGGGACTTCTGGTCACCGACAAATTGCGCAAAATTCTGCTGGAACTGTTCAGGATTCAATGTCGCGACCGGAACGGCTGGCGTGGAGGATAAATTTGGCCTGAACTCGCCAAATTCTTCTGGATACCCAGTGATGAGATCGGCCAAAAGATCCAACGGGAGTTTGTTTTCACGCGCAAGAGCCTTGTACTGCTTGCGCGTGTCTGGATCATACAACTCGCGCACGGCGCCATCACCAACCAACAAGATCCGATCATTTTCATCACGGAAAATTGTTACTTCCTCATATGCTTCCAGATCATCGGATCGCAACCGCAAAAATTCATATATGGATATCAACTGCTTCAGTTTCGCCTGTTCTGGTCTGGGGAGAGACTGCACGTCCTTGTTTTGTGATAAAAAGCGTGCCGTCTGTACATTCGTAACACGGCCTTCATTGATGGAAGAAATGTAGAGCTTTAACCAGTTCGAGACCGTGGGAGAAACCTGCTCAGAACCAAGCTGAATTTTGTTTTTGCCAAACGGCTGATTACAGCGTTCCATGGCCGCGCGCCATTTGTCACGCCATTCATTCCTCTCTTCAACATAAAACGACTGGACCAAAGCCGCCTTCAATACTTCAATGATGTTAATAGTGGGCGGCAAATCGATAATGTCAACGGTATTGGACTCAAACAACTGTTCAATCGTGTTTTCAGACAAAAATCGCAGCGCCACAAAAGCCATTTTCGCCCTGTTGGAATCCAACAATCGCAAGGTCTGCTCGTCTTTTGGCTTACGATCAGACAACAAAAACTCCAATTCCTTCATGGCGTCAAATGCCAGAGATCCGTCTGACGTATACAAGGCTTCGGAAATGCGCTCAGAGAGCGGTGTCGTATTATCTGCCATACACTAAGACTACCCTTGCTTAAGGTTTTCGTTCAAAATATCCACATGCTCTTTCTTGATGCCGAACTTTTCAGCATTATCCACCAAAAACTGCTTGGTGTTACGTGGAATTCTTCCTAATGTCGTTTCATTGGTAATAATCGGCGCGAAGTCTTCCAACTTCAGACGCTCCGAGATGCCTTCGTCCGCAACATACTTGTTTGTGATTGGATCCTTATATCCCAACCCATCGCGGCCAAACTTGCGCAGCATATCTTCCAAACTCTGGCCTTCTGTACGATTCTTGATAATTTGTTTCCGCTGCTCCTTCTTTACCAATTCGAAATCTTTTGTAAGACCATCCATTCTGACCCATCCAGTGTCCGCGAGCTTATTGGCTCCAGCATTTCGGCCCTGCATTTCGGAAATGATGTTTAATGCATCCTGCCGTTCAAATCCAAGCTCCTGCTCCAGGTGATCTACCACCGCTGCGCGACCTTCAATCGTGGCCGTAAATTTTGGATTCAAGCGCAGCAGGACATCATCCGCATTCCCCTGCTTGGCGGCTTGCAGCAAATCACCGGCAAATTTTTCACGGTTGTCGCGGTTATCGTTTGAACGTAATTGCGAATACAAATCTTCTAAGTCGTATTTAACATCCCGCTCAAAGTTTTGAGAAACATAGTCCTTGATTTTATCCATGATGTCGGCACGAGAAGCCGCGCGGGCGACCTGCACGTCTTTCTGACGTCGCTTGAGCTCTTTAATGGACCGCTCGCCGCGACCTTCCCATGTCGCATCCTTTTGCGAAATGCTTCCCGCAATCGTATTGCCAACACCGATATCCCCCTTTGAGCTCTTCAGAGCCTCGCTCATGGCTTTCAACTTGTCTCCGTTTTGGTCAATCCCCTGCACCCGCGCAACATCGGCATATGCCGTTTCATCGTAGGCGTCACCGATTGCAGCCCTGGCTTCGTTTATTTGAGGGTTAAGCGCGTTGATCTGCGCATTGAGTTCCGCCGCGCGCACGGTGTCACCACTTTCAAACGCATCGTCTCGCAACCGTTCAGTTTGCTTCAACTGATTCCTAAGGCCGGCCAGTTTTCCATATCGGTCAAAATTACCTGCGACTTCCAGCAATTTAGCGCGCGTCATGCCACCGTACACCCCCTGCTGCTCGGCAGAAAGGTTTTGATACACAAGTTTGGACTTGGAATCATCACGATATGCCTGACCTTGCGTCTTTAATTGATCCAAAGAACCCCGCTCCACGCGCCCAAACCCAAGCGTGGCGACAAGCCGAGATTTTAAATTGCCAAAGCTTTCACCTTTCACGAAACCCCGATTCCCTGATAAATAGCCATACGCTGCGGCCCCTAGCCCCCCGCGCTCGGAAAGCCATGCAAGCGTCGAAGCCTGCTTTCTTTCTGCATCAATCGCAATACGCTCGCGCTTATCTTGCAAGCCACCCTTTACTCCCTCCCATGCCTGCCAGGGTTTTAAAAGACCAACAGGAATGCCCGTGCGTTTTGTAACCAGATCCGCGCCAAGGGAATACGTGCTTGCGGCGGCGCCCAGTAGCGACTTGGGAGTTTTTTTAAGCAAGCTTGCAAAGTTATCAATGCCGCTGACATCGCGGGCCAGACGCCCCCCGCGTACGCCCATCTGCTCGATGATTTCCAACGCAATAAACATCATGCCCAGCGAGATGAGATAGCCGACAAAAATTTGCGGGTCGGCGGCGACGGTTGATACCGACGGCGGCAAGGACTGGCTTGGACTGAATCCGTACGAACTTTGCAAATTGTTCACGTAAAAAAGCGCGATGATGTAGAGGAAAAACGCCCCCACCGGCCCGACAATCACATGTTTTATGAACTCTTCAAGCCATTGCCCCCAGTACGAAGCCGCGCGACCCGGGGCGCCCCATAAGAAAAACGCGAGCGGAGACAAAATCATGAGAAACCACAGCACCAGGATGCGGAACACCAGAATGATGCAGAACATGACTAATCCGCCGAGGGCAAACACCATCATGATAATGGCGATAATAATGGACACCAGGATAGTAACGATATCCAATGGTTCTTTTGTCAAATTTGCCGAATTAATGGATCCGAAGACGCCTCCGATACTCTCGGAACCAAGGGCGGTAATTGCCGGCAAACGCAACCCCAAAACGTATACCGGTAAAATTTCAATCAGCTGCGCGCCGAATGTGCGCATAACCGAGTCGGCAAAACTGATGGCGAGCAAACAAATGGTACGGCTCAGATTTACAAGCAGTGCGGCGACAATCAACCGAGGCAACGTCGAACGAAAATTATACGGCTGAAACCGGATAATCGTGGAAATGGCAATGGCAATAAGAACAACAATGAAAAAGCTATTGATAATATCTCGTACAATACTCCATCCCACCCCCACCTCTGACTGCGTCGCATACCCCCTGTAACTCAGCGCCCATTTAAGAATCTCGATGGCAAGTGAGAATAAATAACCAATAAACGAGATAATCTGCAGTAAAATTCCCGCAATTGATAACAGGAACAAGTTCACGATGGATTTTCCAGCAGTCTGCAGAGCTCCGATGGGATCCGAGAAAAAACTGGTGTTACTTTCGTTCTGCTCGATGTCTCCAACGCCTGTGGCGCCGCCCCCCGCTCCCGCGTCGCCGCCCGCCTCGTCACCTCCGCCGGCTGCCGGAGCATCTCCACCCGCCGGCGCGTCTTCCGCCGCAACGGGCACCGGCAGAACAGCAAAAAAGGCTGGTGTGAACACGAGCACCAGAGCAAAGAATATCGCGGCCATTTTTTGTTTGACGTTGACGGCCATCACAAGCGGAAACTGAAGTTGTTACGCCATAATTCTACCACATTCCACAAGCGGCACCAATCTTTACAGCCGCCTGCCGCTTTGCCACAATACCCATCACTATGAATGACGAACATTTCATCGTTTTTGACACGGAAACAACGGGCCTTTATCCACATCTTGGCGATGCCATCATTGAAATTGCCGGGCTGCGCATTGATAAAGAAGGCAACGTGCTCGACGAGTTTCAAAAATTTATCAACAGCGGCATTCCATCGCATCCCGAAACCATCCGTATTCATGGCCTGACCGACCAGTTCATTGCCAAGCACGGTGTAGCGCCGCAGGAAGTGTTCCCCGCTTTCATGCACTTTGTGGGTTCATCCACGCTGGTAGGACACAACATCCGTGAATTTGATATGAAATTCCTTAACAGGCACCTGTTGCAGGTGGGCCTGGCTCCGGCGGAAAATCCGCTTATCGACACGCTGGATCTAGCCCGCGCAAAACTGCCGCAGCTGGGCAATCACAAGCTGGGCACGCTGGCCGGCAAATTCGGCATCGATTATACCAAAGCGCATCGCGCCATTGAGGACGTGAAAATCAACGCGGAAGTCTTTATCCGCCTTTTGATGCTTTAAGCAAGGCGCCGACGGCCTTCCCTGCGCCCGCCGATGTTTTGGACCTGCTGGCCTGCCCAGCGCCTTCATATGACTTTTGCCGCTCATAGCGGCGGATGACCACGTACACGAGAATGGCCGTCGTCGTCCATTCCGGCAACACTTCCCCGACTACGGGAATAAGGCCGATACCCGCGGCCATAGCAGAACGCTCCAACATCGTCCTCTTCAGATGCTTGGGCGCGCGCCGGATGATGAGATAGATATAGGCTGACCAGGTGATGGGAAACAATACCCAGGCGACAAGCCAGCCGATGCCGATAAGATCAAAAACCAAGGGCAGGCCGTCCTGAGCCAGGGCAAAAAACCCAAACGCAATGAATGTGCGAAGACCGATGGGATTGGGATAATTCGGGTCTTCGGGTTCTGACGTTTGGTTGCGGTTTTGCTGGCGGGATGAAGCAGCAAGCCTGCGTTGGGCCGCCCCGATGCCGCGGCCAGCCCCGGGGGTCGAACGCAAGGCGCGCGCACTCCCGGGCACCGTCAGGCCGTTTTGCGATGGCGGCGCGGAATCTCGCGCCCCGGAGGGCTGGGCTGCGCCCGGCTGCGGCACGTTCAGCGGCGGCTGCGAAACCTGCTGCTGCAAACGCGCGCGGTTTCGCGCCGCGTCCAATTGGGATGCGGTCTGCTGGGGGTCAAATCCCCCTGTTTTCATGGAAGCGGGCAAATCAGCCATATAGCGGCATTGTACCAATCCGGGAGTGGAAAAAGAAACGGCGCAGGTTGCGTGGGGGACACAACCTGCGCCGTTTTGGGAGGGCGCGGCGCCTAGTCGGGGGGGAGACGCCGCACCGGCACTAACGTGAGCGTAATCAGGAGGAAGAGGATGAGCCCGATACCCGCTGGCGGCGCATGAGCCGCAGCAGGAGCAAGCATGCATCCCCCGCCCCCGCCGCCTCCGCTGCTGGGCGAAGACGGTGATGGATTGTACCCGCCTGGCGGGTTTGGCGGCGCGGACGGAACCGAGCCGCCTGTGTTTCCGTTGCTGCTTGAACCTGATCCGCCGGACGAGCTGGGCGGCGTGTTGCCGCCGGAACCAGCCACCGCTTCCAACGTCAGGACAAGCTCGTCGTAACTGATTTCCCGTCCTGACTCGCCAGTGGCGTTGTGCTGCTGGATCATGAGGCGGTCACCCGCCTGCAGGTCCATCTGGCACACTTCCACCAGACCACCCTTTACGCCTGCCGCCTGGCTGACGGTATGCGTCTCCAGGCCAAGCACGCGCGGCCGGCTGATATCAAATACGGCGGAGGCGGTTGTGTTATGCGACGTCACGCCGTTGTTGTCGTTGGTAACGCCGCTGGGATTGTGCATCCACAGCTTCCAGGTACCCGACGCCGGAATGATGGCGTCATACGATGCGTACGACGTGGGTTGGCGGGCGGCGGTCGTGTAGTCCCAACGCTTGGCATGGCCATACCCGTTCGTGTCACTGTTGGGCGCAGTTACCACCAGCTCCGGCAAAATCAGCAACGACGAAGGGATCACGCGGTTGCCCGCCGTAACCGTCTCGCTGTAGCCAATCACCTGCCGGACCGTCTGGTCGTCAAGGAAGAACGGTTCCGGTACCACGGAGACCCAGGCGCCGTTGATCCACTCGCAGAATGTGTAGTGGAGGTGCGTGCCCTGCGACGAAGCGCCGGTGTTGCCGCACAACCCAATGGGCTGGCCGCGAACGACGCTCTGGCCGTCGCGCACAAGCACAGACGAGAGATGCAGGTATTGCGCACGGTACTTCCTGCCGCTGGTCTGGTCATCGTACTCGATGTCCACAAAACGGCCGCCGCCGGGAAAGACCCCCGTCCTGGCGATGCCGGCGATACTTGCGACCAGTTCCAGCCCAAAGTCATTGCTGCCTCCGGACGGATGGTTGAAGTCCTGTCCCCAGAGATGCAGCTGGCCAAGATGGTCGCCTTCGTTGTAGTTGTTGCCGCTCCTGATCCAGGTCCCATGCACGGGAAGGAACAGCTGCGGCCAGGGTGATACATCCAGCAAAAGGCTGGCATACGAGGACCAGTTGCCGTTGGCATCACGCACGCGATAACGCAACTCTTGCTGTCCGACGTACAGATCATGCGGACCGGTCGTGATGCTGGCGGCCGCCCCGATGACCTTACTGATGCCGTTCTGGTGCAGGCTCCATTCATGCTGGGTGGGCGTCCCGCCTTGCGCGCTGCCCTGCAGTCGCAAGACGTGATACCGCCGCAATGGAATGGCCCCGCGGGCAACCAGGTCATACTGTTCGACGTACGCTCCCAGCGTTGACGCCCGCAGCACTGACCGCTCCACCACTGCCGACTGGATACGGCCGGTCATGGTCGTCGGTCCCGGCGGGTTGGGCGGCGTGCCTGCCTGCACATTCAGCGTTGACGTGGCGGCCGGGCTCCAACCGAACTGGTTGCGGGCCAGAAAGCGGATGGCGTAGGTACCGGCGGCAAACGACTGCTGCACCGTCGGCGCGGAACCAAACACCTGTCCATTGGCCTCCCACCGATACTCGATGGGGTTCTGCGTGGCCGTGCCGCTGAACTGCACCGTCGCGCCGGCCGCGGGATTGACCGGGCTGACCGACTGGATGGTTGCGGCAGGCACCTGACCTGGCGGAGGAGATGTTGCCGACGTGACCACCACCCGGATCCGGGTGGTGCCCCAGTCATAGATGTATCCGCCTTGCGCATGGTACGGACGGAAATAGCAGTCGTGCGTCCCAATACCAAGGGCGCGGCCGTCGACCTGCACCTTGAAGACAAAGCGGGCCACCTGCTGCGGCGCAACGCCTTGCTGCGCCTGCATGAAACTGCCGACGCGCTGGCGGTTAATCCAGCTGCTGTGATACAGCGGCCCGTCAATGGCGATGCCGCCGGTACCCACCGGCCGCAACTCGATGTACTGCAGGTTGCTGACGCCGCCGCTGTTCTGCCAGGTGGACGTCCCCGTGTTGGTGAAGTCGATTTCCACTTCCCGCTCGAAATTCTGCGCATCAGTCACCGCAATGGTGTCCGGATTCTGCGCAAAAAAACGGCAGGCATGTTGAGCGAAAGCCATCTGTCCCTGCAGCAGCAGGAAACACACAGCCAGGTACATGGCTCGAAACACGCAATACTCCTGTCAAAGAACGGTTTCATCCGTATCGGATGAGAGTGCAGAGGCGCACTCTGGACTGGGCGGAGTTCAAGCCAGAGTCCGGGGGCTAATCATGCGTAAAGACCAGCCACTCTAAAAACAATTGCTCGTTGTAGCGACCTTCGGGATCGGCAAGGGCGTCGGCCAGAAACCGCATGTACACATCATTGTTCCAGTCGTATCCGCCATGTGCGGCGGCTTCAAAATCCCAATACACCACGGGTACTGCATAGTCAGGAATTCCTCCGGTTTTGATCATCAAACGATCAACAATAATGCTGTCAGGAAACGGTTCGCTTTTTTGCACATCGCTTGCATCCAGTACCACGAACTTTGGCGGTAAAAGGACAAACTGCACATGATACGGCATGGCCGCGGCAAACTCATTCCATGTGCGCTCCAGTTCCTTGAAGTCGCCTGTTCTCGAGGCCAAAACCGGCTGCACGCGAGCCTTGCCTTCCAGCAGGGTGTTGCGCAATTTCGCGTAATGATAAGGATTTTGGCAGGCAACGAGGGAGTCTTGCTCCGATACTTGCTTCGCCGGAACCTGCTGCTGAATCTCCATTGTTGTCTCACTCGCCGGATCCTGTGCCGGCTGAACAGGCGCGAAGGCGACACCAAACAAACTGAGAATAAAGGCAAGTATAGACATATTTAGGTATAACAATTTTCTCGTGACAACGCGTCGGACACAGAGTCCTCTGCCCCCACCCCGTCATCCAACAATTAATGGCGTTCCCACGAGAAAGCTGGGGAGAAATGGCCAGACGAGAGATGGCGCGCGTCCGCTCGGACGATGATGCCCATCTTGCGGTGCGGTGCCAGGACACTTCCCCCTTTTTGACGCCCCTGCCATGAAACAGCGCTTACTTGTTTTCAAGCGGCAGGATGCATCGTCGCTCTCGAACTATTCTTCCGGTTCGATGGCAGCCTCAGCCGCCACGTCATCGTTGTGGTCCGACGCCGCGCTTGCCAAAGCCTGTTGCTTATCTAGTAACAGCATGTTTGAAGCAATGATTTCGGTGCGCGAGTGCAAAACCTTCTTGTCGTCCTCCCAGCGGCTGGTTTTCAGGCGGCCTTGCACATAGACCAGGCGTCCTTTATGGATGTAATCGCGGCAAATCTCCGCCAGGCGGCCAAATGCCACGACAGGGTGGAATTCCGCGTTCGGCACGCCGTCTTTGGCAGCACGGCGGCCGTTAGTGGCCAGTGTAAACTTGGTTAAAGAACTCTTTTCGGACAGCTGTTTGGACACCGGCTCCTGCGTCACATGGCCGATGAGCGTAACAGAATTGAGATTCATAGGCATGTCAAACCTATGCCCCCATGAAGGGGCATTGGACAAAATATAATGTTAGACGAGAACGAGTGAAAAAGCTTTTCCAACAAAAATAGCGCTGCAAAAACGGATGAACCGTTCTTAGATACAGCGCTATTTCATGAATCTATTGTAGAGAATTTTTGTGTCCTGATCAAGACAAAATTACAATCTTGTGCCGTCTGACATGTCAATTTTCGTTAACGGCACGCGCTTCTTGATGCGCACGCTCTGCGCAAATTTGCTCTTGGCCGCTCGCGCGTTTGCTGCTTGTTCTTCTCCGCCACAACGCGCCAGAATACTGTCGGACCATTTCGACAAATCCCCCAATTCTTTACTGCGTCTGACCGCGCTTACCAGCCGCTTGGGCGAGATATCCACAGCGCAGAAGGCCTTATGCATCAGCTTCACTTCATGCTCCATGGCCTCATCATAAGCTAACGTGCATTGGTTGTCGTAAAATCGTTGTGAAGACTGCACAAAATAGCCGGAATCGCCGTCGTAGACGCAGTCTAAAGGCACAAGCCCCTGCGCAAACAAATGCGCCTGCACGCGGCGCTCAAACTCCAGGTATACGTCTTCAGACAAGACAAACGTGAAGGCGCCGGCAATAATGCTGCCGGCAAACGGCACGCCCACCAGGCGGTACTCCTGGTCAATCATGACACCGCCGGATACGCCAGGGCCTGCCAGCGCGTCGGTCTTGTAGAGCTTGAGCTGCTCGGTGTCCAACCGGACGATGCCAAGCCACTGCGACACGTCGGGATTTTCAATAAAACCGACAATGTTGCCGGGCGAAACCGTAATGGTACCTTCGCCGGAGGCAGGATAGCCAAGCACCCAGACATCCTCGCCGAACGCGCGGCTGTCAAAATGCGGTTCGCTGAAGCGCTCAAAATACTCGGTGAAGACGCCGTTTGGTTCTTTCGGGCAGACGTAGGCCAGATCCAAAGACTGGTCAACGAACACCGCTTCGCCTTCAAACGCAAACTCGGGCGCGCGGCCGCGGTCGGTGGCAATGGCAATGCCGATATGCGGGTCTACCTCGCCTGTTTCCGCGTTAATAACTACGTGCGAATTGGTGTACAAGCATCCGCCATGGTCAATAAACACGCCCGACCCTTGCTTGATGCTGGTATTATCGTCAAACGGCTCCTGCGTGTACGTCGTTACTTCCGCGACGGCGCGGATAATAAAGTTGGGCGCCGTGGCCGCCTGCGCGACAGCTGACGGAAAAAACGCCAGCGACGCGACGGCTGCTGATATGACAAGCGTACGGTACATACGTTTTACGTTAGAAGCGTTTTCCGCGCGGGCGTCCGCCGCCACCGCCGTTTCGCCCGCCTCGGCCTCCACCCGGACGGCGTTCGCGAGGCTCTTCCTGGTAGCCTTCCGGCGGCGTGGACAACGCCTTGATGGACAAATTGATACGCCCAAGTTCATCGATTTCCTTCACCTTCACCTTTACTTCATCGCCGACGTGTAATACATCGGACACCTTTCCAACTCGTTCATAGGAAATTTCGGATACATGCACGAGGCCTTCCTGGCCCGGCAATACCTCCACAAAGGCGCCGAAGTCCATCAAGCGGGTTACTTTGCCTTCGTACACCTCGCCCGCAGCGACTTCCTTGGTCAGGTCTTCAATCCATTTCTTGGCTTTGGCCATACCCTCAGCGGACACAGAAGAGATAAAGACACTGCCGTCCTGCTCGATGTCGATTTCCACGCCGCATTCGTCAATGATCTTGTTGATCATCTTGCCGCCGGGGCCAATGACGTCGCGGATCTTTTCGGGATTGATGTGCAAGGTCTCCACTCGCGGCGCATACGGCGACAAATCGGCGCGAGGCGCGGCAATCGCCGAGCTCATGGCGTCCAGGATTTGCAAGCGTCCGTCGCGCGCCTGTGAAAGCGTCTGGTTGACCTGTTCCAGCGTCAACCCGGCCGACTTCGTATCCATCTGGATGGCGGTGATGCCGTTTTGCGTGCCGGCAATCTTAAAATCCATGCCGCCATTGCTGTCTTCCAGATCCTGCAAGTCCGTCAACACCTTCCAGTCGCCCTTGTTATTGGAAACAAGGCCCATGGCCACGCCGGCCACGGCGCGCTTGATGGGAACGCCCGCATCCATGAGCGCCAGCGTGGAACCGCATGTGGACGCCATGGAGCTGGAACCGTTTGACCCAAGGACTTCGGATACCAGTCGGATGGTGTACGGAAATTCATCCTTGCTCGGCAATACCGGCAAGAGGGCTTTTTCAGCCAGCATGCCGTGGCCGATATCACGGCGCGACGGCCCGCGCATGGGCTTGGTTTCACCAACCGAAAACGGCGGGAAGTTGTAATGATGCATGTAGCGCTTCTTGGCTTCGCCGTTGAGGTCTTCCATGATCTGTTCGGCTCCGGGGCCGGCCAGCGTCGCCACGGTCAATACCTGGGTCTCGCCGCGAGTGAAGAAACCCGTGCCATGCGTGCGCGGCAAGATGGAAACAGCCACGTCGAGCGGGCGGATTTCCGTAACGCTGCGCCCGTCAACGCGCTTGCCGGTGCGCAAAATCATTTCACCGACGTGCTCTTCAATGTATTCCTTCAGCGGCTTGAGCGCTTCCTTGCGCTTGTCTTTGCCGACCTGCTCCGCCTTCAGGGTCTCATCAATGCTTGCCTTGATTTCGCTGATGCTTTCCTTGCGCATCTGCTTGGTGTTCTTGTCTCCGCCCGCAAAATACTGGTCGACGGCGGCAATGGCCAACTCCTTCACGCGGGCGCGCAACGCGTCCATTTCTTTGGCAGCTTCCATTTCTTCCTCCGTCAGCACAGGCTTGATGACGCGCTTCTCTTTGCCGATTTCCTTAGCCATCTGGTTGATGAGCTGGATGGCAGGCTTCAGGTGTTTCAAACCGAACTGGATGCCTTCAAACACCGCCTCTTCAGTCACTTCCTGCGCGCCGGCCTCAAGCATGATGGTTTTTTCGCCATCGCCGGCCACGTACAAATCCATGTCGCTTTTGGCCAAAGCGGTCGTGGTCGGATTCAGCACCCACTCGCCGTTCACACGGCCGACGCGGCAGCCCGCAACGGGGCCAGCCCACGGAATGTCGGAAATCATGAGGGCGGCAGAAGCGCCAAGCATAGCGGCGACATCCGGATCATTTTCCCCGTCAACGCACAGCACGGTAACAATCATCTGGATGTCGATGCGCAGGCTGTCGTCAAACAACGGACGGATGGCGCGATCAACAAGACGGGCCGTCAAAACCGCCTCGTCGCTGGGACGCGTTTCGCGCTTGATAAACCGGCTGCCCTTGATGATGCCAGCCGCGTACAAACGCTCTTCGTAATCCACGGTCAACGGGAAGAAATCAAATTCGCCGCGCGCTTCCTTGGCCATGGTAGCCGTAACCAAAACGACGGTGTCGCCGTAGCGGACCAGGGCGGAGCCGTTGGCCTGCTGGGCCACCACGCCGGTGGTGATGGTCAGGGGACGGCCACCCCATTCCAATGTAAACTCACGTGGAGCCATCCACGCATTCTTCAAATCTTGAAACATAAGACAAGGCGTACGGATGGCGCCTTGTGCACGTAGATATAATTCCCAATGCTGGACCAGCATGTGCAACGCTGGGAATTATATCTATTACGTCCAAGGAGGCCTTTCGCACGCGATAATTAAGGTTCTTGTTCGCTTCAACCATAACAAAAACCGGCCAAAATGGCTAGCCGGCTTCTGTTTCGCGCCCTGCCGTGTTTACGTCGGCCGGGCCGCGGTCATTGATCTGTTCTAATGTGTCGGGTGAACCCCAGCGAGGCTCATACCCGCTTACGGTTGGCCCGGACAGCGGCAGGTCCAACGGGTCGGCGCGCTGGACAATAAACCGCTCGTCAACATGATTGGCTTTCAGGCCCTGCTCGTCCATGACCCGCTGCCCTTCCGGCGTGACAATATACGTAATGCCGTTGGACTGCGCGCGGTACACGAACCCGCCGGGCAAAAGATCGATGCCGGACAGCATGATGCCTTCATCGTAGTTGACGAAAAAGTATTCCGGCACGTCCACGACGCGCTCCTGCCATCCCTCGCCCAACACGGCCAGCGCCTGCTGTTCGTTGGCCAGGCTGAACAATGTTTTTTGAAAACCGATCAGGTATACGAACGGCGCGCTCTGGATTTTGACCAGATACGTCCCGGGCCGAATGGTCGCATTGCGGCCGGACAACGGAAACGACTCCAATACGTCCTGCGGAATAGTTTTGACAAGGCTAAAGTCGGGATACCAGCTGCGAAAGGTCTGCTCGTCGGGAAACACCACGCGTTTCCCATCGCCGTTGATGTAATAAATCGTTCCCAGGTTCGGCGCCGTGACCAGGTCGCCCGGCTGCGCCGTTTCATGCAAAATAACCGGCCCCTTGATGGTGTAAATCATGCGGGGCGGCGGCTGTGGCGCTTCGTACACTTTGTCGGCATACAGGCCGGCGGCGGCCAGCAGGGTCAGCACGCAGGCGCCGACAAGCCACATTTTGCGGGCTTGGTCTTGCTCCATACCTGCTTAGAAAATCACGCGGCGTTTGCGCTTGGCTGTGGAAGCCGCGGCGCCGTCTTCTTCGTCGCTTCCTCGCATGCGCGTGGAGGCGCGGGACAGCAGCCCGGACGCCGGCCGCGAACGGCGACGGCCGCCAATAAGGAACCGGTCCGGATCGGCGCTGATGTCAATGAAGTCGTCGGCAAGTTCGCGCAGTTTACTGGACGTGGTCTCACCAAAGGCCACCACCTCCACCAGACAGCCCCTGTTCTCCCTCAAGTACTGCGCCAGGGGAATATAATCGCCGTCGCCGGACACGATGATGATGGCATCAAGGCGGTCGGCAAGCTTAATGGCGTCCACCGCCAGACCCACGTCCCAGTCGGCCTTCTTCATGCCGCTGGCAAACACCTGCAGGTCTTTTTGCTTTACCTCAAATCCTTGCTTGGAGAGGGCGTCAAAAAACGTATTTTCTTCCTCGTTGTCCGACTTGATGACATAAGCGATGGCGCGGACCAGCCGCCGCCCCGCCACCGCGGCTTTGAGAACTTCCCCAAAGTTGACGTTCGCTTTATACAAATTTTTGGCACTATGATACATGTTGGCCGTATCGACAAATACGCCCACGCGTTGCTCCGGATGTTTATACATATGGTATGAAAAGGGCCGTAAAACCGTATCGGCCCAAAAAGTTTTAAAATGCGGCGGTGTTGGCCGCCCAGGTGAAAGACTACCGCAAAGCGGCGTTGTTATCAAAGCGTCTGAAAAAATCAAGGGGGCTGGCGCGCCGGAAATGGCGCGCCAGCCCCGTACACACTACGTCATGTCGGAGGAGTCCATGAACTGGGTCGCCCCCTCGCGACGTCCGTCGGAGCTGTCTTCGTCCGTCGGCATCTCGCGCCGGCCCGTCTTGGAGGCCAGATAGGCGCCCGACTGGTGCCTGTCCTTGCGCGCCTCCTGGCGGCGCTTGAGACGCTGCATGTCGTTACGAGCGCGCTGCGATCGGGACATGTCGCCCCCCTAGCCCCTGGCCCGGCGGAGGTGCAGGTGGCGCTGCAGCGGCGCGCGCTGCGGCCGCCGGCCGATGATGATGCGGTCGGGCGGCATCACGGTGTCGCTCTCGTCGACGAGCGCGTCGATGGCCAGGTCCGTCTCGGCGGCCTTGTCGGCCATGGCCGCGATCTTGCGGTTCCTGGTCCGGCCATCGCTCTTCTTGTTCTTCCCCACAGTGTTCACCTTCGGCGTAGAAACACGACCGTGCGAATCCGCTTTCTGTTTCCAAACAGAAAGATTCGGATGCGCGTGCCTGGAGACGAAACCTCTCCACACATGCGCATCCGAATCCCTTCCTATTGGATCTGCCCGGTTTAGGCGGCGGCCGCCTCTTCGGCTTCCTGCTGTTCGGCGGAGGCGTCCAGCACCTTTGGCGCCGTATACTTGAGTTTCAGCTTCTTGCTGAGGTCGACGTAGTTGTCGTATTCGGTCTGGCGCATGTAGTTCAGCAACTTGCGGCGCTCATTGACCTTTTTAATCAGACCGCGGCGGGAGGAAAAATCTTTCTTATGCTCCTTCAAATGCTCGGTGAGCAACTTGATTTCCTCGGTGAGGATGGCGATCTGGATCTGGGAAGAACCCGTATCCTTTTCATGGGTACGGAACTTCTTGATGATCTTTTGCTTCAGCTTCGGATCTAACATAGTCCATAAACCGCAGCGCGCGTCCGGTATTCTATGCGTTTGGCCCGACGCGAGCCGCAGAAGAGGTTAATTTATTAACGAACGGATAATACCATTATACCGCCTGCAAGTCAATGGTGTCGGTTATGCGCATCTGCTGCACGAATTCCGGGATGTGGCTGACCATGACAATCGCCCCTTTATAGCTGTCCAAGGCCTTGGCAATGACAGGCAAATGCCGGAAGTTGATGTGATTGGTAGGCTCATCAAGAATCAGCAAGCCCGGACGCAGCAGCACAAGGCGCGCAAACGACAACAATCCTTTCTGCCCTTCCGACAACAGCCGGATCTCGCTGGCCAATGCTTTGCCATCCAGTAAGAATCCGGCCGCCACGGAACGGATGGTCTCTTCGCGCGGTTCTTTCATGGCCGCCGCGAGACAGTCATAGGCTGTTTGGTTGAAATCGAGCGTGGAAAAATCCTGGGCGTAGTAGCCGATCACAATCTCGTCGGAAATGGTTGCGCCCGCAGCCGCGCGGTTTGCCAGGGCTTTTAGCAGCGTGCTTTTGCCGATGCCGTTGGGCCCGGCAACCAAGACGTGCTCGTCTTTGCGCACATCGAACTGGAATTCGCGCACGGTTTCTTTGCCCTTGCGCAGCAACGTCAACGACTCAAAGCGCACCGTCTTGCCGTTAAAGTCGCGGGAGAATTCCTGCACGGGAATGGCAAATTCACGGATGGCGCGATCTTCTTTGCGGATGTCCACCTTGCTCTCTTCCGCCTCTTCGGCCGCCTCGCGCAATTTTTTGGCGTAGCCGCGCAGCTTGCCGCCTTTATGCGCAAACACTTCGGCCTGCGCCTTCATACGTCGGATATCTTTTTCCATGCGCGCATTCTGCTGCTGCTCGCGCTCAATGCGGTTTTTAATCTCTTCCACCACGTCGTGATACGTGCCGGAGTATTGTTCAATCTTATGCGTGAACACGTCGAGGTACAGCACGCCGTCGGTAAAGGCGTTGAGAAATTCTGCGTCATGGGAAATGACCAGGCAGGTCTTGTCGTACATCATTAAAAAACCGGTCAAATGGTCGATGCCGTCCTGGTCTAAATTGTTGGTAGGCTCGTCCAGCAACAAAATATCCGGCTCCTGGATGAGCGCATAGGCTAGGAGCAGCCGCGCCTGTTGGCCGCCGGAATGTTCCCGCACGGTTTTTTCCAGGTCGACCTTAAAGTCGACGGCGTCGCAGGCATCTTTAATATGTTTGTCCAATGTGTACGGCCGCTCGTCAAATGCCGTCGCAAAATATTCGCGCACCGTTAAATCCATGTAGCCGGGGTCCATCACTTGCTTGGCAATGCCGATTTTTGCGTCTTTTGGCGTGATGAAAATATGCCCGTCCTTCGGCTTCAGCTCGCCCGCCACAAGCTTGAGCAGCGTGCTCTTGCCGGCGCCGTTTTGCCCCATGAGAGCGATTTTCTTTCCGGCGCGCACGGAAAAGCTGGCCTCTTCATACAAAGGTTTATGTTCGACGTGTTCAAATGTTACTTCGTCAAAGCGAAGCGCGACGTGATCATTGGACATACTGGTACGAACAAAGACGCGCTGTAGCGCGTCTCGGTGTTAAAAGAGTATGCAACATTTTTTGATCGTCGTCAATGTGATTGGCCCACCATATGTCTTTGCTCATGAAAAAATGACAGCCATGTCAATGTGTCGTAAAATGTAAGGGTATCCAGACGAACCCCTATGTCCCCTTCCGACAAAACACAAAACAAATCGGCTTCCGTCCTCGACCGCGCGGTCACGGACTTTCTTGAATACCTGGAACTGGAAAAGCAGCGCAGTCCGCAGACCATCCAGAACTACGACTTTTACCTCCGGCGCTTCATCAATTTCGCGCAAGAAAACGGCAGCAAGCATCCCAAAGACATCAGCCAGGATCTGGTGCGCAAGTACCGACTGTGGCTGAACCGCCAGACCAATCGCCAGGGCGAGTCACTTAAAGCGAATACCACCAATTACCATCTTGTCGCGCTGCGCAGCTGGCTGAAGTATCTGGCCAAGCGCGACGTCCCCACCCTGGCTCCGGAAAAAATCGAGCTGGGCCGCGCGCCGCAGCGGCAGGTGGATTTTCTCGACGGACAAAACCTGGTGGAATTCCTGGACGCGCCGCTCAAATCCAAACAAGGAAAAATTTTACAAATCCGCGATAAGGCGCTGATAGAAACGCTGTTCAGCGCGGGGCTGCGCGTCTCCGAACTGGTCGGCCTGAAGCGCGACAACATCAATTTGAAAAAAGATGAATTCACCGTGCGCGGCAAAGGACAAAAGCTGCGCGTCTGCTTCCTTTCCCATGCCGCCAAGCACTGGCTGGGCCTCTACTTTGGCATGCGCAAGGACACCAGCCCCTACTTGTTTGTACGCCACGATCGCGCCGCCAAGCGCAGCGCGGCCGAACCGCTCCCCCTCACGCCGCGCAGCGTGCAGCGCCTGGTGGAAAAGTATGCGCGGCAGGCAGGCATCACCAAACGCATCACGCCGCATACCCTGCGCCACTCCTTTGCCACGGACTTGCTCATGAACGGCGCGGACTTGCGCTCAGTGCAAAGCATGCTCGGCCATTCCAGCATCACCACCACGCAGATTTACACGCACATCACCAACCAGCAGCTGCGCGACGTGCACAAGGCGTTTCACGACCGCACCCGCAAAAAAAGCGCTAGGAGTTCAACTTAAACGAATCGACAACCGCCTCATGGTATTCCCACGGCTGGCCTGACGGCAGACTGAAAATGTATGTTCGCCCGCCCGCGGACAAAAAGTAATACGGCACTTCTTCGTTGCGCGACTCCAGCAATGCCGTCACTTTTGTACCGGAATACCCGCCGCGCGTAACAGGCTCGCGGCGCAACACCGTTACGCCGTCCACGGTGGCCAGCAAGTCAGCAGCCACGGCGACAGAATTTGCCGTCGACTCGATAAACAAGTATTTCACCTGCTCATTACCTTCAACATTGATAACGGAAAAAAGCTTGGCGTCGCCCTCATCGAGATCTTTTGTCAGCGTCAGGCCGTCGGGCAAGCGCAAGGAAAAATCCGCCGTCGGCTCGGTCACATATCGGCTGTTTGATTCATCCAGGGATTTCTGCGCGACCTGTCCCGAAGAGTCGCTTGGCTTCACGTCAATATTGATATCTGATCGGCGGGAAATGCAGCCGGTCAATGTTACAGCAACAAAGAGGACGATGGTGATGAAACGGATCATAGTGGTAGAACGTATATAAAGGTATTCGCAGTTTAAGGCACCCGGCGCCAGGGAGCAAGAAGGCCGCAAAGCCTTTACGAAACCCCCATTTTATGTTATCATTCGCAAACTGTACGGGCCCGTAAGCAACGCTTGCGTGCCCGGCGTTCAGGCATCACGAAAGCAAGCTTTCGCAGTGCCTCACTTGGGCCCGTAGCTCATCTGGCTAGAGCGCCGCATTTGCACTGCGGAGGCAGCAGGTTCAAATCCTGTCGGGTCCACCAGATTTTATGCCAAATCAGTTGAAAGTCATTGCCAGCATGATCATCATTGTTGCCGTTACCGCCGGTGTCAGTATTGGCATTGCCGCATTGCTTCCCGACACGCAAACATTGACGCCCGCCGAACAGGTGGAGGCGTTTACCGATCTGGCTTTTTCAGACACGACGGCATTTTCTTCCAAACCGTTCGCGCTGGAGGAAGGCTATACCATCCAGCTGGTGGATGGCTGGGAACTGGTCAGCCATACCCCCACCCGCCACGTTGATCGCTACCGCTTTGAGCGCACGGACAACCGCGAACACATTTTTACCATCAGCGTGTATAACCGCGAGCAGACCCCTCAATTCGCGGACTTAATTACCGCCCGCTACGGCGCGGCCTATTTGCGCGAACAGGCGGACGTCCAGGTTTCTGGCCTGGCCGCCAAACGCATTACCGCCGACTTTCTGGACATGGGTTCTACGGCAGACGTATTGGTTGAAGTTAACGACCAGACGTTTATTTCCCTGTACGGCGTGCGCCAGCCCTCCAGCGACAACACCCTGCGCGTGGCCAAGGAAATCAACTACATGCAGAAATCCTTCCAGACCGGACAGACGGCTGCGCTCTAACTGCCCAAGTATGACAAAACCTCCCACCGGGAGGTTTTTTGATTGAAAAAAATCCGCCTAAAAAGTGAACACCCCCGACAGAACCGTGAAAGTTCCGTCGGGGGTGTTGTGTGGAGCACCATGCCGGCAGCGTGGCCGCAGGCATGTTTACTGTTGGTCAGTCAGGCCATACTCCATGGCCTGGCGGCTTGCCGTGTGGCGTTGCCGCGAGCGACGCGCGCTAGTGCGCGTTGTTGCCGCCCTCGAACGAGCTGGCCGGCGTGCCGAAGGCCGCGCCGTAGCTCGGGACGCCCGCGCCCACGAGCTGCTCGCTCTGGGGCGCGAACGGGGTCGAGCGGTTCGGCGTGGTGCTGAACGCGCGCTCGAAGCCCGAGGCCGCCGGCGCCGTCGAGTAGTCGCGGGCCAGGACCTCCTGCAGGTCCGAGGTCGCCGAGGCCAGGGCCGCGCGCTTGGTGCGCAGGTCCTTGACCACGTTCTTGTGCCCGTTGGTGTGGGCCACCGCGATGCCGACCGTCGACATGAAGCCGGTCGGGTTGCGACGGCTCATGGCCAGCAGCTCCTCGGTGAAGGTGAAGCTGCCCGCGCCGTCCGGGTTCTGGAAGAGCTCGTCGGCCTTGCCCCAGCCCGTGCTGATCACGTCGATCAGCTTGCGGGTGGCGATGGCGCCCGCGTCGTGGCGGATGAACATCGGCGCCGCCGTCGACTGGTCGGAGACCATCGGGCGGGTGGGCATGGTGCCCACGTAGCGGACGTCGTACCCGCCCTGCGCGTTCGGGTAGAACCCGAGCACGCAGATCGAGGTGGGCGTGGCCATCGGGATGGCCGCCGAGGCGCGCTCCGTCTGGGCCAGCTGGGTCACGTCGTAGCCGTAGATGGCCACGGCGTACTTGGGCCTCTCGACCTGGGTCTTGGCGAACGCGCAGTTCGCCTTGACCCAGTCACCGCCGTAGATCCAGCCCAGCACCGCGGTGATGAACCGGGTGTTGGTGGTGCGGCCCTGGTCGTTCCAGGCGCCGTACTTGGTGAACGAGCGCCCGATCTTCACGTTGCGGATGTGCTGCTCGAGGGCCTTGAGCGTGATCACGCTCTTGCCCGCGAACAGCTCCTCGATCTTGTTCTGGAGCTGGGTCCGGACCTCGTTGATGTTGATCGGCAGGGTGATGCCGATCGTGCTCAGGCCCTGGACCAGCATGCCGCTGATCAGGTTCAGCGCCTGCTCGGCGCTGAGGGTCTGGTCGAGGCCGCCCTCGATGCGGTTGAAGTCGACGACGACGACGTTCACGTCCTTGCCCGTGTTGGTGGGCATGGGCGCGATGTCGTACTCGACGACGTCGTCGAGCTGGCGCTTGCTCACCGGCAGCATGACCACGGTCATGTTGGGCGCGCCCAGCGACGCGGCGATGAGGCTGCGGATCGACGAACGACGGTTGCTCTGGAGACGCATGCGAAACCCTTCTACCCAGGTTCTCTGTCCACCCCCGCCGAAATGACGGGGTATTGGAACAACCTGGATACTGGCCAGAGTCGGAGTCGAGTGAATGGCCACGATGCCATCCAATTCCCTACCCCTTCCCCAGTCAATCGACGAGTATAACTGACTGGGTAAGAGGTAGCTGTTTGTAAAGAACTGCCCCCGACTAGTTTCTGTCGTCATAATTTGACGACAATTTTTTCGAAAATGAAACGAAAAAAAAGAACCGCGAAATGCGATCCAGGAAAAACCATTCGGGACTGACAAGCGAAACCACAACCATTAAAGACAGTCGACGTCCTTCAAGTGTTGCTGCTTCGCTTATCAGTACAAAATGGAAAGGGCTATCTGGTAACCGACAAAAGGCATCCTACCAACGTCAAAAAAAGTTGTCAATAACTGACAACAATATTTTCGTATCACTAAGGTTAGCCACATTTTTTGTCATGAAGAAAAAACACCCTGATTTATCAACAGTATCTGTGGATAAATTTTGAAATTTTTTCGATTATCGTTGTACTAGTTGATTATTCGCATGATGGTTGTTATAGTTTCTTTACAAAATGCCCTCTTTTGGGGCTATTTTTGATGGCCAGGTAGCCAAGTGGTAAGGCAGAGGTCTGCAAAACCTTTATTCGTGGGTTCGATTCCCATCCTGGCCTCCATTTGCATACAAAAAATCCCGCGCGAAGCGGGATTTTTCGTTAGGGTGTTTATTCAACACCGCGGCCCTTGCCCCATTCAACGATTTCGATTTTGGCGTAGCGACGGCCGAATTTGACGGCTTCCTTATAGTCTTCCATCCAAATATCGATGTTGTTCTGGTAGCGGGTGTTCATGCGGTCTTCCACGCGGAACACCTTGGCGCCGAAATGGTCGGGAAAACGGACGCGGGTACCGATAGGCAGGTTATTGGACGCGACCACGCCATCGCGGGTCAAGGAACCAATAGCCGTGGCATACGGTGAACCGTCAGTCTGGTTCTCCAAAGAGTTATAGGCGGAAAGGGTCATGTAGCGGACAGCCACAGCTTCCTTGGGCGCATACAACTTGGCCTTCCAGTCCTCCTGGGCCTTGGCCAGGGATTCGCCGGTCAGCATGACCACCGAAGGGTCAGCCTGGCGAATGGACATCTGCGTGACGCCTACCCGAGCTGGCTTGGCATCAGAGGCGATAGCCGACGTCTGGGGGATCAGGATGTTGGCGGCAAAAACCATGACCGCGACAGCCTGGCGCACCGGTGTGTTTTTGTTTTGCAAGGTGGTGTTGCTAGACATAGTTTTTGCTTAAAAATGAAAAACCGTCATAACGACGGCGACCAAGTAATATATCACAAATATACTACTTTGTCAAGAGTATCCGTGAAGATTGTGCTAATATTAGGTAAATAAAAAGCACCCCGTCAAGCGGGGTGCTTAGGTTAGCCTAAATCTAGGCCTGGGACATCGGCTGCGGCGCAGCCATCTGCGAACCCTTCAAATTCTTGTAGAACAGGTAGACGAAAATGCTAGAAACCGGGCCAACAACAAAGGAAGCGACAATGTTGTAAATCACAGCCAGCGCATCCAGTTTTAAAGCGCCAAAAATGCCCTGAGGCAAAATCATGACCAGCCAAATGATGATGCCAAACAGGACAAAGCGGCCAAATACGGCCCACCAGCGGCCAGACACCAGAGACTTGCTTTCACGCAATGCGTCCATCCCCTTCTTGCCCTCCAGGATATACACCCAGGCGGCAAAGGCATAGCATATGGCCAGGTAGATGCCGGGTAAAATCAGGAGCACTGTTCCCGCCAGGACAATAAGACCTACGATCAGGCTGATAAAGAAGTAATCGAACGCTTTGGGCTTGGCAGCCATGACAGCGGCCTTGATGCTGTTCAGATTCTCATCCACAACCGCCAGCATCAAACCGACGGCAAACAAAATCGACACGTAGATAGCCGCAAGAACCGCAACAGACAGCAGAACGATGGCCACGATTCCGGCGCCGCCCAACGCCATCTCACCGCCAAAAAAGAGTCCGCCGGCGCCAAGCAAGGCGGCCAGCAGCCCTCCGACAAGAAACATTGCGCCAGGAACGAGCGTAGAAACCAGTACGTACAAAACAAAAAACTTCCAGCGTCTGGTGAAGCGGTTCCAGGATTCTTTCAGCAAGTCTATGGTCGAGCGGAGCGCGGGCATGGATGCGGGCATGTTGTTCATCATATGATTAATTGTCTTTCCCCTGCTCCCAGAGCAAGGCAAAAGACTGTAAATAGGCTTCAGCAATAGTTTTGTTCCGGATCTGGATGATCACCGGTTCCTGGCCGTACACCTCGATGGCAACCATTTCCTGCGTGATGCGCGTAAAGGTGGGATTGGAAAGTCCGACGGACAAGAATCGATATTCATTGCCCGGCTCGGAGGCAAAGTACTTTTTAAAATACTCATTGTTGTTGGTGGGCGCGATGAGGCGCTTAGTCACGCCATGCTGAATCTGTAGTGCGGTATACGTTTTATACCAGTCGCCCAGCAAGGAATAAAAAACTTTGTCGCTGGCGCCGCCGATGATGCGGATGATTTTGTCGGTGCGTCCTGCGGATTCGATCATGACTTTGAGGCTTTCGCGCAAACCCTGGCTGCCGGAGAGGATTTGGACATGCACGTCGT
Source organism: uncultured Gammaproteobacteria bacterium (assembly GCA_964415935.1). Classification (GTDB taxonomy): domain Bacteria; phylum Patescibacteriota; class Patescibacteriia; order VMEV01; family CAYQCH01; genus CAYQCH01. The sequence continues at coordinate 27,256 of CAYQCH010000003.1, forward strand.
CCTGGGACTTCTGGCGCAAACGTTCCAGTTCCGCGATGGCCGTCTTGGCGATTTCTTCCTGCTGCTTGATCCGGTCCAAAATGACGGACGGGTTGGTGGCCAGCCAGTGCTGGCGGTTGTTCTTCATGATCATGCTGGCCATACTCATGTCCTTGAGTTTTTCCAGGGACTGGTAGACCAGCATGCGATGCAATTTTGTCTTGGTGACGATGGGGCCGACGCCGGTTAATCCGAGCTGTAAAAGCGCGATATACACTTGTGCTTCGCGTTCCGGAATGTTGAGCTGTTCCAGCAGTTTCTGCAGCGGCATAGGCGGGATGTCGTCAAAAATGGGCGACACTACTTTATACGACTTTATCACGGCCTATATTGCCTGGCAAACGTGACAAGACGATGATTTTTTGCTATGGTGCGATGTGCTTGCGGGTGTCGTATAACGGCTATTATGTCAGCCCTGCCTGCCGGCAGGCAGGCTTCCAAGCTGAAGATATGGTTCATGTGTACGTGCTACAAAGCAGAAAGATAAAACGCTATACACAGGCATTACAAATGACCTCGATCGGCGGCTTCGAGAGCACGATCACAAATCCAACCGGAGCACGAAACACAAAGCCCCTTTCGCCTTGTTGTACGTCGAGACCCATCGTTCGCACACAGAAGCTCGGGAGCGTGAAAAGTATCTAAAATCAGGCATCGGCAGACAGCACCTTAAAAAGCTCCAGGAGAAATACGCGGGTGTCGTATAACGGCTATTATGTCAGCCTTCCAAGCTGAAGACGGGGGTTCGACTCCCCCTACCCGCTCCAATCTGATTGCAATTGCTTGGCAAGATCGAAAACTGAATTGTATGGATAGCACCACACAATCTCTTATTCAAACTTTGATTAATCATCAGTCTAGATTTCAAAAAGCTCAAATAGATGTCTCGCGACATTTTTGCATTAAACGTTTAGTAAATTTTCTAAAATCAAATCAACTTCTCTCAAGTATCATTGAGGAATTAAAAGCTAAGGTTGATAACGCTGTTGAAACAGAAAAAGCTGCAAAGATCTTAGTCTCTGGGCACCTTGGGGCAGATTTTGAAAATGAAAACAATTTTATCCTCCGGTCTTACTTTGTTTTGGAGGCATGCGCAAGCGGGGCAAGTAGTTCTGTGACCCATGCTGGCCAGGCAGTGAGCAAGGAACCAACTAGTGCAACAACGTGCCAAAGCGCCTTTTCAGACATGTATATAGAGCCGCTTGTAGCCTACCTCGTGAACGAGCTTCAAAATAATCGGACTGTATTGCTTGCATTAATTCAGTATAAGCAAAAGGTAGAGTGGTTCCGCCGAGAGGAGTTTCGCAAATCCATCAAAAATTGCAAAAATAAAAGAATTGAGGAGGAAGTATTAAATCCGGACGTTTACGAATTTCTTCATGATCGGGGTATAGAATTTTATATTGAGCCGTCATCAGAACAATCGAAAGGAAGGCCTGATCTCATTACCGCACAAGGCGACCATCCTAAGTTGATTCTTGATGGCAAATACTTGGACGATACAGATACGGCAAAATCATATATTAAAAGTTCTTTTTCACAAGTGTACCAATACACTTATGATTTTAATCGCCCTTCGGGATATATTGTTTTTTTTAAAAACTTCAAAAGTGACTTAAAGTTTTCACTTCCGACCACAGAGCAGGGACTCCCCATCGTGACGCATAATGGAAAACACATTTATTTTGTTCTGATTGACATTACAGATGTGAAATCCCCATCTAAACGCGGGAAAATAAAGGCTATAGATATATCAGAATCTGATTTGAGATAAGAAAAAACCCCCGCCAGTCAGAGTCAACGTCGGTAGACGTCTTCTCGTCGTGGCGAGGGTCGCTTGGCTCCCCCAAGCGCAGGTTGCCTGCCTGCCGGCAGGCAGGCGGCTCTAGGCGCCGCCGAAGCCGTCCGGATCCACCTCGGTGGCGGATGGACGGCGCGGGCGCGCGGCCGGAGCCTCGGGCTCCTCGACCGGACGCGGAGCGCTGGCGGGCAGCGAGCGGTCCGGCACGGAAGCCGTGGGCGTCTCCTCCACCGCGGGCGGCGGAGGCGTGGGGTCGGTGTTCATCCTGGTGTGGATGACCCCGTCCTCGCCGGGCGTGGCCACGGCGGGCTCGGTGGAGCGAGCGCGGCGCGGACGCGGCAGGGACTCCGGCTCCTCGGCGGGCATGGAAGCGCCGCCGCGGAACCAGGCCATGATCTGCCTGTTGTTGACCGGCACGAGCCTGCCGTTCTCGAACGTGAAGTGCGAGACCAGGTCCAGCTCGGTGTCGACCACCATGCCGGGCTTCTCGATCTGCATGAACAGCGAGTAGATCAAGCCGTCAGCCCGAGCGGGCCAGACGACGTCACCGGTGGCGCTGTTCACGTTCAGCATGAGCCCGTTCTCCGGGTTGCTGCACACCTGCAGGGCCTCGTCGACCGTCTTGGGCATGAACTCCAAGACCTTGTCGAATGGGATGATGCAGGCCGCCTGGATGCGCTGCCGCTCCATCGCGGCGAACGTCACCAGGTTGCAGCTGCTATCGACCGAGGCGACCACGGTGTAGTCGACCTTGGCGTCGCCGCTGCTGAGCGAACCCCAGTCGTTGGAGATCTCGGTCAGCTCGGCGCTGTTGAAGTACTGGTTGGGCGACGAGCAGCCGCTGCTGACGAGCAGCAGCACGAACGCCAGGACGACGGCCATGGCCTCAATAAGCGTGTTCAAACAATTCCCCCGAATGCAAGATCAGCTCCTGCTTGCTGTTTACGGCTTATTCCGCAAACATTAGACAGTACCACAAAATTACTATTTTGTCAATAGTTTGCTAAGATAAGCATAAAATAAGGGTATTTACGATTTTAAGCAGAGCAGGCATCATAAATGCATAGCATTGACCCCCTTATATATGGCGGAAGAGAAAGACTGGAAAGACAAATTGACGCCTGAGCAGTACCACGTCTTGCGCGAAAAAGGCACGGAAGCCCCTTTCACGGGCCAATACTGGAACCATCACGAAAAGGGCATGTACGCCTGCGCTGCCTGCGGCGCCGAGTTGTTTTCTTCCGATGCCAAGTTTGATTCCGGCACGGGCTGGCCCAGCTTTGACAAGCCAGAGAACACCAAAAACATCGAACTGCGCGACGACACCAGCCACGGCATGGTGCGCACGGAAGTGATCTGCAAAAATTGCGGCGGACATCTGGGCCATGTCTTTACCGACGGCCCGACAGAAACTGGCCAGCGGTACTGTATCAACTCTTGTTCCCTGGACTTCAAAAAGAAATAATATGCGCCATGACATAGACACATCCAAAAGCCATCTTACCTGGCATGCCAGCAAGGTTACCGGAAAGCATCACGGCTCTGTGGCGCTCAAATCTGGCTTTGTCGAAATCGATACCATGGGACTGCTGACCGGCGGCGAGTTCGTCATCGACATGCCCACCATTACCGACGAAGACATCACCAATGCCAGGCTCAAAGAGACGCTGGAAAATCATTTGAAGTCAGCTGACTTTTTTGACGTTGAAACATATCCGGAAGCCAGGCTGGTCATTACCAACGTCAAAACGAGCGAGAACGAAACCACCATTCTCTGCGACCTGACCATCCGCGGCAAAACCAGCACCGTCGAATTCCCCGCGCAGATCAAGCAGGTCGATTCGCGCTGGATGGCCGATGCCACGGTGGCGTTTGACCGCACGCGCTGGGACATAACTTTCCGTTCGGGCAAATTTTTCCAGAACCTCGGCGATATTCTCATCCATGATGAAATCAAGCTGGATGTCCATGTAGAAACGAAGTAGCATGCTGCCTGTTTTATCCAACGCTAACCGCGATGAGCTGCAGCGCATCGCGAAGATAAAGGGATATGGCTCGTACAAACGCCATATCTTTTTATGCACCGGCGCGGGCCCCTGCACGGACGGGCGCAGTTCCGAACATCTGTGGGAATTCCTCAAACGGCGCATCGCGGAGCTGGAACCTGATCCCGCGCATCCCACGGTCGGGCGCAGCAAGTCGGAATGTTTGCGTGTCTGCAAACAAGGCCCGACGGCGCTGGTGTATCCGGAAGGCACGCTCTACGCGCTGCTGGACGAAGCAAAACTGGAGCGTGTCATTAGGGAGCATCTGTTGGGCGGCAGGCCGGTGGAAGAATACGCCATCATGCACGCTCCCTTGCTCCCCTAGGAACGGTACGCTACCATGGGGAGCGCAAAACGCGCACTGAGCGGGATTCGTATAGTGGCAGTACGTCAGCTTCCCAAGCTGAACGCGCCGGTTCGATTCCGGTATCCCGCTCCGTGGGCGTTTTTTTATGTCCAAATGTCGGCGGCGTTTGACAATCCACCGTTGACATTTTGGAAATTTTCTGCGTATAGTTGTTGCCACAGCTCCTCCACCAACGAGATACGGAAAGGGCCTCCCATGCGGCGAATCTACGCCTTGCTCCCCGCCGTGGCGCTGTGCCTCGGCTGCTCCGCCTACAGCAACTTCAACCAGCCGGGCATGTTCCCCGAGGATCCGGAGATCCTCATGGCCGACGACCTGCAGTGGTCGGCGGACGATCTGGCCGAGTTCGGCCTGGACCGCAACGCCGTGAAGGGCAAGCCCTTCCTGCCGCCGGTCGACAACCGCCGCGACATGCGGTACTCCTTCCTGCGCCACGTCATCTCCGGCACCCGTCCGGACGGGCTGCCCAACCTGGTCGCCCCCGACGGCTACAACCTGATGGTCTGGAAGGAGCGGCCCAGCGACGAGTTGACCGGCTGGATGCAGGTCTTCGCCTACCCCGCCGACTGGCAGCAGCGCGCGCGGCGCGGCCTGCACAGCCGCGACATCGGCTGGGCCTTCATCCGCCGCACGCATGACCTGCGGGGCTGGGAGAACGTCTCGCACGACTACCCCACCCGAACCTGGCGCCACCCCACTCCGGCCGAGGAAGAGGTGCGCGGCGGACAGCCGACGATCTGGCACAGCCCGCGCCCGGTGCTGTGGCAGACCACCCCGTCGCCAAGCGCGGCTCCGGCGGCGGTGGCCTCAAGCCGCGTGGCCTGCCACTGCGGCCAGGTCCACCACTAGGCGCCGCCCGGGCGCCATCAAGAAAACCGGCCTTTGTCTGACGACGAGGGCCGGTTCTTCTTTTTTATAACAAATTTAATGGCTGTGGACATGGCCGCCGCCGGGCGCAGGCGGATGTGCTTCGCGGCCAAACACGCGCGCGGCGATGTAGGTGGTAATGGGAACAGCAAGGATGAGCGCGGCGCTGCCGGACAACGTGCGCACAATTTCTTCCACCAAAAACTCGCTGTTGAAAATGATCCAGAGCGGAAAGTCGGTCTTGGTGAAAATAAGCAGCACCGGCAGGCTGGCGCCTACATACGCCAAAGCCAGCGTGTTGACCAGCGAGGCGATGTGCTCGCGGCCCACGGACAATCCGCGGTTGTACAGCTCATGCACGGGCAGCGCCGGGTTAGCGCGATGGATTTCATCAACCGTGGCCGCCTGCGCCGTGGTGATGTCGTCCAGCACGCCCAATGAACCGATGATGATGCCGCCCAGGTACAGGCCGCGCAAATTGATGTTCTGCAGCGGGCCTTGCAGCAAGGAAATGGAATCTTCCGAGCCCATACCGAAAATTTTGACGAACGACACCATGAGAATGGACAAAGCCGCCGAAAGAAACAAAGTAATGGCCGTTCCGGCCAGGGCCACGGTCGTGCGCTTTTGAAACCCATGCGCCAGGTATAGGGAAATAACCAAAATCATGACGCCGGAAACGAGACTGACCCACACCGGATTGCTGCCCGCTTCAATGCGCGGGATCATGAATTCCACGATGATAATGAGGCTGAATGCCAGGCCGATCACGGAGGAAAGGCCTTTCCAGCGCCCAAACGAAATGGCCAGCAGAAAAAACGCGGCAAACAGCCAGAGCACGGCAGGCAGTCGGTACTTTTCTGCCACATAAAACTCTTCCTCGCCGTTGCGCGTAACTTTTACCACGACAACGCGCTCCCCTTCTTTTAACTTCTCCCGCTGCTCGTGATTGACCGGCAGCTGGAAGTCATGGGTAAACACTTCACCGCGGTCAGGCCCCTCGCTGATTTCCACGCGCACGGTCTGGTACGGCTGGCGGAATCCCTCAATATCCAGTTCCGTGTCAGCAAGGATTTGCACGACTTTACCGCGGTAGTATTCGTTTTTGACTTCCAGCGGCGGCAACGGCGCTTCCCCCTGGGCTCGGCCAGGAATGGGAATGCACAACGCCGCGATAAAAATGATCGTGGAAACGAGCCGCTTCATAAGCCGCTGCACTGCATGGCCTTGCTTAAGGCCATCGCATTATCCACCATGATGGTCATATAATTTTTGCCGGCATGCGCGTCCTCGGCGCTGATGCCCTCAATGGGATCAAGAACAGCCGTGGTGGCGCCCACTTCCCGGGCAAGCGCATCGGACAATTTGGGACTGGTCAGCGTTTCAAAAAAGATCGTGGTGATTCCCTTTTGTTTGGCCAGCGTTGCGAGTTCGCCCAACCGCTTGGCAGACGGCTGCTCCTGCGGGGAAAAACCGGCAATGGGAATAATTTCAAACCCGTACCGTCGGCCGAGGTAGGAAAACGCATCATGAGACACGATAATTTCATTCAGGCGGCAAGATGTCAGCGCGAGCTGAAACTGGCGATGCAAACCCTGCGCGTCTGAAACCCAGAGTTCCAGGTTGTCCTCAAACTGGGCCGCATCATCCGCGAATTTTTCGCTGAGCGTTTCCGCTACGATGCGCCCGATTTCTTCCATAGCCAGCGGGTCGAGCCAGACATGCGGATCTTCCGGGCCATGATCTTCCTCATCTTCATGCGCTTCCTCACCCTCTTCTGCAGCAAGGATGGCGTACTGCGATGTCTCCAAAGCTTCGACGATATTCACGGTTTGCACGCCCTTGTCGGCCAAAGCGGGCATGAGCCGGTCTACCCAGGAATCAAGTCCGGCGCCGTTATAAAACAGCACGTCCACGTCTTGCAGGCGGACAATGTCCTGCGGTGATGGTTCAAAGTCATGGGGCTCGACGCCGCCGGGCGTTACAGTGGTGATGTCATATCCTTCACCGGCGATATGCTGCAGCGCAAAGGCCAGCGGGTAAAAACTGGCGGCCAGGCGGGGCTTTTCTCCCCCGGCATCAGGTTGCGCGACATCCGGCTGCGGCGGCCGCACCAGGCTCCAAACATAGAACATTCCACCCACCGCAATACATAAGGCGCCAAAAATCATTTTCCAATGTTTCATATGCCTGTAGCGTAGGCAACGGATGCCTAAAAGTCAAAAGAAAAGAGAACGCCGCCGGAAGGGTTTTTCACCCCGCCGGCGGCGCTTGAAGTCAACGCGGTTGATGCGCGATGACTTGCTGGAGGAAGACGCGGTCTTCCTCGGTCAGAAGCTGCGGATTGTCTCTGACGGCTGGCTGGTTCAGGAGATCCTGCGCCAGCCTGCGCGCTTCCGAAAAGGCTTCGTTGGCGCGCGCGTCCCGCAGGCGGACAAAGGCCTTGTTGCGGACGATGTAGGCCTTGACCAGCAGCACCGAGCAGCGAACGGAAACGAACGCGCTGGTGCGCTCGTCATTGACGATGCCGTTGTACAGCGGCACCGCCCCGTCCGTTACCCGCACCATCAGCTGCGGGTCCCAGATCTCCTGGTCGCGGTCGTCGCCGATCGCAAAGATCTGGGCCTGGAAGAGCTCGACCGTTTCATCCGGGAGGATGTCCCGGTCTGCCATGAGCTCTTCGATGAGACGCAAGACCCTTGTGCGGGACTCGCGCAGGGACGCCCACTCCCTTCGCTGGCGGTACACGCCGCTCCGGTCGATTTCGGCCTTGAGCAGCGTCATCCGCGCAAAAAACGGCTGCCGCCCCCGCAGCTTGCCGCCAGCCAGCATCTCGCCGCAGACCCGGGTGGCTTCGTCCGCAAGCGTCAGCACGCGGTCGAAGTCCCGTTCCAGCGTGGCAAGTTCCAGCTGGCAGCTCAGCTTCTGATAGCGAGCCACCGGCCCCGGCATGAGGCATTCATACCGCAGGAAAGCCGCGGCAGCCCCACGCAAATCGCGCAAAGACAGCAACGTGTCGCCCAGCCACTGATGCGTCATGGGGAAGTCGGGGTTTTGGGCCGCCGACCGCTCCAGATACGCATAGGCCTCGCGCAGCCTGGCCGTGCGCTCCGCGGGAGCCAGATCCGACGTATACCGCCAGATGAGGAACCCGCGCAAGGCGTCGGCCAGCCAGGCCAGCTCATGGCCTGACGGCAAAGACGGAATCTCGCCCTCCGCTTCCTTCAGCAGGTTGCGGCAGCGCTGCCAGTTGCCGCGGCGATCCGCCAGCTGGCCTTCAATCAGCTTGAGATACACCCTGCCGAGGGCAAGGTACTGCTCGTCGCTGATCAGGCCCAGCAGGCGCTCGTGCCGGCCCGGCTCGTCGCTGGGATCCAGCTGCTCGGCATGGAAGATGGCGTAGAAACAGTACTCGGGCCTGCGCTCGGCCGACCCGTGCTGCACCAGCCACTGCCACTGCTCGACGCAAGCGGGCTTCATGAGGTTGAACTGCACCTGGGCCAGGGCGTACCGCGCCGGCTCATACGAACCGTCGCGTTCCACAATGGCTTGCAGGCGCTGCTCCGCCTCTTCCCACTTGCTGGCCTTCATCAGCGACTGGCAGACCAGGAACTGCGCCGAGGTTTCGTTACGCACCCTCTGCGCGGTTTCCGCCTGCCTGGCCGTTTCCGCGGCCTGAGCTTCCAGCTGCGCTCGGGCTTCGGCCTCGTCCGCCGCCTTTGCCTCGGCTTCGGCGCGAGCTTGCGCTTCGCGCCTGGCCTTGGCAAAGAAGATGGCCACCACGGCAAAGCCGATGGCGGCTGCGGCAAAGACAGCCAGCCCGCCCATGAGCAGCTTGCGCTGCCGCTCGGCCGCGGCTTCGCGCATCCTGGCCTGCTCCTCTTCATGCGTGGACAGCCAGTGGCTGTACGATCGGAGTTCCTTGGCCAGCGCTGCCGCGTCAGGGTACCGGTCACCCGGCTCCTGGGCCATGCACTTCTTGATGATGGCCAGCAGGCGGTCCGGATCGTACTTGGCCCGGACCTTCTGGCGGAAAACCTTCTCCGCCTCGTCCGGGAACGGGTTGAGGAGCGCATCCATGAGGGCCGCGAACGAGGCCTTCACATGGACATGCGTGCCGGTCAGAACCAGAAATAGGATCTTTCCCAGCGAATACACGTCCGAGGCCGTGCCGATCTTCTCCAGCTCGGCGAAGGCCTGCTCCGGCGGCATGAACATGGGCGTTCCGGCTACCGTCCCCGTCTGGGTCAGGCCGACGTCGGCCTGGTTGCCCGGCCTGGGAGAGGCGCCTTGCGGCTCCGGGTCATCCGCCTTGAGCGGCTTGACCAGGCCCAGGTCGAGCACCACCGGCCGGCCGGTCTGGTCGACCATGATGTTGCCCGGCTTGAGGTCGCGATGGACGACTCCATGCTGGTGCATGACTGCCACGCCGTCGCAGATCCTGGCCATGGTCTCGATGCGCCACAGCATATCGCCGGACGGCCGCTTCTTCCCCATGGCCCTGTCCAGAGGCTCGCCCTGAATGCATTCCATGGCGATGTACGGCGGCTTGTACTTGAAGTCGGCCGTATAGATGCGCACCAGATGCGGCGATGCCAGCGCGGCGGTAACTTGCGCCTCGCGCTTGAATCGCTCCGCCTCTTCCGGGCTGACGAGTTCGGGCTTGATGATCTTGATGGCGACATCAATGCCCAGGTTGTCGTCGCGGCCGCGAAAGACGGCGCCCATGCCGCCCTCGCCGATCTTGCCCACGATGCGGTACCGGTCGATCCTGTCGGCCGGCGCGCCGGTAGGCGCTGCAGGCTGGGCCTGCTTGCCCCGGCCGGGAAGAGCCTGCGTGGACTCGTAGCCGTCGTCGTCGACGGCGGGCCTGGGCGGAGCCGCGGGCGGCTGCGGTTGGACCGCGGACGGAACAGGCTGAGGCGCCTGCCGCCCGCTGGGACTGCGCGATGGAGCCTGCGCAGCCATCCAGGCATCGACCACCTTCTCCGGCATCGTGTTGGGAACGAGCCACAGATTGCAGAACATGATGTGCTGCACGAGGCTGATGGCAGCCTGCCGCGCCGGCTGCTCAGCCAGGCGCTGCAGGGCCGAATCGGACAGCAGCCCATGGATGGTTTCCGGCCGGACGGCCTTCTTCTGTACCAGGAACTGGCAGAACGAGAGGACCTCGTCTCGCGTCATCGGTATACTCCTCCCCCGCGCGGGGGCATGAACGTCGTCATGACACCCTCGCTTGGTTGAGGGATCCGGATACGCCCATCACCGCGCGGTGATGAAGGCTTTGGTTTTCAAAGGACACCTTATATTTGCCCGCTTTTGACAAGCAAAACAAGGTTCCGCACACTATGTCATAAAATCGCTGAAAAATCAAGGGGGAAATCAATGGTACAATCATGATATCTATGGAAACGTGGCCTTTCACAAAAACCATACAATCCGCCCATCCAGACGCGGAAATCTTTGTCGTGGGCGGGGCCGTGCGCGACTGGCTTTTAGGCAAGCCCGTCAAAGACTACGACCTGGTGGTGCGCGGCGTTCCGATTGATGATTTGATCGCGACGTTGCGAGAAGCCGGCGAAATCGATGTCGTGGGCAAGCGCTTTGGCGTGCTGAAGTTCCGCCCATCCGACGACAGTCGTACGTTTGACATTGCGCTGCCCCGCAAAGAATACTCCTGGGCATTTAGCGGCGGGTATCGCGATTTTGACATCCAAAGCGACCATGCGCTGCCCATAGACGTGGACTTGTCCCGCCGCGACTTCACGGTCAACGCCATGGCCTACAATGTCGTTACGCAAGAAATCATCGACCCGTTTTTCGGACAAAAGGATTTGAAGGCAAAAATCATCCGCACGGTAGGTTCGGCGGCCACGCGTTTTCAGGAAGATTATTCGCGCATGCTGCGCGCCGTGCGTTTTGCCTGCCGCCTGGACTTCACCCTCAGCGAACAAACCGCCAAGGCGATCCGCGCGCTGGGCCATCACCTGAATGACCGCATGCATGACAACTGGGTTGTGGCGCGAGAGGTGTTAAGCCAGGAATTCCTCAAAGCCTTTGACGCCAATTCCGTGCGCTGCTTGTCGCTGCTGGATGAGCTTGGACTGCTTGACGTGATCCTGCCGGAGGTAAAGCTGCTGCAACAATGCCCGCAAACCCCGCCCTACCACACCGAAGGCAATGCCTATGACCACGTGGTGCTGGCGTTGCGCGCCACGGAGACGGAAGCGTTTCGCCAGCACTTCCCAGAACCGATTCCCCTGCTCAGCAAACTGGCCATTCTTTTCCACGATCTGGGCAAACCCGCCGCGGCGAAAAAAGACGGCGAGCGCATCCGTTTCATTGGCCATGAATCCATCGGAGCAAAGATCACGTCCGAGATTTGCAACCGTCTCAAGCTGGGCAGCACGCCGTTTTACCCCTTCCATCATGACGACCTGGTCTGGCTGGTGCGCGAGCATTTATTCGCCATCAAGCGCAAAGGACAATCCATCAAGGCGACCGCCATTGAACAGGCATTTTTTTCGCCGCGGCGGCCAGGAAGGTCCTTGCTGCATTGCATGCTGGCCGACCAGCTGGCTTCCGTGCGCGCAACGCCGGCCGCCGAACCTGAGCCCATTGAAACGTTATTGGAACACATCCGCGCGCTGGCCCCGGACGGTACGCTGCCGCCGCCATTGATTTCCGGCCATGATGTGATAGAGTGGCTGGACATCAAAGAAGGCCCGCGCGTCGCGGAACTACGCGACGCCGTGCGCGAAGAACAGCTGCGTGGCCGCCTGAAGTCGAAAACCGACGCCAAGACATTCCTGGTATCGAAGTATGGAAAACGCTAAAACCATTGCCATTTTGCCGGACGAACAAGGTGAGCGCCTGGATAAGGTGCTGGCCAGGCGTTTGGCTCCCCTTACCCGCAGCCAGGTTAAAAAACTGATTGAAAGCGGCCGCGTCAGCCGCAACGGCAAACTTGCCGCCGTGCATACGTTTGTCTCCGAAGGCGACACCATCCACATTGTCTCCGACGAAGAAGTTGCGGCCGCGCTGCCGGAAATACCCGTGGTCGCGGAAACGGAAGATTACGTTCTCATAAACAAACCGGCCGGACTGCTGGTGCACCAGGCGTCCAAAACCAAGCAGGAACCGACGCTGGTGGACTGGCTGGTAAAGCGCTATCCCGACATCAAGAGCGTCGGCGTTTCCCTGCGCCCCGGGATCGTGCACCGGCTGGACCGCGACACCTCCGGCCTGATGGTTGTTGCCAAAACACCGACCATGTTCGAACACCTCAAGAAGCAATTCCAGGACCGGCTGGTCAAAAAAACCTATGTGGCCCTGGTCCACGGCCGTCTGCGGCAGGATGAAGGTGAAATCAACCAGCCTATTGGCCGATCGCGCCAGAGCGGACGGATGGCTGTGCGCCCGCAAGACACCTTTGAACAGGACCGCCCGGCCATTACGCGCTTTAACGTGGTAAAGCGTTTCCGCAAACCCTATACGCTGGTGCATGCCTACCCGCTTACCGGACGGACGCATCAAATTCGCGCGCACTTTATGGCCTTTGGCCACCCAGTCGTCGGCGACTTGCTGTACACCGTCAAAAAACAGCCGTCCAAGATCCATATGGGGCGGCATTTCCTCCATGCCGAGTCGCTGGAATTCACAGACTCGGCTGGCAACGCGGTGTCGCATACCGTTCCCCTGCCGCCGGAACTTCAAACCTTCCTGGATGAACTGGTATAATGACGGGCCTCATATGACGCAATCGCAGCCAGGGCAACTCTTCATCCTTACCGGGCCATCCGGAGTCGGAAAATCCACCATCGGCGCGCGCCTGCGCGAGCGCATCCCCGCCCTGGAGTCCATTGTCACTTACACCACGCGCGACCCGCGCCCGAATGAAAAAAACGGCGTGCATTACCACTTCATCGATGCACAGACGTTCATGGCCATGGCGCATCACGGCGAATTTCTGGAATGGGCGCAAGTCTACAACCACTACTACGGCAACAGCCGCCAGTCCGTTCTGGATAAAACCAACGGCGGAAAATCCGTTTTACTGGTCATTGATGTGCAAGGCGCTTCCACCATCAAAAAGCAGCTTCCCGGCCAGGCCCATGTCATTTTCATCCAGCCGGACAAGATGACAAACCTCAAGAAACACCTGCAGAACCGCAAGGCCGCCGATCCGAGAGACCTTTCCGTCCGGCTGAAAAAGGCCGAAGAGGAAATCAACCAGGCTCGCCAATTTGACTTCGTGGTGGTCAACCGCGAAGGCCATATTGACGAGACCGTGCAGGCCGTGGCAAAGATTATCCAGAACGTGCTTAAAGCCAAGGCTTGACATATTCAGGCGAACGGGTTACCCTAGGCATACGAATTTTAGAGAAGACCTCGCGTCTTCTTTTTATTGATTTTATGGCTCGCAAAAAATCCGACAGCTACAAGGAAATCACCCTGGCGCAGGCCGAAGCCGGCATGGTCGTCCGCGTGCACCAGACCATTAAGGATGTCAACGCCAAGGGCGAAGAAAAGGAACGCGTCCAGGTGTACGAAGGCCTGGTCACCCGCCGCCGCGGCGGAAACCAGAACGGCGCCACGGTCACGGTCCGCAAAGTGGCTGAAGGCATCGGCGTGGAAAAGATCTACCCGGTCAACGTGCCTTCCGTAAAAAAGGTGGAGCTGGTCAAGCAGTACAAGGTCCGCCGCGCCAACTTACAGCATGTGCGCACCTCCAACAAACGCATGAAGGAAATCAGCATCGCATAAGGCCTGCCTGTCGGCAGACAGGTTGAAATTTCCACGGTTTTACAGTACTATCGAAGGGGCGAATCATCGCCCCTTTTGTTTTGCGGACGTGGCGGAATTGGTATACGCACATGCTTGAGGTGCATGCGCCGAAAGGCTTGGAGGTTCGAGTCCTCTCGTCCGCACCATGTTATATGGATCCCCTGGTCGAACGCGTAGCTTCATATGTGAAGCAAAAATTTGACGGCGAAGGGTCCGGCCATGACTGGTGGCATATCCACCGTGTCTGGCAGATGGCAAAGCATATCGGCGCCAAAGAAGGCACGGACATGCGCATCGTGGAACTGGGCGCATTGTTGCATGACATCGCCGACTGGAAATTCCACAACGGCGACGATATGGCCGGCAGCCGCGAAGCGCGCCGGCTGCTGACGGAGTTTGAAGCCGACGCTGACTGTATCGACCGCGTGTGTGGCATCGTGGAAGCCGTGAGCTATAAAGGCGCAGGCGTAACCACGGACATGGCCACGCTGGAAGGAAAAGTCGTGCAGGACGCCGACCGTCTCGATGCCATAGGTGCTATCGGCATTGCCCGTGCATTTGCTTACGGCGGGCATACGGGCAGGCTGCTTTACGATCCAGCGGTTTCACCCGTGCTGCACCAGACCAAGGAGGCCTACTTCAACGGCAAAAGCACGACGCTCAACCATTTTTACGAAAAACTCCTGCTGCTGAAAGACCGTTTGCAAACGGATACCGGAAAACAGATCGCCGAAGATCGGCACCGTTTCATGGAGGAATATGTCAACCGGTTCCTGCAGGAATGGGACGGGCAAATCTAACATGGATGCTTAGCTCAGTTGGTTAGAGCGTCTCGTTTACACCGAGAAGGTCACAGGTTCGAGTCCTGTAGCATCCACCATAGTTTTCAGTAGTGATGATTTTATGAGCAAAATATCACACGATAGCGAGACACCAGCTCATGGCAAACAAGTAATTACTGCTTGTGCCTTGATACATAAAAACTTTGATGGGGTGATGAAAGTTTTTTTGCCAAAACGAGCTCAGACGAAAAAATTCCTACCTGGCGATTTTGAATTGCCTGGGGGGCACATTGACTGGGGAGAAGATATTGTTGAAGGATTGAAGAGAGAGGTTATGGAGGAATTCGGTATGCGCATAAAAGTCGGTGACCCATTCGCCGCTTTTACATACTCGAACGAAGTAAAAGGATCCCATTCGGTAGAGGTTGTCTACTTTGCAACTTTTGACGATCCGATTGCAAACATCAAACTGCACCCAGAAGATCATTCTGAATTCAAGTGGATATCGCAGGACGAAATAGACAGCATCGGACAAATCAGCGATATAGAATTAAAAAATGTCCGAAAGGGTCTTGCTATTTTAAACGGAGCAAAGTCGTCGCTTTCATAACGTACATGTGAAATCATTCAAACAAAAAGCCGGCTGCCAGACGGCTTTTTTTTACTACGTATATATACAGACGCAAAAAAAAACGATGATTAAATCCGTATGGCCTCTAGCTGTTGCCAACTGTCAACCATACGGATTTTTTGCGCTCCGGGAGCGAGTTAAGGCACTCGCCAGTTCCGACCATGTATGTCGGGGATGAGGATGCTACGCCACGGACCAAGGATGAAATTGAACTGGGTAAATGTTGTCGCACTCGCGATGTTCACGCGCGGGGCGTCTGGAATCTCCGCAAAGAGATCGATCCTGGCCGACGAATGCGGCTCGATGGCGCAGAAGCCGGGCGACGGGAACATCATGGTTGTTCCCTGGCCGCGCGGAATGCGAAAGAGCATGCGGTACATCGGCTCAGATGAGCCGTCGGTTGAACAGGACCCGTCAAACGAAGGCCAGGCCGTGATCGTACCCGAGACGCGGAACGTAACCGAAAACGACTCGATGATCAGCTGGTGGTCGCTGTCGTTCCGGACGTTGATCGTCATGAGCGGCTGAGAGCTATCGATGGGACCGACGCCCGGGGTCAAGTCGGCGGCAAAGTGAATCTGCCGCATGGCCGCGTACATCCCGCTGTTCGCGGCCGCGACTGAATCCTGAGCCCACACAACTGCGGTCTCACCCGACATCATGATCAGAAAAAAGGACGTGATCAGCAGAACAAGCGTGCGCACGAAACCTCCTCCAGACTTTTGCCGCCCTTTATGAGCGGCAATCCAACAAAGTACTGAAACAAAGAAAATCTGTCAACCTTACTCCACTACCAGCGTGCCTTTCATGCTGCCGTGGCCAGAGCCGCAAAAGACGTTGCATGAAAAGGTAAACGAACCCTTCTTGTCCGCGACAAACGTTACCGACTCGGTCGTATTCGGAGCTAACTTTACATTGACGCCAAAGGCGCTTAACGAAAACCCATGGTCAACATCCACGCTGGTGATGTTCAACACCACGGTATCGCCTTGATTAACAATAACGCGCGCGGGCTCAAACACCCACTGTTTGGCGGTCATGTTGACCGTGCGGGTAACGGGCTTTGCCTCCGGCTCGGCCGTTGGCGCAGGGGCCGGAGTGGGGGTTACCACCGGCTGCGGTGCTTCCATGGCAGCCGGCTGATTCGCCGCCGGTTGTTCAATCTCCATCGCAGGCTGGCTTGCGGGCTCTTCCATAGCCGGCTGTTGCGGCTCAACGGGTTGTGGCGTGGCCTGCTGAGGCTGTGAACAACCAGCGCCCAATAAAGCCAAGGACAGAAAAACGGATGCGAGTGATGATTTCATAGGTGAATGGTTATTTCATAGCGCCCTCTGTTTTGAGCAGCAGGCGTTTTTTAGATATTCCGCGGTTATACCCGCCCAGCCTGCCGTCGGCGCGAATGACGCGATGGCATGGAATGGCCGGATCATAGTTTGTCCGCAATACCGCCCCAACGGCACGTGCTGCTTTGGCATTTCCTGCCATACCGGCCACCTGGCCGTACGTCAGCGTCTGCCCTTCGGGGATGCGGCTGACAATGTCCATGACTTTTTCTCGAAATGTTTTCATATCATGGTCTGGTAAAACATAAACGGCACATGGGCACGTAGCTGAAGCGCCCGTCGTCGGGTACGGAAGCGGGCATGCCGCCCAATAGCGGCTTTCCATCGTCAAAAATCTGCGTGTACACAGCATCAGGCTTTTTACAGGCTTCGCAGACGGCGCGGCGGAACTTTACTTCCCTGGGGCCAAGCGAAAACAAGTATGTCACGTTGGCGAACAAGTATCCTCGGTAATCGGTGTCGAGGCTGGAAATAACAACCGTTTTTCCCGCGCGCAACAACGTATCAACCACTTCCATGTTTTGCTCGCCGAACATGTGAAATTCATCAATGCCAATAACGTCCGCGTCATCCTGAAGAATCTCCGCCAGCCCGCTGATTTTTTTCCCGTCCATAAGCGACCCGTTGCGGGACTGGATGTGCTGGTCGCGCACGTTTTTTACGGGCTGGTACAACGCATGCGGGATATTGGTGTATTTCAAAGGAGCAAAATAGCTGATCAGTTCATACGATTTCCCACTCTTCATCGGTCCCAGAATCAATGTCAGTCCCATAATAAAAGATAGCTACCCATGGATTATACGGCATGGCAGCGCCAGGCCCAAGATTGACAATCGGGGAAAAAATCGTTTTGCTTTAGGCAGTTCTTTCAACCGGAGGTTCCATGCACCTGCCATATGTCGACTTTGTCGAGGGATGGCTGGGGCGGGAATTTCCGCTCCAGCTGATCCATTCTCATCGCAAGCTGTGCGGCATTTTCGGCGACCTGGCCGACAATGCCTCCCTGCACCTGCAAAAACTGGCGGACGCATACCCGCGCGCCTTCCAGTTAAAGCCCGGACTGTTGAACATCGCTGAGATCCTGCAAGACGGTGGTACGCCGTTTTTGGTGCGCGGGCTGTCCGTCACCAAAGTGGTTACTCCCGATCAGGCCAACGACTGCCTGCCACGGCTCCGGCAGGCACAGGCTTGCGACCTGTACCGGCTGACGCTGCGCGGCCACGCCATAGGCACGAATTCTTGCTTGCAGGCCGACTTCCTGGAACATGCCACCGAGCTGCCCCTGCACATGCTCGAACAAGCGCTCTGTCAGCGATACGCGACGGTCGCGCCAAAGAGTGTGGCAATTCTTGCCGCGAAAACCGTGCGGCAGATGCTCTTGTTTGAATGCTGGGACAAGATTTACGGCCTCAACCACCCGCTGGCGCTGGCCGCGCAAGATCTCAGGAATATCGGGGCGATTCCGCTTTGGATTGAATGCAGAGGCACGGCAACGGTCCTGGCCTCCAAGCCCGACTGAAAACCGCCGAAACCTGACAAGGTTCCGGCGGTCTTTCTTTTACTGGTCACGCGGGCTACAGCCTTAAGCGAACTTCGCCGCGCAATGAAGGGACGGTCACGTTTGGGGTCGCGCCAGCCGGCACATACGGCGGCACGGCATCGACTTCCATGACCGGGCAGTCGGCGACTTTGCAATGGCCGCAGCCATTCGGCGCTGGGTCTTGCACAATAGTCCCGTCTGTTGCTCGGCCAGTCCCATGCCAATGGTTGGCATCGCAGGCGTCCGGCCCGGCCTGATGGACGCTGTCCGCGTAGATGTATTTTCCGTTTACATAAATAACCTTGATCTTGCACGTTGTCTTTCCGGGCTGGCCGGGTGTTCCAGGCGTCTGGCCATTGCCGCGGTTGCCGCCCGCACCGGCGGTGCAGCCGTCGCCTCCGTTTCCGCCGTTGCCACCCATATCAGCAAGCACAGCCCCGTCCGTTCCAGGGGTGTCGCCGCCCGTGCCGGCAGTTCCCGCTTTGCCCTGAGAATCACCGCCGTTGCCGCCTTTGCCGCCCGCTTTGTCGGGGCCGCAGCTTCCGCCTGCGCCGCCATGGCCGCCATTTGCGGTGGCGTCGCCGCCGTCGCCGCCTTCAGACACCGCAAAGGCCCAGCCGGAACCGCTCTTTACCGCTTTTCCGCCGTTCCCCGCCGTAGCCGTGGCCTTGCCGCCCGTGCCGCCTGCACAACCGCAGGCATTGCCTGCGCCGCCGGTGCCGGCATTGGCAATGGCGTCACCGCCGCGGCCAGCCTGCACGTCGCCGACGACGACGTTTGCCAAACCGCCGACTGATCCGGACGAAGAGATCACATTCAGGCTATCGCCGCCCTTTCCACCGCGCGCGTCAGCGTCGCCGCCCTTGGTTCCGGGACAGGCCGCTTCGCCGTTCTTGCCGGTGGCTTCAGCCAGACCGCCGTTGCCGCCGCGGCCGGGGGTAACGTCAAACGTTCCAAGAATTTGGAATTTCCCCGTGGCAACCATTTTGAAGTTGCCAGGCTTGCCGCCGTCCCCGCCCGTGGCATAGGCGCGCTCGCAGTCCTTGCTTGTCCTGGCGATGCCGCCGTCTCCGCCGTTGCCGAGGGTCAAATTAAAATTGTTGATCGTCAGGTTCGCGGCCTGCACGTTCAAACGCATGGCATCGCCGCCACGGCCCCCAAGCACCGTGCATTTGTCGTATGAATTCTCGCCATGGCTGCCGTGCGGCCCTTGCAGCGTAAAGTCCTGGACCGTAACATCTCCATTGTCGCCAAAATCAAAATTCAACAGGATTTTTTTCACTTTAGGCGTAGCGCGTTGCACGTCCAATTCACCTGGCTGTTCCTCCCCTTCACCCACAACCTGCCAGTTGCCGCTGATCGTTACGCGGGGGCCGACTTGCGCGCCGGCGGATTCAACGCCCAGTAACGCATTTGCCAACGAATACAGTTCAGCAGAACCAATGGCGACGCGGCGGCGAAGCGGTAAAGACGACTGCAAGCCGTTTCCCGGCACAACAGGACCGACGCGCAACCCCGTACCGGTCTCTTTCTCCACCTCGTCAAACGCGGCATCCAGCTGTTCGGCCACCAGGACTTTATCAGGCCTGTCTACGAGCTGGATGGAACCGGCTGAAACCACGGTGGCTGATTTATCAAACGTGAATGTTTTTGCCGAAATGGCGATGCCGGCGGTTTCAGCGGCCTCCGCACAGGACAATTTCCGGCTGACGCGCAATTCCCCGCCCACATCAGCGAGCAATCCGCCACCCTGGCAAGCCAGCTCCCCGTCCACAGAAAGATTGCCAGTCACGGTCAGCCTGGCGCCGTTTGCCAGCACCACGCGCTGCCCGGCATTCACGGCAAAATCGCCCTCCACCGTACGGTCGGCGTCAATGACAATCGTCTCGACCCTGTTCATGCTGTACCAAAAGAACGCGGCCGCGGCGGCCAACACAACGGCAGCGGCGGCGATGAGAACTTTGGGCTTCATACAAACGCTTTATTGAGTAATAATGAGAGGTTTTGATGGATCGTACTCCCCAAGAGAAAAGCCGTACGTATTGTTTCCGATGACCACATAAGAAGCGCTCACCGCCCGTTGCTCTGTACCCGCCATCTGGTACGCCAGCGGCTTTTGCAGGCCGTATGCGCCAAATGCCGTTTCCACGACAAGATCGCCGGTTGAACTGATAGACAATCCCTCTATGCCGTCCAAAAATACTTGTATGCTCGGCGCCGCATGCGGTTGAATGGTAAATTCATAATTCAATGCGCCGTTTCTGCCTGTATACACCACGTCCACGCCATCGTACAGTCCAGTGAATGAAACCCCTTCATAGGTCGGGATTTCCGTGCGCCATTTTTCTGGATCATTTCCAATAAAATAGTTCACTTTCCCTTTCAGTTGACGCACGCCTTCCAATACTGGGTCGGCGTTCGCGCCCACAAACGACTGCTTCACTGCCAGCGCGCGGCGGGGCTCCGGTTTTTCTTCCGTTATCGCTTCGCCCTCTGCTTGTCCTTCTATGTTTTCCACAAAGGCGTAGGCGATTTCCTGGGGAGTGAAAAAGATGCTCTGCGACCCGGCGCGCACGAAAAATTTAACCTGCTCGTCAACCTGGCCGTCATTGCGCTGGAATGCCAACGGCATGGAGGCAAATCGCTGCCGCGCTTCTTGTTCCGTGATGGTTTGAGATGACTTGGGCGTTTCAGGCTGGCGCCAAAAGAGGAATGCGGCGATGGCGACAATGATGACTGCCAAACCGCCCTGTACCCCCTTGTTTGATGCGAATTTCTTTACATCCATATGTTTCCGCACCATTTTAGCAGAATTTTATGATGCCTGCCGCATGGCGATGTCGCCGGCAATGCGCTGGTCGGGCTTGTCGATGGT
>CAYQCH010000004.1:0-6957 GCA_964415935.1 uncultured Gammaproteobacteria bacterium
AAAAATGGCTTCTGGACATGGTAGCTATATCCTCCGTGGCGGACATGGTCCCCCTGGTCGGGGAAAATCGTACCCTCGTGAAATACGGGCTGACCGTGCTTTCAAAGGCGCGGCGGCCGGGCCTGCGCGCCGTGCTTTCCAAGGCCGGGCTGTGGCCGTTGAAAAGGGGGAAAGAGGCCGTCATGACCACCACCGATATTGGATTTGTCATCGCCCCCCGCCTGAACGCCGCCGGCCGCGTAGAACATGCGAATACGGCATTTGCCGCCGTTATGGCCAAAGATCCGGCGCAGGCGGCCGTGCTCGCCGAAAAACTTGAAGAAACCAACAAGTTGCGGCAACAGATGACGGAAAAAATCCTTGCCGAGGCAAAGCAGCAGATTGGGCAAGTCGACAAGAGCGAGCCGCGCGTTCTGGTGGCATATGATCCGTCGTGGAGCATTGGCGTCGCCGGGCTTATCGCCAGCCGTTTGATGGACCAGTATCATTTGCCCGTATTTGTGCTTGGGCAGATTAACGGTCAGATCGCCGGTTCCGGACGCAGCGCCGACGGATTTGACTGTACCCAGGCCCTGGATGCCACTAAAGATTTATACGCCAAATATGGCGGGCACAAAAACGCCTGCGGGTTGACTCTGGCTGGTAATGAAAAGCTCGAAGAGTTTAAGCGGCGCATGAACGAATATGCCAGGGAGACCATGAAACCCGAGCATATCGTGCCTAAAATGTACATCGATGCTGAGGTGTCCGTCAGCCGCATCCAGTGGGGTTTTTTTGACGTGCTATCTCGCTTCGAACCGTTTGGTATGGGCAACGCGCAGCCGAAATTCGTATCGCGAAACGTCGAAGTTGTGGAGGTGGCCGGCGTCGGCGCTGACAAAAATCATTTACGGCTAGTCCTTACGCATGACCATAAGCTTTATCGTAAGGCCATTGCCTTCAGGAAAGGGGAATGGGCTTCTCGGCTGAAGCCAGGCCATAAGCTAGACGTGGTGTATCATGTAGAAGTAAATGAGTGGAACGGCAACAGGGAATTACAGCTTCACATTCTTGATTTGCGTTTGTCCTTGTAACTGACTATGAACTGTATCATTTATACCGATGGCGGCGCGCGTGGAAATCCAGGACCTGCGGGAGCGGGCGCCGTTTTATACGACGATGCGGGCAAAGAGCTTGCCGTAGTCAGCAAGTATCTTGGCAGCACGACCAACAACGTGGCCGAGTATACCGCCGTTATCCTGGCCCTGGAGGCCGCCCAAAAAGCCGGTTGCCGCCTGGTGGACATGCGTCTGGATAGCGAGCTCGTAGTGCGGCAGATGAATGGCATGTATAAGGTTCGGCAGCCGCATTTGCAGGTACTGTTTGACCGCATCCAGATGCTGCGAGGTGCATTCGATCAGGTCCGATTCACACATGTCCGCCGCGAGCAAAACAAGCGCGCTGATGAATTGGCAAACCAGGCTATGGACGCCGGTGCCTGAAACCCATGAACATCGTTGGAGCGCATACCTTAACCCAGCAGGCCTATGCTTTGGCTGATGTCATAAGCGGCAAGGAACCGCCGATTTTGTATTGGCTGCTTCGCGACCCAAAGGAAGCCGCCGCTGCTGCCGCCATCATAAGCGAATTTTTGCCTGCCGGACAGGAGGCCCGGGCAATCCATTTTGACGATGAACATGTCTGCGCCCAGTTGCAGCAGCTGCTGACCGATCAGGCCGGGGTATGGACAATCAGCATTAGCGATTTTGCCCGCCTCGGCCCGGCATTGTCGTTTGTCGCCAGCAACCATTTCCGTTGCCGCGCTGGCCAGGTATTGAACCCTGCTCAGGTGAAGCGTACCTTGGCGGGGCTTGGCTATGCCGAGGGGGAAGGCGCGTTTCATGTGCGCGGGAAGGGCGCAGTGCTATTTGTCGCAACGCCTCGAGCGGAGTATCGTCTGGTGTTCGGGGAAGACGGCATCGAGCAGATTTTTGACGAAGGCCGGCAAGCCCAGCTCGCGGCTATCAGCTGCCCGCCGGCCGTTTTGGATTTGACGCAGGTCCCGGAGAAGGAAGTCCCCTTGCCGCGGGGAGATATGGCTGTGGATGCTGTGGATCGGGCGGTTTGGCGGCGAGCAATAAGCGAAACGCAGCAGTCATGGATTCAGTTCATGTTTGCGTCGGCCGGCGATGTCGAGGACAGGGCTGGGGCGGGAAAGCTGTTTCAGTTGCAGCCGGCCCCGCGATTCGATAAGGATTTTGAGATGCTGCGGGAGATGGCGGCAGGATGGCAGCAAGAGTCCTATGTCGTCCACGCATATGCGATTGACCCGGATGTACTGGTATCCGCTTTTGGCCAGGCCGCTATGGATGCTGCCGGCTTTACGGTGCATCAGCAAGCTGTACCCATGCAGGGATTCATTGACAAGGAGCGGCGGTTTGTATTGTTGAGCCATGCAGAAATTTTTGGACGGCGCGGGGCGGCTAAAAAGGTGGAGCGGCGCAACGATGCTGCTTTTGTCACTTCACTGCGCGAGCATGACTATGTCGTGCATGAAGACCATGGTGTCGGCCGCTATGTGGGCTTGGCAAAGACGATGATTGAGGGTCATGAGCGGGAAAACATCCTGATTGAGTACGCAAAAGGAGACAAATTGTACGTCCCCATCGAACTGGCGTACAAGGTCGACAAGTACGTCGGTGACGCGAAACCTGCCCTGCAACGACTTTCGGGAACCAGCTGGCTTCGGCTTACGCGCAAGGCGGCGCATAATTCTCAGGAATTTGCCAAAGAACTGCTGGCCATCTACGCGCGGCGTTCCCTTGTACGCGTAGATCCGTGGCACATATTCGCCAAGGCCGATAAAGAAATGCACGACTCGTTCGGCTATCAGGAGACGCCCGATCAGGAACGGGCCATTCAGCATGTGTACGAAGCGCTTTCGCGGCACGAACCCATGGATATGCTGGTAGTCGGTGATGTCGGTTTCGGCAAAACAGAGGTCGCCATTCGCGCCGCGTACCAGGGGGTTTTAAACAAAAAGCAGGTCGTTGTGTTATGCCCGACGACGCTGCTGGCCCAGCAGCATTTTGATACGTTTACTGATCGCTATAAGGGGCAGGGCGTGCGCGTAGAGATGCTGAGCCGCTTCACAGGCCGAGTCGGTGATACCAGCAAGCGGCCCTCGGATATCATAAAAGACATCGAGCGCGGCGACGTTCATGTTGTCATTGGCACGCACCGGCTTCTGTCTAAAGATGTGCGCTTTCAAGATTTAGGGCTTATCATCATCGATGAGGAGCAGAGGTTTGGTGTCCGCCACAAGGAGCGTTTAAAAAGCCTCCGCAGCCAGGCCCACGTTCTGACGCTGAGCGCTACGCCCATTCCGCGCACGCTGTATTTTTCGCTGTCGGGTTTGCGAGACATTGCCACCATCCAGACCCCGCCCCAGGGAAGAAAACCCATCGAGACGTCCATTGAACCATATCGCGAAGAGCGCGTGAGAGAGGTCGTCGCCAAAGAAATCAGCCGCGGCGGACAGGTTTTTTACCTGTACAACCATGTGCAGACAATCCATGCTGCTAAACGCAAGCTGGTTGAACTGTTGGGCAAGGATGTCCGCGTAGACATCGTACACGGGCAGATGCCGGAAGATGAGATGGCTCGTGTTGCCCAGGCTTTTGATCATGGCAAGATTGATGTGCTTGTCTGCACGACCATTGTGGAAAACGGCCTCGACCTTCCAAATGTCAACACGCTTGTGGTGGAGGACGCCACGCGCTTTGGCCTGGGTCAGCTTTATCAGATCCGTGGCCGTATCGGCCGCGGCAAGGCCAAGGCTTTTGCCTATTTCATGCATCCCGCAGAGGGCGTGAGCGGCGTGGCGGCGCGGCGGCTGCAAATTTTACAGGAAGCGAAGGCTCTGGGTTCAGGGTTTCAGCTGGCCATGCGCGACTTGGAAATGCGCGGCATGGGGCAATTGATCGGGAAGAGACAGCATGGCCATATCCAGCATGTGGGACTGGGAATGTACGGCAGATTGTTACGCCAGGCCGTGGAAGAGTTGGAAAGCGGCCATGTCGAGCCGCCGCGCCGCGCGACGACCATCAGCCTGCCGGTCGACTATGGTATACCTGAAACGCTCATGCCGGATCCCGAGACAAGGTCGCGCTTGTATCGACAACTATCTCAGGCGCAGAATTTAGACGACATGAAGCATATTCTTGCCCCTTGGGACAATGAAATGAGCAAACTGCCTGCGCATGACCGGCAAATGGTCAAACATTTGTTGGAAATTTTAGAGGTCCGATTATTGGCGCAAAGCGTAGGGCTGCTTGCCCTGGATTATCAGGAGGGCAGGGGAATTGATGGCAGGCAAAAGCACGCGTACGTGTTTGAGTTTGAACGGGTGCGATCCGAGCATGTCGACCGGCTGGTAAAAGTCGTGCCGGATTTTCGAGTCGTAGGAAATCAGATCCAGATACCGGCCGACGGCGTTTCACACCCAGTGTCATTTGTAAAAAAGGCTCTGCGCGCGTTTCAACAGGTCTAGGAGTTGTCATTTGACAAAATCGTTAGTTTTTGGTACAAATGAAGTCTTCGGGCTGGCAGGATGACCGCCAGTTTTCGCTTTTATTAGCAAAATTGGAGGAAAGTCCGAACACCCCTTCATATGAAGGTCGTGGCAGTTCCTAACGGGAACCAAGGGAAAACCTAGGGATCAGTGCAACAGAAACATACCGCCTGCGGCCTTCGGGCCGCCGGTAAGGGTGAAATCGTGCGGTAAGAGCGCACGCGCGACCGTGGCGACACGGCGCGGGGCAAACCCTGCCTGGTGTAAACGCAAGTTTGGTAGCGTGCTAGAATGGCGTGGCGACACGCCATCCAGAGAGATGGTCATCGCCTGCTCCTTGCTTCGGCAGGGAACGGGAACAGAATTCGGCTTACATGCCAGCCTGAATATTTTTTTATGAAGCGGTTTGAATTGGCAGTTGCCCTCTTTCTCATTCCTTTGGACGCCCTGATGCTGGCATTGGCGGCGTCTGCTGCGTATGCTTTGCGTTTCGAGCGTATCATCACGCAGTACCGTCCCGTGCTTTTTGAAATCGATTATGCCACCTTCGTTGCCACGGTCTCGCTGTCTGTCGCGTTGTGGTTGGCTATTTTCGCGCTTTCGGGCATGTACAGCATTCGTCATCCGCGACGCATCCTTACGGAAGTGAAACGCGTGTTCGTCGGCTGCTCATTGGGATTTGCCTCTCTGACCGTGCTTATCTTTTTGCGGGGTGAACTGTTTAATTCCCGTTTCATCGTCCTGGCCGCTTCCGTATTCGCCTTTTTGTTTGTCATGGGCGCGCGCCTGCTTGTCCGGGTCTTGAAATTTTTATTCTATCGGTACGGCATCGGCGCTCGGCGCGTGGTGCTGATTGGTTCCGACAAAACAGCTGAAAACCTGCGCATGTATATTCAAAAGCACCCGACGCTAGGGATGCGCGTGGTGCTTCACATTGAAGAGTGGGTTACGGGGCATCGTGATGAATATCTCGAATCCATCGCTGGCAAGAAGCCCGATCTCATTCTGCTGGGCGATGTTGGCCAGCCCAAAGCCGTGGCAGAAGACATTCTGGATGCCGCCGTTGATCTGCATGTCCCGTTTCATTACGCGGCCGACGTGTTTGAAACAAAAGCGGCTAACACCTTTCTTTCAACCATTGGCGATGTGCCCATTGTGGAAATCAAACGGACGCCGCTGGAAGGCTGGGGCCGTATTTTTAAGCGCACGTTTGACGTAATGGTCAGTCTCTTTGCCATCATTGTTTTATCGCCTCTGCTCCTGCTGGTCTGCTTGGCCATCAAGCTGGAAAGCCGCGGCAAGGTTCTTTATAAGAACCAGCGCGTCGGCAAAGGCGGGGAGTTGTTTTTTGTATATAAATTCCGCAGGCTGAAGCAGGAGTTCTGCACCGGCCCCGGCTACGACAATGACGGCAAAGCCGCTGCGCTGGAAAAAGAGCTGATTGAAAAATACAGCCACCGCGAGGGGCCACTGTACAAGATCAGCAATGACCCGCGGAGCACGCGTATCGGCCCGTTTCTGGAAAAAACGAGCATTGACGAGTTGCCGCAGCTGTTTAACGTGTTGTTCGGCAGCATGAGCCTGGTCGGGCCGCGTCCGCACCAGCCACGGGAAGTCGACCTCTATAAACGCCACCACAAGCGTGTCCTGGCTATCAAGCCTGGGGTAACCGGCCTCGCGCAGATCAGCGGCCGTTCCGACCTTGATTTTGAGGAGGAAGTCCGCTTAGATACCTACTATATTGAAAATTGGTCAATTCGCATGGATCTGGCGATTTTGTTCAAAACGCCTTTTGCCCTGCTGCGCAAGCATAAATAAGCTATGAAGGTGGCCTTGGTTCACGACCATTTGGCGCAAGACGGGGGAGCGGAGCGCGTGTTGATGGTATTGCAGCACATGTTCCCCCAAGCGCCCACGTACACGCTTCTGTACGATCCCAATGGCGCGCATGCGGCGTTTAAGGGCAAGGACATCCGTACCAGCTTTATCCAGCGCCTGCCGTTTGGCGTGCGCAGATACCAGTGGTACCTGCCGCTCATGCCCTGGGCCACAGAGTCATACGACCTTAGCGGGTATGACGTGGTTATTTCCAGCAGCTCTGCCTTTGCCAAAGGCGTCATTACCTCGCCCAACAGCCTGCATATCTGTTATTGCCATACCCCCACGCGGTTTTTGTGGACGGACACGCACAGCTACGTACAGGAGCTGCGCATGCCGCGCGCTGTAAAGTGGTACATCCCTCGCGTCTTAAGCCGTATCCGCACCTGGGACCAGCTGGCCGCCAACCGTGTCGATGTCTTTGTTGCAAATTCGAAGACCGTCCAGGGTCGTATCCAAAAATACTATCGACGCGACAGCGAGGTCGTATATCCGCCGGTCGATTTGCAAACATTCACCCCCAAAGA
>CAYQCH010000004.1:7057-43327 GCA_964415935.1 uncultured Gammaproteobacteria bacterium
GAAAACATAGGCTTTTTGCCAGCAAGCGAGGCATTGGCTATAGTGTCCATGCAGGTTTTGGGCTTTTTTTGCATGTATCTCCTTCGCCGTCTAACGCCTTTGCTCGTCTCGCTTTTTGTGGCCATGGGGTTTGCCACACTGTTTTGGCGCATCCGTTTTGTGCATGTGCTGCTAGGGGAGCAAAGCTTGGGTCCGGTTACGCTTGGGTGTGTGACGGGGGCGGTGCTAGCTGTCATGGCCATCGGGATGCTGAACGTGGGAGCGTTTCATCCCATGCCCAGCCGACTGAGGTTCCTGTTATTCCCCTTCATCCTGACAGGAGCAACCATGGCTTTGTTGACCATTTCCGAGCCGTCCATCATGCCGCTTGCTATTGCCGCGCTTTCAACAGCACTGGTTTGGGTCTGGTATGAAAGCCTCTACATATTCTGGCAGCAACCAATGCTTTACCAGCCATACACACTGCAGAGGCTGTCGTCACATGTGCATGTCTACGCTATGTTCGTGGCCATGTCGGCGCTTACAGGCGTTCAGGTATACCTTCAAATGCGTTTTTGGGGCGTTGTACTTTTTGCTGGTATCATCCTCGTTGCCTTGCTGGCCGATGTGCTCTCGCTGTCGCAGGTTTCCCGGGAAAAGTTCGTGCTTGCACTCTTCTGCGGAGCGCTCCTGGGAATTGAATGGTTTGTGGCCACCAGCTATCTCCCGACGCATGTGTTTTTTACCGGTATCCTTATGGCGATGTATGTATATGTCTGGCTGGGAGTTACCAGGCTGTGGGCGCAGCAAACCTGGCAGCGTTCTGAACTTATCCCGTACATCGCCATCGGCGTGAGCGGATTTATCGTAACCATCGGGTCCACTCTGTGGATCGTCTAGTATGACCACTCATCACAAAAAACGACAACGTATTATTTCTTCTCGTTTCATGCTTGTCCTGGCGGTGGTATTCGCCTCATTTTTGGCCGCATTTCTCGGCCAGATTTTTATTACGCAATTATCTTTGTCGCCATCCTTAATCCCTGAGCCCGGCATCATTGTGCGCTCATCGCAGGAGCAGCTCGTTGCCTTGCGGCTGGCCGCGCAGAAGGTTTCCGAAAACCAAAAGCCAGCCTTTGTCCGGCTCTACCAGCGGGGCGCAGCCGCGCAGCCCATCAGTGGCTGGGTGGTCAGTTCCGACGGCTGGATTGTCTATGTGGCCGATCCAAGCATTGACGACGCCGCGATTGCGAGCGTGCGGCTTGAAAACGGTGATGTGTTAGACGTACAGAAACGTTTGTTTGACCCGGCAACAGACCTCCGTTTCATAAAAATTGAACGGGACCGGCTCCAGCCGGTTTCTATTGCGCAGGAATTCGTCGCGCAGTCGTTTGAACCGCTTATGACAGTTTCCCAGGAGATGCTGTTCGCCCCGGCAACGCTTTCCGGGGTCGGTCTTGCAGCTGCCACGCACATGCACGCCGACCGAGTTGAACGTTTGCCGCGTGTCGTCGTCGTGAACGGCGCCGGCCAGGCAGTGTATAACACAAAGGGGGAGATTGCTGGATTGATCGCCCGCCAGGAAGGAGCTACCAATGCCGTAGTGCCTATGATTCCAGCCGAGGAGCTCCGCAAAGTTTTGAACATGGTGCTTCGATCTTCTGCCATTGAGCGCGTGTCACTAGGAATTTCCTATGTTGATTTGGCGCATACCACGCTGCTGCTCCCGGATGCCATGCCAAGCACAGGTGCCTGGCTTTCCTCCGCCTCGTCCGGCATAGACGTCTTGCCTGGCGGCAGCGCGGCAGCCAAAGCCGGGTTGCGATTGAATGATATTATTACTGCCGTCGACGGAGTTCCCGTAAGCGATAGGCATGGAATCTCTGATGTCATTGCCCAGGCGAAGCCAGGGTCTTCTATCGAACTCACCGTCTTGCGTCGGGACACGCCTCTCACAATTTCTGTCCCGCTGGCAGCAGTTGCGTCAAGGTAAAAATCTATTTCCCTCATACAAAAGACTCCGGCTTCAACCGGAGTCTTTTGGTATTCGTCGCGCGTTTTCGGGGTGGGGGGCATATCGTTTGTTCGTGATGTCCCAAGACTGGACGTATTGACCAATGCCCTTGTTACGCAGTTTGTTCTTGGCGGTCGTGTGCTTTTGTGACCATTGCAGCAGGCTGAAAAATGACAATCGGTATCGGTTTCGGACGACGATGTAATTCAATTCTTGTGCTTTAATGGCTCGGCGAACTGTCTGCTGGCTGATACCAAACAGTTTTGCGGCCTCAGAAATAGATAGGCGAATATCTTGCTTCATAGTCAATTTGTATATACTAT
This sequence comes from uncultured Gammaproteobacteria bacterium, assembly GCA_964415935.1. Lineage (GTDB taxonomy): Bacteria > Patescibacteriota > Patescibacteriia > VMEV01 > CAYQCH01 > CAYQCH01. The sequence continues at coordinate 9,374 of CAYQCH010000004.1, forward strand.
ATTATACAAATTTAGGAAAAGTCAATGGTAAATTAAGCCAGCGCGGGAATGTCTGTTTACCTAGACAATAGGGCGGAATTCTGATATATTTTTTCAATCCAAAGCCGCTGTAACGACTTTGTTTTATTTACGTCTATTTAGGTGACGCTGTGAGCAAAATACAAGAAAAAATTCTTCTTCTCAGAATACAGCATCAGCGCGATGCGGATTCCTTTGCCAAGCTCTACGAGCTGCTGGCGGAGCCCATCTATCGCTTCATCTATTTTAAAGTCAGCGATGATGAGACCGCCAAAGACCTGACATCGGAGGTCTTTACCAAGTGCTGGCGCGAATTGGTCGCAGCGGAAGGGAAGCAGATCAAGCACCTTAAGGCATACATTTACCGGATGGCGCGCAACATGGTCGTCGACCATTACCGCAAGAAGGAAGTCGTTGTCGTAAGCCAGGAGTTCGTCCTTTCCACGGATGCCCAGCCGCAAGACGACCAGGGCATGAAGCAAGTGGAGCAAAAAATTGACGGACAGAAGATGCTTGCGCTGATGCATGCGCTGAAAAGTTCATACCAGGAAATTCTTTTGCTGCGATACGTGGAAGACCTCAGCCTTGCAGAGATCGCGCATATCATACAGAAATCACCGGTTTCAACACGCGTGCTCTTACATAGAGCAAACCAGGCGTTGAAACGAGAATATGAAAAACTTACCTAACCAAATCAAAAGCGATTTGCGCCAGCTCCGCGCCATCAAGCCGGATGCTGCTTGGTTAGAGCAGAACAAACAGGCGCTTTTGGCAGATTTGCCAATGATGAAGTCACCGGAACGCACGCTTTCGTATGTTTCGGTGTTTTCTATTTCTTTTAAGCAAGCCGTTTCCAAGCTGGCCTGGCAGCCGGTGGGCATCAGCCTTATGATCCTGGGCATTATTGGCGGACCCAGCCTGGCAGCGGTAAACGCGGCTAAAGGAAGCCTTCCGGGTGATGCGTTATACCCGGTCAAGCGAAGCCTTGAGCGCGCGCGCGTCAGCATGACGTTTTCGCAGACGAAAAAGGCCCAATTGGAAGTTGATTTTGTCGCCACCCGCTTGCATGAACTGCAGCGCTTGACGAAGGAGCAGGCTCCCAGCGAAAAGCGCCAGCAAAAGATCACGATTGCCATTGAAGAGTTGAAGAAAGATACCGCGGCCGTAAAGACCCGTCTGGATGCCGCCAAGCAGGATACCGGCAACACCGGCAAAGAAGCCGTAGCGCTGGCAAAAATCATTGACGATAAGACGTCCGGGTATCAGGCGACATTGCAGCAAACGATAGATGATTTAGGCGAGGAGACGGCTTCCTCAACCAGCAGTACGTTGACCGAGGCTGTTACTACCGTGCAGGAGGTTTCCATTAATGCTCTGGATGTGCTTGTCGACAAGGCAGGGGAGGCTGAAAGCCAGGTGTCGCAGGAAGACCTCAAGGCGCGTGTTGAAAAACACCTTGATGTCGTGAAAAAATCCGCGAATTCTTTGCAGAACCAGGTCCGCGCTTTGGATGAGGTAATCGTGCCTCCCGCACCAGAGACAAAAGAACCATCAGAGACAGACGACACGGCTGATCAAGCGGACAACGAAAACCCCACCCCAGAGGAAGAAACAGTCTCTGCTGACCCCGCCCCGGTCGAGCAGCCTGCTCCTGTTGCCCCCGTAACGCGCGAAGAATTGCAAAAGCGTCTTGATACGGAAGTATTTCCCTTTATCAAGTATTCGGAAGAGCTCATCAAATTACGTGATTTTGCCACAGCCTTGGAAACTTTAAACAAGGCAAACAAGAAGGTTGAAGAAATTTCCACACTGCTGCGCTCCTTACTGCCGAAAGCGGAAGAGCCTAAGAAGGTAGAACCTCAGCCCGTTGAAGAAACGCCGGCAGCGGAAGAAACAAAAGATGACGCTACGGCCACAGAAGAACAGGCGGAAGTTAAACCCGCAGAAGGCGCTCCAGACGAACAAGCACCCGAAAAAGAATCAACGGATAACCAAGAGCAAACAAGCGAACAACCAGCGGACAACGCCACAGCTCCTTCGACCAGCCAGTAATCAAGCAGGATAGGAATGCATCGGCCTATAATCGACGTAGGCCGATGACTCCTGTCCTTCTCGATCCACCTATTAATAAGACGGATCGGGTAGGGGTCAGGGCTATTGGCTCTCTGTTGCTTTCCATCCACAAACCGTATACGAGACGCATTCGATGCCCTAGAGCAAGGTCGACGTCCCCAGCCGCGAGGTTGGGAAACGACGCTAGCGCCGCGAATGAGGAACGGATCGCATCCGGCGGATGAGGAACAGCATGGATCCATGTAACATATGAGTAAATCTCTTAAAAAAGCTCTCACCGTTGCAGTTTCTGCAATGACCGCCATGTGGTCGGTCGGTGTTGCTGCGTTCGCCCCTTTGGCCGCCGCCGCAGCTCCTTCCGCCGCTGCTGTCTCCGAGGGTGATCTGATTAAGGCCAGCCTTCCGGCCGTCTACTACGTAGGCGCGAACGGCAAGCGCTACGTCTTCCCGAACGAAAAGACCTACAAGACTTGGTATGCCAACTTCGCCGGCGTCCAGACTATTTCTGACGCTGAATTGGCTGCTGTCGCGATTGGTGGCAACGTCACCTACCGCCCAGGTACCCGCTTAGCCAAGATTACGACCGATCCAAAGGTCTACTTGGTCGGCGCGGATGCCGAGTTGCACGCCATTGCCGATGAAAACACGGCTTTGGATCTCTTTGGTTCTTCCTGGAACCAGAAAGTTGACGATGTCCCGGATGCCTTCTTCACCAACTACACGGTTTCTTCTGAATCCGTAGCCACTGGTTTGGGCCTCGGCGCTCTTCCGGTCGGTACCTTGGTGATGTTCGACGGCAACTACTATGTTGTCGGTGCTGAACAGAACTACATGGTTTCTGGCGATGTTTCCTTGTACAGCGCTGTTGTCACCCCTGGCAGCTCTTCGGAGTTCTCCGCCTGGTTGGGACAGAACGCTTCCGACGTCACTGATGAAGTCGACGCCGCCGATTTGTTGGGCCTCTTCACTCCGGACCGCCAAGGTTTGGAAGAAGGCGGTTCTGGCGTTGGCCCGGCCCCGACCTCTGGCGTGACCGTCACTGGTACCCGCACGGCTACCAATTTGTCCATGGCTTCCGGTTCCTCTCAGAACCTGGGCCGCGCTGAAATCAAGATCTGTTCCGGCAACAGCCCGGTAACGATCTCTGACCTCCGCACCAGCTTTGCTTCCGGTACGGTCAGCGCCAACACGACCATGTCCTGGTTTGACTTCGGTAACGTGATTTATGAACAGTCCGGCACCGAATCCAACGACACGGTTGCGTTGTATGAATCCAACGACGTTGATGTCACCATCAATGGCTGTCAGGATGTAAGCTTCTACGCTTCCACCAACGCCACCAGTGGTATCCTGCACGTCCGCATGAAGTCCGTCACCGTCAGTGGCGCTGCCGCTGCCGCCGTGGTCGAATCTTCTTTCGTCTTGCAGAACCGCCAGGTTGCGTCCATTGCCACCGGTGATTTGATGGACTGGTCCATCACTTCTCCTGTGTCTCCTGCCAGCGTGCAGGCTGAAGGTTCCACGTTGACCCAGCTGTACTCTGCTCAGGTTTCCATTTCGAACAATGATGCCTACGTGCCGAACGCTGTGTTCCGCGTCAATGGCTCTTTGATCGTCAATGGCTGTGAATTCCGCATTGCTGGATCCATGGTTTCCAGCGAATTCACCTGGGCCGGCAAGCACATGGTGTTTGCCATCCCTGAGGGCAAGCGTCTCATGACGCAGTCCAGCAAGTCCTGGGAATTGTGGTGTAAGGTTATCGGTGAAGCTGGTCAGACCATCACGGTCTCCAACCGCTACCCGGCTCCTCACTTCTACTTCTTCGACAATGACCGCGCTGCCGCGGCCGCTGTCCCGAATGATGTCACTGACATCACCAAGGAAAATGTGAACCAGGGTATCGCTATCTTGAATGCGACCCCGGGTAACACCATCACGGTGACTGGTTCTTCCGCTACGGCTGAATCCGTCAACATCAACAACGTCAAGGACACCTCTGGCGTCCAGTTGGACGATGAAAAGACCTCCGGCACGACCAACACCATCGTTGGCGTCTTCAAGGTCCGCGTCCGTGGTTCCAAGGCTACGTTGTCCAGCTTGAGCATCGCTGCCACCGGCACCGACAATGACACCGGTTTCACCGCCTGTCAGATCAAGATTGGCCAGCGCAATGACAAGGGCGAAATCAACGCCTCCTCCATCGATTTGGCGGTGTACAACCTGTCCAACTTCGGCGGCGAGAACAGCATCAACTCCGTTACCGGCACCGTTTTGGTCACCTCTACCAAGCAGATGGCCATCGGCGACTGGTTGATTGTGGTTGAATGTGATGTCATTGCCAGCAACAATGCGTATGCCAACGGTGATGTATTGGCTGTCACTCTTGTTGACGCCAACAACACCAACTTGTCCTTTGACCAGGGCACAAGCCAGGACTTCCCGGCTGCCAACACGGCTAGCACGACCATTACTATCCGCTTGTTGACTGCCTTGACGGTGTCCTCCAACGCTACGGTCCGCTTCTTGGTTGCCAATGCGACCAATGTCGTGATCGGTGAATACACCATCACGGGTCCTTCACAGGAAGGCGTGAACGTTACTTCCATCGGTATTACCTTTGAAGGTACCGGCGCTGCCGCCAACAACATCGTTGGCGTCGACGGCTGTACCACGGTTGGCTTGCACAACGTCTCCGGTCAGGAATTGGCTACATCCCAGTCCTTGACCATCTCCGGCGCTGCTGACGTGACTTTGACCTTCTCGGTCAACTTCTCTGTCGCTGCCAACGCCGAATACAAGGTGCGCGTGGTCTGTGTCCAGGGCGCTTCCGCCCCGGCCGCCGGCACGGTGACCGCCGCTACCACCTTGGCCACCATCTCCGGTACGGGCCAGTCCAGCTCTCAGTCCTTCAGCAACACCCCAGCCACCGCTGGTGCCAACGTTGTGAAGGCTGCCACTGGTACGGTTACGACCAATGTTGGTCAGCTCCAGCCGAACCAGATCATTGGTCCGTCTGAACAGCTGAAGATCGGCACCTTCCAGACCGCTGCAAGCATCCATGAAGATCAACACCTCAACACCTTTAACCTGACCTTGACCGCCGGTGATGTCGCTTTGGCGACTGATTTGGCCACGATCACGGTGAAGGTCGAGGGCTTCACGGTTGCCGGCACGGCTGCTGCCGCTGAAACCACCGTTTGTACGCGCACGGTGACTGGCGCCTCTCCGGCGACCATCTCCTGTGTGTTCAACGACGGCGCGGTTACGCTTGGCGCCGGTCAGACCGGTATCATCACGGTGTATGCCACGGGTAACACCCTGGGCAGCATCGGTAACGATGCTGCTCCGGCTGATGGCATCATTACGCCAAGCTTGACCATCACCAATGCAACTGGCACAAGCCAGATCTTGTACAAGGGTGCGGAAAGCCAGACTTTGGTCGCCAACACCGCCAACACTGGCGCTGTTAACGGCCGTATCTTGACTCCGGCCGGTGCCCAGCTCCGCGTGGTCAACAAGGCTTTGCCTTCAACCACGTTGCCTGGTCAGGCCAACATGTTGCTCGGTATCATGGATGTCATCATCTCTGGCACCAGCATCACGTTGCTTGAAGTCAGCGGTACCTGTACGTCTAATGACGCTACGGTTTGTGAAGCCGCTTCCGACACAATCGCCGTTGAATTGGATGACACCACCATGGGTGGCGGCTCCGCTCTGGCGATCGCCGCTGGTGTCTGGGATGGCTCTGGTATCACCGATACCTTGGTCACTCCTGGTACCCACAAATTGGAATTGTTGCTCACCGATACTGGTGCCAACTGTGGCACTGGCGAGAACGTCCAGTTAGCTACGTCTGAATTCGGCTTCTCTGTTGGCGGAGTTCCTGGTGTTACGCAGTCCTTCGCGTCTGCTGGCGCCGGTGTCTTCCCGGTCAACATCTTGTCCGACTTCAACACGTTCGCTGGCGCAGTCATGACCCATCCGTCTAACCTCTGTGGTTAATCGGATCTCATGATCTAGCCTAGCCACAACGTTGTTGTGAGCTATACAAACCCCCTGGCATATGCCAGGGGGTTTTGTTATGGCTTTTTTCGTTGCAATTTCGCCTTAAAACGCTTACTATTCAGGCATATGAATATATCAACAGATAAGAAAACCTTAGGGGTGCTGGCGGGAATTGCTTTGGCTGTGGTGCTGGCGGCAACGCTGTTTGTGGTGAAGGGCAATGAGCTTAATCAAAGCCGCGATCCTAAAGCGCGCGTGGCTGAGTTAATGGAAAACGGTGTAGACACGTCACATTCGCTGTTCTTACCGGAGGAAACCCAGTCCGTCTTGGCGAAAGTAGAGGAGCGCAGGGAAAAATTCGTGAGCGGTACAGACTCCACTGCGCAAAATCTTATGGATATGGCGCGGCATGTACGCGATTTGCGAGACCATGACCTGGCGCTGGAACTGTTTGCAGTGGTGGATACGCTAAAGCCGGTGGACATTTTCTACAAAATTGACGTTGCGCGTATTTATTTGGAGCGGCAGCAATGGGAAGAAGCGCGCAAGGTTCTGGAGCCGCTGCGGCTGACCTTGCCTATCCGTGAAACGTTTATTGAGCTGGCCAAGGCCTATCAGAACATAGAGGGTACGCCAAATTACGTGATTGATGAAATTTATGAAGAGGGTATCTTTCGCTCGTTTGAGGACTTCGAGGTTTTAGAGGCGTATGTGGAGTGGTTAGAGCAGACGGGCAGGGAAGAGAAAACCATCCCGTACTACGAAAAAATGAACCAGAAAGTTCCGCAAAAAATCCTTGAAGACCGCATCAAGGAATTAAAAGATAAATACAACAAATAACGCCGTATGAAAAAGCTCCTCGTCCCTTTTTTTGCAGGCCTGGCGCTGCTTAGCACTCAGTCGGTATTTGCGCAAACAGAACCCACGGTAACAGTCCATACCACCAACACCCCGTTCGTGTATTGGAAAGACTTTGATGTATTGGTGTCTGATTTTACGGTTCATTCATTCGCTGGCGATTCTTTAAAAGCGCTCACCGCCGCCAAGTCGGGTTCTGCCTGGGAGGGGTATGAATACGTCGGGGCTACGCTTTGGGCGGACCGCGGGGTAGAGGGATTTCAGGGATGGGGCTATGACGAAAAGCTGGCTGACGGCGAACTGAAAAGCGGTTTGTGGGTTTTTGCGCCGGTAGACGGGAAATTTGCGGCAGACTCGCAGCGGTTTTTCATCTCTATTGAAAGCGCGGTGCCGTTTGAGCGAAATTTGCAGTTTAGTATTTTGCCAACCGGCGAAGATGGCGATTTGGTGTATGAAGATGGTGAGCAGGGGGTTTTCCTCTCCAATTCAGTCGTGACGGCTAGTCCGGACCAGTTTTTTTCACAGACCATTATTTTCAAGCCGCAAAAAAACGACTTTAGCGCGCCCAAGGCCTATGTGGCCGACCTGTCGGTAGACAAGGCCGCACCGGTGTTTATCTATAAGCCCTCAACGCAGCCTGTTGTCTGGTTTACCGGCGAAGCGCGCGATCGCAATGGAGATAATGTCCTAGGAGTAAGCGTTGCGGTGAATGGACAAACAATTCAAGCGGAGAGCGTCGGCACAGGTTTTTCCGAATGGAAAGCCGGGTACATCCCCACGCTTCCTTATGAGGAGGTTACCGTACGCGTCATGGCCACGGACGGCAGCCGCGAGTTTACCAGCGAGGCATACTATGCCATCATCGACAGCCGGGCCGTTTCTTTGGAAAAATCCAGTTTCGTGTCGCAGCCGGATGTTGTTCAGGTTGGCGGATCAGCGCATATCGATGTAACGCTGAAAGGTGAGGACGGGTCGTTGATTGGATCCCGCCAGGTGGAGTTTGTTGCTGTTCGCGCAGTTGACGAGTTGTCATCGTCCAATGCCGTGACCGATGCGCAAGGCAAAGCGAGCGTTTCCTTGAGCGTGAATGCGGTAGGTACCGCCGTAGTGAAGGTGCTGGTGGACGGCCTGGAGGTTGGGTCCGTGGACGTTACGGTTACAGAAGAAAGCGGTGAGGAGCCGCCCGTTGCAGAAGAAAATGTCTTGTCGCCGGGCAACCTGGTCAAAGGAAGCACCTCGGCGGTCTACTTTATTGGCACCGACAATAAGCGGCATGTGTTTGAGAGCGCACGCGTGTATGCCTCCTGGTACGGTTCTGACTTTTCCAAAGTCATTTCAATTACCGATGAATTGCTGGCCAGCCGCCCGTTGGGCGAAGCCGTCCCGTTTCGCCCCGGATCTTTGGTGAAAGTACCAAGCCTGCCGGCGGTGTATGTTGTGGATGTGGGAAATGTGTTGCGGCATGTCACAACGGAGGCATTAGCCAGAGAGTTGTTTGGAGATAGCTGGAACAGGCAGGTACATGACCTTCAGGAATCGCTTTTGTTCACCTACGAGTTCTCGACACCTATTGATGAGGCAAGCGATCTGGATCTTGGCCGCATCGCCGATCCGTTTCTTTCGCTCAACGCTGAGCTGGTTTCCTAAAGCCCTATGCGGGGCCAAGCTGCCGCAAAAAAGAAGCCCCGATTGCGATTTGCCACCCTAGGCCTGGCGCTCTTTGTGGCATTGCTGACTGTTTCCCTGGTAAAGGAGTATTTGCGCAGCCGGCAAATCCACAATGAGATTGAGGCGCTGCGCCAACAGATAGCCGAGCTTGACGCAAGCAATAGGAAAACAAGCGATTTTGTGGAGTATTTAAAAACGGACAGTTATTTTGAGCAGCAGGCGAGGCTGAAGCTTGGGCTGAAAGCGCCGGGCGAGCGGGTGCTGGTGATACATGATGTGCCAACGGCGAATTCCGGCGAGTCCGCCATTCCCAGCGGCGCCGTCGCCTTACAGACGTTTCAACGAGACGGGCGCAGCAATCCGCGCAAATGGTTTGATTACTTTTTCGGAGGCGGGTAAGCAGCAAAAAAACAGCCGGAGGCTGTCTTGCAAAAACCTGGAGCCAAAGGCGGGGATCGAACCCGCGACCTCTGCTTTACGAAAGCATTGCTCTACCAGCTGAGCTACTTTGGCGCGTAAAAAACGGCACAGGCCGTTTCTACTCATAGGATACGCTACGGAAAGCCCGCGCGTCAAGGTCAGGGAAGCGCTACGGAAAGAACCGCGGCCACGGCCGTGCCAAAGACCATCAGCGCGATGGCATGCCGCAAGTACGTCAGTTTTCGAAGCAGGTAGGCATCGGTCAGCTTCTGAATGTGCCGCTTGAGCAGGTGGATGTATTCGCGCGGCGATGCGGTTACCAGCAGCATGTCATCATACCGAAGTTCGTGGATGTCGATGGGCAGCAAAAAGCGCGGCAGCACCCAGGGCCTGAGCGAGAGAAGCGAGGCTGTCAGCACGCCTGAGCACGTCAAGATGATAGTAATGAACGCCGCGACAGCGTGTTCCCCGTTTGCAAAAAGGGCGCGAACAGCCAGGATGATTCCTGCCACGCTGCCGCAGATAAGCAAAATGGAGAGATAGTGCAAAGCACGCAAATAATGCACCAGGCCGTGCAGCTCTTCTTCGAGCAAATGGCACAGTGTCCGATGCTGGTCAGTCCACTTTTCGGCTTTTGTTCTTTTTGGTGTGCGTTTTGGCATGCCTTTTCCACATAAGCCTGGGAACCGGCTCTATGGTATAATTATAGGCGATTTGGTATGAAGCGAAAAGTTTTGTTTCTGGCAAGAGTCTCGGGTGCAGCGGCAATGGTGGCAGGCATTGCGTTGTTTCATGCTGCCGTAACCCGCGCGCAAGAGACGCCCTCGCAAACAGAACTGCATCGCTGGGCGTTTGATGCACCCACCATCAAGCTGGGGTACACCATCAACACGCCTGACGACCAGTTTTTTGTCGGCGTTTTGCCGGAGGTTTTGAAGGGTGAAACGGATGTGACCATTAAGGTTTTTGATCACGTCGGGTTTGAACCGCGACAGACGTATCAGGTGAATGCTGCCGCTGCGGAAACCCCTGAGCGTCTGAGGGTTGACTGGCCGGTACCGGAAGGGAAGCGCATCATCAGCCCTATTTACGAATTCGACATCAAGGGCGCCGCTGACTTATACAATCCCGAGCTGCCGTTGTGGCTGCGCATGCATTTTTCCGCCACGACAAACGATAACAAGGGGGTGTATTTTTGGGACAAAGGCAAACAGTCCTGGGTACTGATCCCTACCAATATCAACGAACATGATCGGTCATTACGCGCGGCCATACATCTGACGTATGCCCCCATGGCCATCCTGGCCGATGAAATCCCATTGGAGGGCATTGCCAGCTGGTATGCGTACCAGGACTGCCGTTGCGCGGCATCCCGTCATTTCCAGCATGGGACGCTGCTGAAGGTTACGGATGTCGATTCAGGCAACTGGACTATTATTGAAGTCAATGACTATGGTCCTGAAGAATGGACTGGCCGCATCATCGACCTGGACCTGGTCGCGTTTGAAGAAATTAGCAACCGCCGTAAAGGGCTGACCAACGTGCGCATCGAGCCATACATTCCCACGCAAGAGGAAATCGAAAGCCATAATTTGCCCAATACCTTTGATCCCAGCCTGCCGTTATGATCCATTTCAAGAATGTCAGCAAGCTGTACGGCAACGACTCCACCGCCTTAAAAGGCGTGAATTTGCACATCCGCCCGAAAGAATTTGTTTCTATCATCGGTCGCAGCGGCGCGGGGAAGTCCACGCTGGCAAAGCTGCTGATTGCGCAGGAGCGGCCCACGGAAGGCCAGATTGTTGTTGGCGGGTGGGACATTACCAAGATCAAGCGCGATGAGATCCCGTTTTTACGGCGTCAGATTGGCGTCGTGTTTCAGGATTTTAACCTGCTGGGCAACAAAACCGTGGAGGAGAACGTCAGTTTTGCCCTGGAGGTCGCCGGCATGCCCAAAGCGAAGATTCTTCAGGTGGTGCAGCCGGTGCTTAAGATTGTCGGCCTGGCTGGCAAGGAGCGGCGGTATCCGGATGAAATCTCCGGCGGCGAAATGCAGCGCGTGGCCATTGCCCGCGCGCTGGCGTACCGTCCTAAAATTTTTATTGCTGATGAGCCGACGGGCAATCTGGATACCATCAACGCGCAGGAGATTGTTGATTTACTGAAGAAGATTAACGAGTTTGGGACCACGGTCATTCTCATGACGCATGACAGGGACGTGGTAAATAATTTGCGCCGCCGCGTCATTGTCATGGAACATGGGGAAGTGGTAAACGACCTCGAGGCGGGTAAATACACATTGTAGATATGTTTACGTTTTTGTCGCGCACCGCAAAGTACGCCGTCCAGGACTTCTGGCGGAACATCTGGCTGTCTCTTATTACGATGACAGTGATTGTCATCGCGTTGTTTTCCATCAACGTGTTGTTGCTCATAAAAACTGTCAGCGAGTATACATTGGAAACCATAGAGAAAAAGATCGATATCAGCGTGTTTTTGAACCCCGGAGTGGAAGAAAGCGTTATTTTAGATTTGCGCGCGCGGCTTTTGGGATTGTCTCAGGTCAAGGATGTGGTCTACATTTCCGCCGATGAAGCGCTGATGTCGCTGCGTTCCCGGCATGAGGAAGACAACGCCATTATCCAGTCGCTGCAGGAGCTTGAAAAGAATCCGCTTGGTGCCCAGCTGAACGTACAGGCGCACAGCCCCAGCGACTACCAGGCGATTTTAGACCTGCTCAAAGAGGAGCGGTATGCGGCTCTTATTGCGGATCAGGCCAACGAAGAAACATTGATCATTCAGCGCGTTTCTGAGATTAGCGAGCGCGTCCGGACAATCGCTTCCGTCTTAAGCGTTATTTTCGGGCTTATTGCGCTGATTGTCGTCTTTAACACGCTGCGCATCATGATTTACACCCATCGCGAGGAAATCGCCATCATGCGCTTGGTCGGTGCGACCAACTGGTTTATCCGTATGCCGTATGTCTGGCAGGGCGTGATTTATTCGGTATTTTCGCTGATGATCTTTTTGTTCGCCTGGTATCCGCTGGTGGGTTTCATCGAGCCGTATTTGAATGAATTGTTTTCTGATGGCGCAAAAATAAACCTGATTGCCTTCTATAACGCGAACTTTTTATTCCTGTTCGGCCTGCAGCTGGCGGGGTTGATCGTGTTGCTGGGAGTCGCGTCGATTTTGGCCACGCGCAAGTATTCCAGGGTTTGACGGACCAGCCAAAACATTGTATGTTTCTTTCAAGCTTGGCTTCGGCCAGGCTTGTATTATTCCCGGGTCGTCTAATGGTAGGACATGAGCCTTTGGAGCTCAGTATCGGGGTTCGAATCCCTGCCCGGGAACCAGAAAACACCGCAGTTCATCTGCGGTTTTTTCTTTTGGTGTGATATGATGCACCTATATGCGCGTAAAAATTGCGGTTGTTCAGGCTAATTTCAATCCACGATCGTTGCCGTCGGTGGAAAAAAAGTTAAAAAAGTATATTCAGGCGGCGGCAAAGAAACGCTGCCAGGTCATCATTTTCCCTGAGTACTTTGCCAGCGTGTCCGAGACGGATGACAAAGCAATGGTAAAGCTGGTTCAGGCGCTGGCGAAAGAACATGCCATTGACATCGTCCCCGGCTCATTTGTCGAGAAAGACAACGGGCGGGAATTCAACACGGCGTATTACATCGACTTCCGCGGCAAGATTTTGGGTCGTTATCGGAAAAATTTTTTATGGGCTTCGGAGCATGAAACCTTTTCAGCCGGAACCCGAACGGATGTCATAAAAACGAGGTACGGCAAAATCGGCCTGGCGATATGCTGGGACATGGCTTTTCCTGAGGTGTTCCGTTCCATGGCGAAAAGGGGGGCGCAAATAATTTTTTGTCCGACGTTATGGAGCAGGGAGGACGCCGGCGTAGGCTTGAAGTATAACCGCGATGCGGATGTTGAGTTTGTGAATGCCTGTGCCATCGCTCGTGCGATGGAAAACGAGTGTTTTGTTGTCGTCTGTAATGCGGCGGGAACAATGAAGAAGGGCCGGGGCGTCGCGCATTTGCTGGGTTTGTCGCAGGTTGCAGCGCCTTTTTACGGCGCCATGAAGCGGCTGGACCACAACCGTGAAGCAATGTTCGTGCAGGAGCTGGACACGCGCCTGCTGGATGACGCAGAACGCGCGTACCGGATTAAGCGCGACCTCAAAAAATAGTGACTATGTTTTCGCGTTTATTTCGACCCACAAACAGCATTGCCGCTGGCGCGATCATATTAGGTTTGTTTAGCCTGGTCAGCCGCGTGCTGGGGCTATTGCGCGATCGTCTGCTTGCATCTGCCTTTGGCGCCGGCTCCGTCCTGGATGCCTATTATGCGGCATTCCGCATCCCCGATTTCGTATTCAACATCATTGTCCTCGGGGCTTTGTCCGCCGGATTCATTCCGATTTTTTCCGAGCTGTTCGAGCGCGACCGCGACAAGGCCTGGCGTTTCTCTCAGGCTGTTCTATTGCTCATAAGCGCGGGGCTGCTTGTCACGTGCGTGCTGTTGTATGCCGTCATGCCGTGGCTGATTCCCGTTATAGCCCCGGGATTCAATCAGGAAACAGCCGCGCTATCCGTTCAACTCAGCCGTGTGATGCTGCTGAGCCCATTATTTCTGGGCATCAGCAGTGTATTTGGCGGAATTTTACAAAGTTTTAAGCGGTTTTTTGCCTATTCCTTGGCGCCCGTGTTTTACAATCTGGGCATTATTTTTGGCATCGTGGCCCTGGTGCCTGCAATGGGCTCCATGGGGCTTGCCTGGGGCGTGGGCATTGGAGCGGCGGCGCACCTTGCGCTGCAAGCCATAGTGTCCGGCAACATCGGATGGTCTTGGCAATGGGTGCGGCCCTGGCAGCAAGCAGGTTTGGCCGATATCGGCGCGCTGATGGGCCCGCGCACGCTAAGCATTGCCTTGAATGAAGCGACGCTCTTTATTGTTACGCTCATGGCCTCCGGTTTGCCGCGTGGCAGCCTCACACAGTTCAGTTTTGCGCATAACCTCGCGCATTTGCCCATCGGCCTGTTTGGTATCTCGTTTGCCGTCGCAGCATTTCCATCTTTGTCATCCGCCATGGCCCAGGGGCGGCTGAAAAAATTCCGCAAAGTATTTCATAACTCCATTTCGTCATTGCTGGTTTTTTTGGTGCCGACAGTCATTTGTATGGCGGTATTCAGTCGGGAAATCGTCTTGCTGTTGCTGGGAAGCGGCAAGTTCGGCGCAACAGCTGTCGTTCAGACCGCGGCCATACTGCTGGCGCTGTCCGGGCACATGGTGGCGCAAAGCCTTTTGCCCATCTATGCGCGAAGCTATTATGCGCAAAAAAACACATGGTACCCTTTGATTGCGGCAGCGTTTGGCGTTGCCCTAAATGCCGGGCTGGCCTTTGCGCTGAGCAAACGGTATGGCGTTGTCGGCCTTGCCGTCTCATTGAGCCTTGCCAGCGCGGCCCAATTCCTCGCCTTGATGCTGGGCCCTCAAGTGAAAGCCGCGTATCGCTCGCTTTCCGAAGTCCGCAAGTCCATGCTGCAGAGCGTTCTGTCCGGCGCCGTGATGTTGTTCATCCTGCTGACAAGCAAGTATCTTGTAGGCATTTTGGTGTTTCAGCCCTCGCGAGTAGAGGTCGCCGCATTTGTGATTGTCCAGGTCATGCTGGCGCTTGCGGCGTACCTTGCGCTTTTACGTGCGTTTGGGTCGCGGGAATACCTCCAGTATAGGAACATTTTTCAACGGAAATTAGGCTCATTTTCGACGTCCATCCCTCAGGTGGCCCGCGGGCACGAAGAAGACTCTTCCTTGCCGCATTAGGCTTGAATCGCGTGCGGTTTTCTGCTAAAGTCAAACAGTTTTGATATGGGACTATTCACGTTGGAAGCAGGGTATTCGCCAACGGGCGACCAGCCGCAAGCTATTGAAAAGCTTGTGGAGGGTTTGCGCGGCCAAAAACGTTTTCAGACGTTGATGGGCGTTACGGGCAGTGGCAAGACGTTTACCATGGCAAATGTCATTGCGCAGCTGCAGCGGCCCGCGCTGATCTTGTCTCACAATAAGACCTTAGCCGCCCAACTATATGGCGAATTTAAGCAGTTTTTTCCAAAAAACAGGGTCAACTATTTCATCTCCTATTACGATTACTACCAGCCGGAAAGTTATTTGCCCGCCAGTGACACGTTTATTGAAAAATCAACGCTGGTGAATGAAAAGATTGAGGAGTTCCGCCTGGCGGCAGCGGCAGATCTGGTTTCCCGCCGAGACGTCATCATTGTGGCGTCCGTTTCCTGCATCTATGGTTTTGGCAGCCCGGAGAACTATAAAAAGGGAAGCTTTGCGTTAAAGAGGGGGCAGAAGATTGACAGGCAGGAGTTGTTCCGCCGGCTGGTGGAAGCTCAGTTTGAGCGCAATGACACGGAGCTGAAATCAGGACGTTTTCGCGCGAAAGGGGACACGATTGACCTGATCCAGGGCTACGGAAACGTCATATACCGTTTTGAACTGTTCGGCGATGAAATTGAAAAAATTTCCGAGCGGCATCTGGTGACGCAGAAAGAAATCCAGGAATTGGAAGAGGTAACCGTTTTTCCCCGTAACCCATTTGTGATTGACCCTGCGACGCAGGAGCGTGCCATCAAGGGAATTCTGGACGAGCTGGAGGCGCGCCTTAAAGAGTTGCCCCCGCTTGAGGCGCACCGGCTCAAGCAACGGACCATGTTTGACGTGGAAATGATTCGCAGCCTTGGGACCTGCAAAGGGATTGAAAATTACTCGCGCCATTTTGAAGGCCGCCAGCCAGGCGAGCCACCCAAGTGTCTGCTCGATTTTTTCCCGGAGGATTTTGTCATGTTTATCGATGAATCGCATGTAAGCGTGCCGCAAGTCGGCGGAATGTATGAAGGGGACAAATCTCGCAAGGACACGCTGGTACAATACGGATTCCGGTTGCCCAGCGCTCGAGATAATCGGCCGTTGAAGTTCGAAGAGTTTGAAAAATACATGAAGAATGTGGTGTTTGTCAGCGCCACACCGGGCCCCTTTGAGTTGCAGCGCGCGCCGCTGGCCGTTGAGCAAATTATCCGCCCGACAGGATTGCTGGACCCGCGTATTGACGTACGGAAGCCAGAAGGCCAGATTGAAGACCTGCTGAAAGAGATTAACGAAACGGTCGGCCGCAAAAACCGCGTGCTTGTTACAACGCTGACCAAGAGGATGGCCGAAGACCTGGCGGAATACCTGGCCACAAATGGCGTGAAGGTTCGCTATTTGCACAGTGAAATTGATACGCTGGAACGCACGGAGATCTTGCGGGATTTGCGCATGGGTAAATTTGACTGCCTGGTGGGGATCAATTTGCTGCGAGAGGGTTTGGATATTCCTGAAGTAGAGCTCGTTGCCATTTTAGACGCCGATAAGGAAGGATTCTTGCGCAATGAACGTTCGCTGATTCAGACCATCGGCCGCGCCGCGCGCAACGTAAACGGGCGCGTGGTTATGTATGCGGCAAAACAAACAAGCGCCATGAAACGCGCCATAGACGAAACAAACCGCCGCCGCCGCATCCAGCAGGCGTATAATACCGAACATGGCATCATCCCGACGTCAATTAAAAAGGACATTGCGGAACGCCTGTCTTTGGAGGGGGACGTCAAGCAGGCCTACAAAGATATTGATAACGTGCATGATTTGATTGCCGAGCTTGAACGCGCCATGGAAATTGCAGCTGAGCAGCTGGACTTTGAGCGCGCGATTGAATTGCGCGACCAGGTTTCAGAGCTGCGCAAGCAGCACAATTTGCCTGATACTCACATGTTATGAAAAACCAAGAATTTTTGTACGTGCAGGGAGCGAGGGAGCATAATCTCAAAAACATCGACGTCAAATTGCCTCTCAACAAGCTGAATGTCATTACGGGTTTGTCCGGTTCGGGCAAATCTTCTTTGGCGTTTGATACGATTTACGCGGAAGGGCAGCGCCGGTATGTTGAATCGCTTTCAGCCTATGCGCGCCAGTTTTTAGGCATCATGAACAAACCGGACATGGATGCTATTCATGGCCTCAGTCCGGCTATTTCCATTGAGCAGAAATCCGTCTCAAAGAACCCCCGCTCGACCGTCGGCACCATTACGGAAATTTATGATTACCTCCGCTTGTTGTTTGCCCGTGTGGGCAAGCCGCACTGTCCGGTCTGCGGCGTACCCATCAAATCGCAGTCAGCCGAAGACATTACCAATTTGGTTTTGCAGCACCAGGCCGGTACCAAAATACAGGTGTATGCGCCCGTCATCCGCGCGAAAAAAGGGACGTACCAGGAGTTATTCAAGCGTTTGTGGAATGATGGGTTTGCCCGCGTGCGCGTAGACGGTAAGCTGTACGACTTAAGCGAAAGCATCAAGCTCGACAAGCAAAAAAAGCACCACATCGACGTTCAGGTCGATCGCCTCAAAGTCGATGAGTCGCCAGAAACGCGAACGCGGCTGAATGATGCCGTGGAAATCGCCTTAAACACGGCGGACGGTCTGGTGTTGGTCGTGTTGGGCGAAGACGAAAAAGAGGAATTGTTTTCACGGCATCTGTCTTGCCCGCAGGGGCATGTAAATCTTGAGCAGCTGGAGCCCCGTATTTTTTCTTTCAATTCTCCCTTTGGCGCGTGTGAAACCTGTCATGGGTTGGGAAGCGCGCAGGAATTTGATGAAGACTTGATTGTCCCCAACAAGGATTTGTCCATCAATGACGGCGCCATTGTGCCCTGGCGAGGCGCGGGTAAGTCCTGGCGGTTAGGCATGCTTGAAGCACTCGGAAAAAAGCTTGGCTTTACGCTGGAGACGCCCTTGAACGAAATGCCCAAAGGCGCCGTGGAAGCCATTTTATACGGCTACGACCAAAAACTGGAAGTCTTGTTCAAGTCGGAGCGGACGGGGTCGGAATACAAGCATGTGGGAATGTTTGAGGGAGTAATTCCGCAGCTGCAGCGGTATCTGCAGAGCACGGAATCGGAAGCCCACCGCGAATCAATCATGAAATTCATGGTGGAAAAAAGCTGCCCGGCCTGCCAGGGGAAAAGGCTTAAGCCCGTAGTGTTGGCCGTACGCATTGGCGAATTGAATATCGCTGAAATGACGTCCATGTCCGTGGCTCGGCTTTCGGATTCCATCCGGCATATCCCGCTTTCGGCCAATGAACAATCGGTGGCAAAGCTTATTCTCAAAGAGATCAAAGGCCGGCTGCAGTTTTTATCGGACGTTGGTTTGCAATACCTTACGCTGGACCGCGCTGCCGGCACGCTTTCAGGCGGGGAAGGGCAGCGCATCCGCCTTGCCACGCAAATCGGTTCGGAATTGCGCGGCGTGCTCTATATTCTTGACGAACCGTCCATCGGCCTGCACCAGCGCGACAACGACCGTCTTATCAAGACCCTGAAGCGTTTGCGTGATCTGGGAAATACATTAGTGGTTGTCGAGCATGACCAGGACACCATTGAGGCCGCCGACTACGTGCTGGATATTGGCCCAGGCGCAGGGGTGCATGGCGGGCGTGTGGTCGCGGCCGGGACGCCGGCGCAAATCAAGCGGCTGCCCAATTCACTGACCGGCAAGTACATGTCCGGGAAAAAACGCATTGCCGTCCCTGGTACCAGGCGCGCGGGCAAGGGAAGCATCCGTATTGTCGGCGCGCAACAAAACAACCTGAAAGAGATAAGCGCTGGATTTCCGCTCGGCGTAATGACTTGCGTGACCGGCGTGTCTGGCAGCGGAAAAAGCACGCTTATCAATGAGATTCTATATAAAGGCGTCGCTAACAAACTGCATCGCACGCGCCATACGGTGGGAAAGCACAAAGAGATCACCGGCCTCGACCAGCTCGACAAGGTCATTAACATTGACCAGTCGCCGATTGGCCGCACGCCGCGCTCAAACCCTGTCACCTATATCAAAGTATTTGACGAGATTCGCGACTTGTTCGCCCAGACCAAAGAGGCCAAGGCGCGCGGATACAAGACCGGCCGCTTTAGCTTTAATGTTGCCGGCGGGCGATGTGAAAACTGCGAGGGGGATGGCGTTATCAAAATCGAAATGCATTTTTTGCCCGACGTATATGTCACCTGCGAAAAATGCAAAGGCCGCCGTTACAACGGCGAAACCCTGGAAGTAAAGTTTAACGGCAAAACCATCGCCGATGTGCTGGCTATGACCGTGGAGGAGGGGCTTTCGTTTTTTGCCAACGTACCGCGCATTCACCGCAAGCTTGCCACCCTTCATGATGTCGGACTTGGCTACGTGAAACTTGGGCAAAGTTCGACGACGCTTTCCGGCGGCGAGGCGCAGCGCATCAAGCTGACATCCGAGCTGGCCAAGCGTGACACGGGACGGACTTTGTACATATTAGATGAACCTACCACTGGGCTTCATTTTGCCGATATCGAGCGGTTATTGGATGTGCTCAATCGGTTGGTGGAAAAAGGCAATACCGTCGTTGTCATCGAGCATAATCTCGACGTCATTAAGACGGCGGACCATATCATTGACCTCGGCCCGGAGGGCGGCGATGGAGGAGGAACCATCATTGCCGAAGGCACGCCGGAGGAAGTGGCGAAGGTAAAGCGGTCGCATACAGCCCAGTATCTTAAAAACGTTCTTTAACAGGTATGGCGGAAGCGCTGCGAAAAAAAATTCGCGAATTGCCCGCAAGTCCCGGCGTGTATCGGTTCATGAACGCGCAGGGCAAAATCATTTATATCGGCAAGGCGAAGTCGCTAAAAAAGCGTGTGTCTTCGTATTTTGCCAAAAAACACGTAGACAAAACGGCCTTGCTGGTGCGAGAGATTTCAGACCTTGATTTTCTTGTTACAGATACCGAAGTCGAGGCGCTCATTTTGGAAGCCAGCCTGATCCGGCAGCACAAACCGCTGTACAACATAGATTTGAAGGACGGCGTGCGCTACGCCTACCTGAAAATCACCAATGAACCGTTTCCGCGCCTGTTGACGGTGCGGAAGATGGAAAAAGACAAGGCCAAGTATTTCGGCCCGTATACGGACGGGACCTCGCGGGAAAATTCCGCGCGCCTTCTTCGCTCCACGTTTAAAATCCGCACCTGCGGGGCAAAGCTGCCCAACCGCGCCTGCTTGCAGCTCTACATCGGCAACTGCGACGCGCCATGCATTAATAATATCAGCAAGGAAGATTATCAGCGCAGCGTTGACGCCGTTGCCAGCGTCTTGAAAGGGAAGACAAAAATGGTTGTGAGGCAGCTGGAACAAGAAATGGCCGTGTATGCGCGGGATAAGCGCTATGAGCTGGCTCGCAGCCGGCGCGACCAGATCCGATCCTTGCACCAGTTCAGCCAGCGGCAAAAAATCGCCATGTACCGCAGCTACAACGAAGACGTGCTGCACTTTGTGGACACAGGGAAGCAAACCTATATCCAGTTGTTTCGAGTCGAAAAGGGCCAGGTCGGCGGCAAGCAGGAATTCTTATTCGACAGTGGCCCTGAAGTTGTGGAGTCGTTCATCCGCCAGTACTACTCCACTAATGAAATCCCAGACGCGCTTATCGTACCGACGCGCCTGGCGGATCACAATCTCATTGAGGCGTATCTGACAAAACTGAAGGGGAAAAAAGTTTCAGTGTTTGTCCCAAAAGTCGGGCAAAAAAAGAAGTTGCTGGATATGGTATATCGCAACGTGCTCTACGCCACGGAGCAAGAGGATCAGGCGCTTATTCACCTGCGAGATGCATTGCACCTGACCGGGGTTCCATATGTCATCGAATGTTTTGACATCTCGACCATCCTGGGGGAATATACAGTGGCCTCCATGGTGCAGTTTCGCGGCGGCGTCCCCGATAAAGACAACTACCGGCGCTTTAAGATAAAAACTGTCGCCGGGCAAGACGATTTTGCCGCCATGGCTGAGGTGGTCCGCCGCCGGTACCGCCGCCTGCTCGATGAAAAAAAGGACTTGCCACACCTTATCATCATCGATGGCGGCCGCGGGCAGCTAAACGCCGCCTGGAACGTCCTGCAAGAATTGCAATTGCACATTCCCGTTATCGGATTAGCCAAACGGGAAGAGGAGATTTACCGCGTTGAAGCATTGGAGCCGCTTTCATTGCCAAAAACCAATAAAGGCCTCCAGTTGTTGCAGCGCATCCGCGACGAAGCGCACCGATTTGCCATAACCTATCATCGCCTTTTGCGCGGAAAGGGCATGTTAAAAAAATAACTATGAAGAACATTCTCACCATTATGATCCTTTCTGCCGTCGCGCTTATGGGCGCCGGCTGCAAAAAACCTGAACCGCCTTCTGCGAGCCAGACATCGCAGACAGACTCATATTCCATTTCTAACCAGGAACCGGCGGCTCCCAAACCGGCTCCCATTGCAAACTCTATGAATGAAGCCAGCAAAGAAGGTCCCGTTGTTGTCATGAAAACCAGCATGGGCGACATCACCTTGCAGTTATTCGAAGCCGCCGCGCCTAAAACGGTTAAGAATTTTGTTGATCTGGCCAAAAAGGACTTTTATGATGGTGTGCAGTTCCATCGCGTCATTCGCGACTTTATGATCCAGGGCGGCGACCCACTGAGCAAATCGCAGCCGGAAAATTTCCGTTTGCACGGTACGGGCGGCCCCGGCTATACCTTTGAAGACGAAATTAACGCCTTTAAGCTGGTTCGCGGTCGCCTGGCCATGGCTAATGCTGGTCCTGATACAAATGGCAGCCAGTTTTTCATTGTTACCACCGCCGAGACGCCCTGGCTGGATGGCCGTCACACCGTCTTTGGAGAGGTCATTTCCGGCATGGATGTGGTTGATCGCATTGAGGGCGTCAAAACAGCGGCTCAGGACCATCCGGCGGAGCCCGTGACCATTACCGACATCATCATCCAGGAAAGCGCCGTCAAATAAGGCTGAAACGCGTAAACCATTGATTTTTCAGGCAATTCATGGTACATTTTTGCCTGTGAAAAGGGCCTCAAACCCTTGTAAATTTCGTATTATTTATGAGTTTACCGACCCAGCAGCAGCCGGCGCTTGATACGCCGGCCATAGAGCAGCATCCGCTGATCGAGCGCGTGGTTGAAACGACGCGCGGTGTGGGAACGGAAAAATCAAACGTCGTATTCGCGACCATCGCCAGCTATCTCTGCTCCACAGGCATCGGCGTATTGGTCGCGTATATTTTTGACCGCGCTTTTGGTTTTCCTCGCAACATTGCCGATATCCAGGCCATGCAAAGCGATTGGAAAATCGGCGTGGTGACGGCCATCATGGCGGCGTTTTTACTGGGGCTTATCCTGCCCATGCTTTTTGCACGATCAAAGCGGGCCTTGGCCGTGCTGCTGACTGTAGTTTTGCAGTTCATCACGCTTGTTGCCTTGCTCTTGGTGGGGCTTTCGCAGATTCCTGTTTTGTAAAGACATGCGCATGAATCCCGTCACGCAATATCGGCTCCTGGAAATGGTACCCGGCACGCTTGTTTGGACGACCTTCATCGGTTTGTCCGTTTTAAGTTATATCCGGCCGGTCTGGGTTATTGCCTTTGTTTTGGCGTTCAGTGTCTACTGGTTTCTGCGTGTAATGTATTTCGTGATTTTTATTCTCATTGGCTGGCGCCGGTATCGCCAAACCATTGCCGTTGACTGGCCGGCAAAGGTCAAAGAACTGCCGCGACATGAATCCATCTATCATCTGATGGTTCTTCCCACGTACGCCGAGCCGTTTGAGGTGCTGGAAACGGCGTTTGAATCCTTCCGGAAAGCGCATGTCGACCTGAAAAAGATGATTGTGGTTTTATCGGGCGAGGCGCGCGCTGGCCAGCATTTTGAACGCGTGGCGCAAGAGGTCCGCAAGCGCTACGAAGGCGTCTTTTTCCACTTGGAAATCACCACACATCCCGACGGAATTGCCGGCGAAATGAAGGGGAAGGGAGCAAACGCGCATTGGGCCGGGCATGTCGCCAAAAAGGTCATCGACGGGTACAACATTCCGTACGAAAACGTCATCGTCTCGTATTTTGACATTGACACGGTGGTGCACCCCAACTATTTCGCGGCCTTGGCCCATTTGTATTTGACGCATCCAAACCCTACCAGAACAGCCTACCAGCCCATGGTGCTTTACAATAACAACATCTGGCATGCACCTTTGGTAACGCGTGTGGCCGCGTTTGGCACCACGTTTTGGTTAATGACGGACCTGGCTCGCCCTGACAGATTGTTCACGTTTTCTTCTCATGCCATGAGCTTTAAGGCGCTGGTCGATGTGGGGTTCTGGCAGCGCGACATTGTTACCGACGATTCCCGCATTTTCCTGCAATGTTTCATCCACTATCGCGGCGATTTTACGGTGACACCCCTGTATGTGCCTATTTCCATGGATACCGTCCAGGCGGACACATACTGGAAGTCGTTTAAGAACCTCTATAAGCAGCAGCGGCGCTGGGCGTACGGATCGGAGCATTTTCCCTACATGGTTTGGCATTTTTTCAAGCGCGACCACGGGATACCGCTGGTGACCAAGCTGCGATACCTCTGGAATTTGGGAGAAGGTATGTATTCCTGGGCGACCACGCCAATTATATTGACCGTGATTGGCCGCCTGCCGTACTGGCTGGCCCCAGATGAGATTCAGGCATCCGTATTCGTGCAGATGACGCCGTTTCTCCTCAAATACATGCTTTCCTTGAGCATGATCGGCATTATGGTATCCGCGCTGTTAAGCGTGCTCCTGCTGCCGCCGCGGCCGGAAGAAAAGCATCCGTTTACGTTTATCGTCATGTGCCTCCAGTGGGTGTTCCTACCAATTACGTTATTGCTCTGGGGCGCCATTCCTGCGACGGAAGCGCAGACCAGGCTGTTGCTTGGCAAATATTTAGGGTTCTGGGTTACTGAAAAAGTCCGCAGGCCGTCCACATAACATATGGCAAAGGTTACCGTCAGCATTGTTACCTACAACGGCATCGGGACGATCGAAGCCTGCCTGCAGTCGCTGCATGCGCAGCATTTTACTGATCTGGACGTCGTCGTCGTAGACAATGCGTCCACCGATGGAACCGTCGCCGCTGTGACAAATCTTACGCCGGAAGCGCGCATTATCGCGCTTCATCAGAATGTGGGGTTTGGCGCCGGCCATAATGAGGCCATCCGAAACAGCAGCTCGGAATTCGTTTTGGTTCTGAACCAGGACGTGGTCCTTAATCCTGATGCGTTGCAAGCATTGGTAGATGCGGCCGAGGCCTCCGGCGCCGCCGCCACAGGACCATTGCTGCTGCGCCCTAACCCGCTGCCCGAGCGTAAAATCGTCGATACTGCCGGTTTGCAAAAAAGCCTGTGGTGGGCAGTCAAAGACCGCGGAGGCAGCAAACCGTTGCATCAGCGGCTGCTTCGCTCCGGGTTTGTCTGGGGCATCAGCGGCGCTTGCGTGCTGTTGCGCCGCGACTCGCTCGACGCGGTGGCATACATCCGCGCTGACGGACTGCCGGAATACTTTGATGAATCTTTTTTCATGTATAAGGAAGATGTTGACCTGGCGGCGCGCCTGCGCCGGCGCGGCTATAGCGCCTGGTATGAATCGGATGCTGTAGGGTACCACGGCCGCACGGGCGCCGCGCCGGCCTCGGTTACGCAACAGGCTTCGCATCGGAGACGGCTCCCGGCATACGTCCGTGAATACTCGTATCGCAACCATTGGCTGGTGGTCATCAAACACGCCTGGCTCTGGCAGCTGCCCGCTGTCGCGGTATACGAAGCCATAAAGTTTTTGTTTATCTTGCTCAGCGAACCCAAAACATTGCGCATGCTGCCCGATCTGTTGCCTTTGCTGTCTTTGATGTTGAAACGCCGTTATGCCTGATATTCCGGATCTTTCCATTGTCATCTTAAACTACAAAATGGACGGATTGGTGAAACATTGCCTGAAAAGCATTTTTTCCCACCAGCACAAACATGATATTGAAGTCATTGTTGTAGACAACGGGTCGCAAGACCAATGCGAACGCCTGGTCTCTGCCTATTTTCCGCAAGTGAAATTCATACAGACTGGCGCAAACCTTGGCCATGCCAAAGGGAATAATACCGGCATCCGGGAAAGCCGAGGGCGCTACGTCATGATCCTGAACCCGGATACGGTTTTTCTGGATCCGTCGCTTGATGACCTCATCAGCCTGATGGACAGGCATGCAGACGTGGGCATAGCCACCGTGCAGCTACGAAATCCGGACGGCACCATCCAGACAGGGGCCTGGAGGTTTCCCACGTTCCTGGACCCGTTTTACCAGCGTCTGCAATGGCTGCGGCGCACAAAGCTCGCGCAGGCGGCGATACACCGCTATGAAATGCGCGACTGGAAACGGGAAGACAGCCGGGACGTTGACTGGGTACAAGGATCGTGCTTGACCATTCGTCGTGATACTATGCACGATATCGGGATGCTGGATGAACGGCTATTCCTGTATTTTACGGACGTTGACTGGTGCCGCCGATCCTGGCATGCCGGCTGGCGAGTGCGGTATTTCGCGGGCCCGCGTCTGGTGCACTATTTCCATCGAGAATCAGCAGAGGTTTCCGGTTTCCGTTTATTGCTGAACCGTGTCTCGCGCATCCACATTTTGGACTGGCTGCGTTATTTGCGTAAATACCGCGGACGACCGCACCCAAGACAGCATGAAGCCTTATCTTAAAACCACGATCATAACTGTTGTGATTGCGGCGGCGGCATATGCCGTCGTCAGCTTGTTATTGCTGGGTTCCAGCGTGCAAACGGCAAAAAGCCTTCGCGCAAGCGCGCAAGAATTCGCAGCCCAGGCGGCGGAACGGAAATTTGAAGACGCCATTCGTACCTACGTTGACGACATACAGCCGTCGTTTTCGCGCGCCGAATCGCGCGCGCGATTTTCCGGATGGCTTGGCGTGGTGCCCGTAGCGCAGCAGCCGTACCTTGCGTATCGCGAATTGCTGTCGGCGGGCCGTTCGTTTATGGATATCGCAGATGAGGCGTTCGCACGGGGGATTCGCATTGAGAATGGCGCATACGTCATAGATCCGGAAAAAATCGGGGCTGTTGGCCTTGAACGCTATGCCTCCATAATCGAGGCACTCCAGCTTTTGCAACAGGCGGGAAGCCGGCTGGCCAGCGTTTCACCGGAGCTTGTGCCAGAGTCTTTCTCGCAGGACTGGAGCGACGCCCTTGGCCTGGCCGAGCAATTGCGCGTGCAACTCGAAGCTTTTCAGCCGTTTATTTCCGATTTGCCGACGATTTTAGGGCAAGACGAGCCGTATGACATTCTTGTTTTGCTCCAGAACCCCCACGAATTGCGCGCCACGGGCGGTTTTATCGGCACCTTTGGCCGCCTGACGTTTGACCGAGGACGAATCACCACCTTTTTCACCGATGACATCTATAACCTGGACGTAAACTTGTTGCGCCAGCCGAAGCAGGCTCCGCCGGCGGCGATGCAAACCTACCTCCGCGTCAACGAATGGTACGTCCGCGACGCAAACTGGTACCCGGATTTCCCGACCACCAGCGAGAAAATCATTGAACTGTATACGCTGGCCAGCGGCGAGAGCGACATTGATATGATCGTGGCCTTGACGCCGGCCATCGTGGAAGAATTTCTGGCCATGACCGGCCCGATCACTGTTGATGGGATCACATTTACTGACACGAATCTCATTGATGAGCTGGAATTCCGTGTCGAGCAAGAGTTTTGGCGTATCGGTTTGCGCAATGATGAGCGAAAAAAGATTATCAACGACCTGGCTCAGGCCTTAAAGACCAGATTTTTTGCTTTGGACACCGAACGCATGCGCGATTTTGCGCAGCGGGTACAACGGGTATTGCGCGAGAAAGACATTTTGCTTTACAGCACGAATGAAGACATTCAAAACGACATTGTCGCCGCTGGATGGGGCGGGGAATTGCGCTCCAGCGCTAATGATTACCTCATGGTTGTTGATTCAAATTTCGGCGCTCTGAAGACGGATCGCGTGATTGATCGTGATTTCTCCTATCAGGTTTCGGAACAGCCCGACGGGACATGGATCGCCACGCTCCAGCTTACCTATGCCAACACTGCTACGAAGCAGGACTACCGGACAGCCAGGTACAGGACTTACACCAGAGTATACGTACCTTTTGGCAGCGAGTTGCGGGAGTATAGCGGCTTCATGCTCAATGATAGATTTCCGCCCACTGCGAGGCCAGACACCTACACGGAGGAGGGGAAGACGGTTTTTGCCGGATTCCTCTCCGTTGACCTGGGTCAGAGCCGCACCGTTAGCCTGACGTATACGCTGCCATCCTGGTTGAACCAGCACATCAGCGAACGCCAGCAGTATGGTCTGTTGTGGCAAAAACAGCCAGGCACGGAGACAGACGCAGAATTTGCCCTGGAAGCGCGGCAAAACCTCTATTCCTTTGCACCTTCGCAGCTTTCCTATACACTAGAAAACTCTCGCAGGATCCGAGCCTCCAGCCTTCTTGACGCAGACCAGGCATTTACAGTGAAATTCGCCCCGTAGGTATGTCATTTTTCATCAAAAAAATCGGTATTGATCTTGGAACCACCAACGTTCTGGTACATGTTCCAAAACGAGGCATCGTTATTAACGAGCCGTCCGTCGTGGCTATTTCCACATTAGATAAGAAGGTTCTTGCGGTAGGGGTTGAAGCCAAAGAAATGCTTGGACGCACCCCGGAAACGATTGTGGCATCACGGCCGCTCAAAGACGGCGTTATTGCCGACTACCGGACCACGGAGGCGATGCTGCGATATTTCATCAATAAGGCGCTCGGCGGCCTGCGCGTCTTCCGTCCGGAAGTTATGGTGGCTGTTCCTGCCGGCATCACCTCAACAGAACGACGCGCTGTTATTGACGCGACTATTGCCGCCGGAGCCAAGGCGGCGTACATCATTAAGGAACCGGTCGCGGCCGCCATTGGCGCCAACATCCCCATCGGAGGCGCCTCAGGCCACATGATTGTGGACATCGGCGGTGGAACAGCGGAAGTAGCGGTCATCTCCTTGGGGGGTATTGTTGCCTCTACATCCGTGCGTATTGGCGGCAACAAGCTGGATCAAGCAATCGCAGAATTCATCCGCAAGAAATACGGCCTGGCCGTTGGTGAACAAACGGCAGAGCAAATCAAGATTAAAGTCGGATCAGCCTTGTTTTTGGACGAAAAGCTCTATACGGACATCCGCGGCCGCGACATGATTACGGGGTTGCCTAAAATCATCCGCATCAGTTCCGATGATGTGACAGAGGCCGTGCAGCCTCAGCTGGAAGGCATCCTGCAGGCCATTAAAGACGTGTTGCAGAAGACGCCGCCGGAACTCTCCGCCGATATTATGGATAAGGGCATGATCCTGTCTGGCGGAACGAGCCTGCTGCGAAACCTCGATAAATTGTTTACTCGCGCCACAGGTGTTCCCGCATATGTGGCAGACGACGCCTTACTATGCGTGGCGAAGGGGACAGGCATTGCCCTGGAAAATCTTGAATCGTATAAGCGCAGCGTTTTAGCAACCAAATAAGCACCGCACCATGATTGGCCACGAGCATCTTTGGTCGTTTGTTACGCAGGCAGCTGAACAGAAAACGCTGGCGCATGCGTACCTCTTTTTCGGGCCGAAGCATGTCGGCAAGCGGCATTTTGCTGATGCGCTCGCGGCATACTTGCTCTGTTCGGGCGCCGCACCTGGTTCATTGTTTGGCGGAAATCCCGACGCGAGGCCTTGCCAGGCTTGCGATTCATGCAAATCACTCTCTCATGGCGCCCACCCGGACAAGCTGGTTTTGGCCAACGCTGAAGACGAACATACCATTTCCATCGAGCAAACCCGCGCCTTCCTTACGCGCCTGACCCATTCCCCGGCGCTTTCCAGCCGCAAAGTGGCCATAATTGATGAAGCGGAGCGCATGACGGTTGCTGCCGCAAACGCTTTTCTCAAACATCTGGAAGAAGCCACGGAAAGCACCACGATTATCCTGATTGCGCATGATAAGCCGCGATTGCTGCCCACCATCGTCTCGCGCTGCCAGCTTCTGGAGTTTGATCGCGTCCCGACGTCCGCGAGTTTAGCGCAAGACCCGCTCTGGCATGTAAGCAGCGGGCTGCCTGGGTTGTATACTCTATACAGGAAATCACCCAGTCTGGCGCAACAAATGCAGGACGAACAGGCGCGGCTATGGACGCTGCTGGACTTGCCGGCCGGACAGCGGCTGGCCCTGCTTGAGCATACTTTCCAGTCGCAAAAAAAACCGCATGCCCGGCTAAAGCAGGAATGGGACGACCGGTTGCGCCTTTGGCAAAATGCCCTTCATGAGGCGTTGCGGCGAGGCGTCGCCGAAGGAGGCGGCTTTGCAGCTGAGCGGGCCGGCATGTATGTGCGGATGTATGATCAATTTTCAAGCTTACGCTCAAACCTGCAGCGAAACATCAATATCCGGGCGCATGTGGAGCGCATTTTCTTGGTTGACCCAAACTGAAAAATCTCGTATAACTTTAGCCAGTATCGCTTAGCCTTAAGCGCATTTTTATGAATCCGTATATTCAACAGCACGAATCAGAATTCCGGGCCGCTATCGAGCATTTTAAGAAGGAATTAAGCCATCTTCGTACGGGACAAGCCAATCCTGAACTGGTGGAAGGCGTGTTCGTAAACGCCTACGGGACAAACACTCCCTTAAAACAGGTCGCCAGTATTACCGTGCCAGAACCTAAGCTGCTGGTAGTCCAACCATGGGATAAGGGTATTCTCAAAGATATCGAGAAAGCCATTACCGCCGCGAACCTGGGATTTTCGCCCGTCAATGATGGAAATGTCATCCGGTTGCCTATGCCGCCAATGACGGAAGAAAACCGCAAAGATTTAGCCAAAATCGTGAAAGAAAAGGCGGAAAAAGCGCGTGTTGGCATCCGTCAGCTGCGTGAAAAAGTAAAAGACGCCATCCAGGATGCTGAAAAGGCCAAACAAATGTCGGAAGACGACAAGTTTAAATATCTCAAAGATCTGGACAAATGGACCTCTGATCAGATAGAGCAGATCAACACGGCAGCTGAGTCAAAAACGGCCCAGCTGATGACCGTCTAATATGTTTACGACCATCATTACATTCATCGTCGTTTTGGCCGTGTTAATCCTGGTCCACGAGCTTGGCCATTTTTGGGCGGCCAAAAAAGCAGGATGCACCGTGGAAGAGTTTGGCATCGGATTTCCGCCGCGGTTGTTTGCCTTCAAGCGCGGAGACACCGTGTATAGCGTTAATATTTTTCCTGTCGGTGGATTCGTAAAGATCAAAGGCGAGAACGGCGACGACGCCCCGGACGAAAAAAGTTTTGTCACCAAATCATTCGGATGGAAATCGTTGATTATCTCCGCCGGCGTGCTGATGAATGTTGCTTTGGCCTACGTTCTTATCAGCAGCAACCTCCTCTTTGGGGTGCCGGTCATTGTTGATGGACAAGACTTTGGCGCTAGCGCGCGCTTGCAAAATGCGAAAGTCGCTGTGATAGAAGTTTTGCCTGATTCGCCGGCACACAAGGCCGGTATCGCTGTGGGCGACGCCATTGTCGGCATTAATGGCACGCCGATGGAAACGGTCGGGCAAACCATTCAGCGTATTGCCGATACCGGCACCGACCCCATGCGCATCGCAGTGTCCCGCAACGGAGAGACAGAGATTTTTACGGTGGCAGCGGAGTCCATCCCCGAATTGAGCCGGGTGGCGCTGGGCGTGGGTCTCGCCGAAACGGCTGATTTGTCATATCCGTGGTATACCGCCTGGTGGTATGGCCTGCAAAGAACGCTTCTGACGCTATGGCTTATCGTACAGGCCTTTGCCGTCATGATCGCCAGCCTGTTTCGCAACGGTTCACCCGGAGCCGACGTCGCCGGACCTATTGGTATTGCCGTACTGACGGGTGAGGTCGCCCGCCTGGGATGGGCCCATCTTGTTCAGTTTACGGCACTGCTCTCGTTGAATCTGGCTGTTATCAATATTTTACCGCTCCCGGCTCTGGACGGCGGACGCCTCGCCTTAATTGTCATGGAGCGACTGCGAGGCAAAAAAATCCGCGTGAACATCGAGCAATGGATTCATGTCGTCGGGTTCGCTTTTTTAATCGTCCTGATGGTGGCTGTCACGGCACGAGACCTCGGCAAGTACGGCCAGGGAATTTGGCATGCCATTACGCAATTATTTACCTAACAGCACGAACATGCGCCTTTCACAGTTATTCACGAAAACCATCCGCGACGTTTCAGAGGACGAGGTCAGCAAAAACGCCCGGCTGCTCATTCGTGCCGGATATATCAACAAACTGACCGCCGGCGTGTATACATACTTACCGCTTGGCCTACGCGTATTAAACAAGGTTATGCGCATTGTGCGCGAAGAAATCAACGGCATCGGCGGCCAGGAGGTGTTGATGCCGGCGTTGCAGCCCAAACAGCTGTGGGAGCAAACGCAGCGCTGGGATAACTTTGACGCATTGTTTAAGGTCCAGAGCCGATGGGGAGCGTGGGAATACGGGTTGGGCCCGACGCATGAAGAAGTCGTGGTCCCGCTTGTAAAGCAGTTTGTCCAATCGTATCGGCACCTGCCCGTGTCCGTGTACCAGATCCAGACCAAGTTCCGCGATGAAGCGCGCGCAAAATCCGGCATCTTGCGCGGCCGGGAATTTATCATGAAAGATTTGTACAGCTTTCATGCCGATGAAGAAGATCGCGCGAATTATTATGAAAAGTGCATTGCCGCGTATAACAACATTTTTCAGCGCGCCGGTTTTAAGGACATCTTGAAAACAGAGGCGTCTGGCGGCAGCTTCAGCACCAAATTTTCTCATGAATTCCAGGCGGTTTGCGATGCGGGGGAAGATGTTGTGGTGTTTTGTGCCGCTTGCAAATGGGCTCAAAACGTGGAAATCACCCAGAAAAAAGCGGGGGAGGCCTGTCCGAACGGAGATGGCACGCTTCAAGAAGCAAAAACCATCGAAGTGGGAAATATTTTTGATCTTGGCGTAAAGTTTTCAGAAGCATTTGACGTCAAATACAAGGACAAGAATGGAGAAAGCAAGCCCGTCATTATTGGCTGTTACGGGATTGGCATCAGCCGCATGGTCGGCACACTAGTGGAGCAGCATGGCGACGAAAAAGGGTTGGTCTGGCCGGCGTCTGTGGCTCCGTATGCGGCGCATATCGTGCCTTTGGGCAAGAAGGAAGAAGTCAAAGCCCGCGCCGAAACGCTTTACCATGCGCTAAGCAAAGCCGGTGTAGAGGCGATCATTGACGATCGCGAGGCATCCAACGGCGAAAAACTGTCCGACGCCGACCTGTTGGGCATGCCAGTACGGCTGATTGTAAGCGAAAAGACAGGGGAAAAAGTTGAATGGAAAAACCGAGCGGCCGGAGAGGCGGTTTTGCTGACGCATGAAGAAGCCTTGACCCGATTAATCCAGTAACGGCCGGCGGCGCCTATGTTCCAGCGATTCTTCAAGCAATTTTCCAAGGACGTGGCCATTGATTTGGGCACGAGCAATACGCTGGTGTACGTAAAAGATCGCGGCGTTATCGTACATGAACCATCTGTGGTCGCCGTAAACATGAAAACGGACCAGATTTTGGCCGTGGGGAAAGAAGCGCTGGCCATGTTGGGCAAGGCGCCGCCGCATATCCAGATTGTCCATCCGTTGGAGGACGGCATTATTTCCGACTTTGAGGTCTGTGAAAAAATGCTTCGCTTTTTTTTAGACAAAATAAATGCCGATCAATTCCAGCTTCTGCCGAGGCCGCGTGTGCTGGTGTCCATCCCGCTGGATCTGACAGAAGTGGAAAAAAAAGCCGTGGAAGACGCCGTACTTGGCGCCGGCGCGCGCGAGGTATTGCTCTGCGAGCAGATCATGGCTGGCGCTATCGGCGCGCGTTTGCCCATTGAAGACCCTCAAGGCACCATGGTTGTGGATTTAGGCGGCGGACGTACGGAGATTGCCGTGATTTCTCTCAGCGGTATCGTCACATTTAAAAGCCTGCTCATGGCCGGTACGGAGCTGAACAACGACATTATCCAGTTCGCGCGCAATGAATTTAACATCCTGCTTGGCGAAAACATGGCTGAGCAAGCCAAAATCAAAATCGGGTCTGCTGCGCCGCTCGCGCAGTCCCTGGACATGCGCATCCGCGGACGCAATCTCATCTCCGGCCTTCCGAAAGAAGTCATGATTACCGACGGGCAAGTGCGCCATTCCTTGTCGCGCTCCATCGGTTTTATCATCGATAACATCAAGGCAACTCTGGAAGTAACGCCGCCGGAGCTCGTCGCCGATATCTACGAGCGCGGCATCACATTATTCGGCGCCGGCGCCCAGCTTAAAGGTTTGGATGCCGCTATTTCCCAGGCGATGAGCATACCCGTGCATATTGCCGACGACCCGGCCACCTGCGTGGTGCGCGGCCTGGGCATTATCCTTGAAGATGTTGAGGCGATGTCCGAAGTTATCATTGCGTCTACCCAGCAGGAGTCCATAATCAAGTGATCCTATGGCCAAATACGCACAACGATACCGCATGCTGTTGCCGGGACTTGTCGCCATGGTCGCGGTTTTTTCACTCCTGAAGCTGTTGGGGCTCCTGGACCCTGTGCGCTCATTTGCGATGGCTACCACCCAACCGCTGACCACGCGGCTGTACCAGGCCGGCACTGCCGTGCGCAACATGTTCCGGACACCGGCTGATATTACCAGCCTGCAGGAGGAGGCGGAGCGCCTGCGCAACGAAAACCAGGGGCTGCGACAACAAATCGCGGCATTGCAGCAAGCGGAACAAGACAATATAAACCTCCGCCAGTTGCTTGATTTTTTCGAAGATGACGCCAAAGACTTGCCGCG
>CAYQCH010000005.1:0-10915 GCA_964415935.1 uncultured Gammaproteobacteria bacterium
GGCGACACGTATATGGGATGCGGAAACACGCTGGTCATGCGCGCCTTTGGCGTCAGCGCTATACTGAAGCCGGGACCGAACACCGTGCGTTTCACGCCCACCAAAGCAGGAACGTACACGTTCAGCTGCAGCATGGGCATGATCCGCGGCACGATGATTGTTAAACCGGCAACAACGTAACATATGGCACACACATCATTTCAGATCAAAGGCATGCACTGTTCCTCTTGCGCGGTGCGCATAGAGAGCTCACTGAAGAAAACGCCAGGCGTTTCCGAAGCAAGCGTCAATTACGCCCTGGGAAAAGGCAGCGTGACGTACGATGAAACAAAGGCTAAAGAACATGACTTCCACCAGGTCGTGCGTGATGAAGGCTACGATGTTGTCATGCCGCAGGAGCACGGTGCCCACGGAAACGGCGGGCATGAAAACCATCACGCGCATCTCGAAGAAAAAGAAGCGCTGCGGCGCACGGTTATTGCCAGCATCTTCGCCATCCCTACGCTCATTTTAGCCATGGGAGAAATTGAGATTCCCGGCAACATCGCCGGGCTGCCAATTTCTCCGGCCGTCCAAGCCGTATTCTCTACCATCGTCGTGCTCTGGCCGGGCATGGTGTTTCACCGCAGCACGTTTAAGCTGCTCAAACGCCTGCGCGCAAACATGGACACGCTCATTACCATGGGCACCTTTGCGGCGCTCATCTTCAGCTGGTGGCAGTTGTTTGCAGGAGGCGCGTTGTACTTTGAGACGGCCGCCATCATTACGGCCTTCATCCTACTGGGCAAATACCTGGAGGCGCGCAGCAAAGGAAAAGCCAGCGAAGCCATTAAAAAACTCCTGGAGATGGGCGCAAAAACAGCGCATAAACTGAACGCAGACGGCAGCATGGAGGAAGTCGCCATCGAACAACTCCAGATTGGCGACCAGGTGCTGGTCAAACCCGGGGAAAAAATCCCGCTCGACGGCGAAGTGCTGTCCGGGGAATCATCGGTGAATGAATCGATGCTGACCGGCGAAAGCCTGCCCATATCAAAAGCGAAGGGATCCCCGGTGTATGGTGCCACCATCAACAACCAGGGATCGCTGACGGTGACGATAAAAAAACAGGCCGGCGACACGGTGCTGGCGCAAATCATCAGGCTGGTGGAGCAGGCGCAGGAAAAGAAAGCGCCCATCCAAAAACTGGCGGACACCATTTCCGGCATTTTCGTGCCGATTGTCCTGGTGATTTCCGTCATCACCTTCATTGGCTGGTTCCTGGCGACAGGCGATCTTAACGCCTCTTTGATCCCCGCCGTGGCCGTGCTTGTCATCGCCTGTCCCTGCGCGCTGGGCCTGGCCACGCCCACGGCCATCTTGGTGGGAACCGGCCGAGGCGCCGCCGAAGGGATCCTCATCAAAAGCGGCGAAGCGCTGGAGCGCGGCCGCAACCTGAACATAGTCATGTTTGACAAGACAGGCACCCTCACGGAAGGCAAACCCGTCGTAACGGATGTTGTGCTGGCCGGCGGCGCCGATGAAAAAACCGCGCTGGCCCTGGCCGCGGGCATGGAAAGGGATTCCGAGCATCCGCTGGCCAAAGCGGTTTTGGAGTATGCGCATCATCGCAACATCGCTCCCGCCGAGGTCACCGCATTTCAATCCGTATCCGGAAAAGGCGTGCGCGCCAAGCACGGCAACGCGGCCGCCGTTATCGGCAATGACGCCATGCTTAAAGAAGAACGCATCGACCTGGGTGGACTGGCGGACACACGCGCGCAATTGCAGCGCGAAGGAAAAACCGTGGTGGCTCTGGCTGCCGACGGCAAGCCCCTGGCGCTCTTTGCCATTGCCGACGCGCCCAAGCCCGGCGCCAAAAAGGCGGTGCAGCTCTTAAAGCAGCGCAACATCGACGTGCTCATGATCACCGGCGACCATACGGACACGGCAAAAAGCATTGCCGGCCAGCTTGGCATCGACCGCGTGGAAGCCGAGGTGCTGCCTGGGCAGAAACTGGACATCGTCAAGCGGTACCAGAAACAAGGCAACCGCGTGGCATTCGTCGGCGACGGCATCAATGACGCGCCGGCCCTGACGCAAGCCGACCTGGGCATTGCCGTCGGCGGCGGCACGGATATCGCCATTGAAGCGGGACAGATCGTGCTGGTCGGAGGCGGCCCGGAAAAAGTGGACGCGGCCATCGGCCTGGCGCAGCGCACCTATGGCAACATCAAGCAAAACCTGTTCTGGGCATTCATTTACAACGTTGTCGGCATCCCGGCGGCTGCCTTCGGGTATCTCAGCCCGATCATTGCCTCAGCCGCCATGGCCCTGTCCTCCGTTTCGGTCGTACTGAATTCGCTTCGCTTGCGAAGATAAACAGTCGTAAAAAAAGACCCTCCGCGACGGAGGGTCTTTTTTATGTACTGTTACTGCTGCTTCCAGGCATCAATGCCGCCTTCAAGATAGTCGATGTCATAACCCTTCTCTTTCAATTCCCGCGCGACGATGGCGCAGCGCGTCCCAGCCTTGCAGATCGTCACGATTTTTTTGTCTTTGGGCAGCGCCCCTTTGCTTGCCTCTAGAAATACCCGGCCCATAGGCATGTTTTGCGCGCCTTCGACGGTATCGCCGGATTGAAACTCGTCTTGCTCGCGTACGTCGAGCAAAAGCACGTCCTGCCCCTGGTTCATTTTCTCTTTCAAATCAGTCGGTTTCATACGTTGAATGATAGTTATTGATCGACAGGAATGAATTGCACGGGAATCTCCCGCTGGTCCGCATATTCAGGCAGCCCCGACGGATTGTCCTTTTCCAGAACCAGGACACCCGTGGGCGTGGAAGGAGGGTCAAACGTCAGGGTGCCGGAAAACGGAACGAAGTCCGTTGTCATCCACTCCCCTTGCGCCTGCGCGTACCCGATGGCCAGCACTGCTCCATTATCATCAAGCAGCTTGAGCGGAAACGAGGCTTCAAAATACCAGGGCCCACGCGCTTCCCCCGTAACAACCAGCGGACTGGTCACCAGCTGCCCGATGCCAGGGTTGCTGACGCGGATAAGCTCGTCAGCCGGCGCAGGGTCTGGCGGCGTTGTTGCTGGACGACAAGACGCTCCAAGAAACACCGCCCCTGCCAAACCGGCGAAAAACATAATGCGAGAGAACATATGGCATGGGTTAACAAACGACATGCTCAGTATACCAAGCCGCCTATCATGAGGGCGTGTATTTGTCCAGCCTAGAGACCGGCTGTCTCCGACTCCTTTTCTTCCTGAAATCTGATGAGTATGTCATCCAGTTCCTCAGGGCTGCACATATCGCGTGCCTTATCGAACAGCTTTGTCTCCTCTTCTTCGACATGGTGCATCACGCTTTCCTTCAATTCACGCAGCGCCGGAATCCATTCATCAGATGCCGGGTCAACCCGCAACAGCGCTCGAAGGTTTTCTTCCATATCCTGATGTTCCGTCTCGCTTTCCTCAATTAATTCACGGCCGCGATCTTTTTCTTTTAACAGCGCGTACAGCGTGGCTTCTTCCGCTCTGGCATGCGGCACCAGGGCATCTTGTATCTTTTCCGTCAACGTTTTTCTTGTTTTTTTCGCCCGCTCGCTTGTTTGTTCCGCTTTTTCCAGGAGCGTCGCGAGCTCTTCATGGTCTTTTTTCAATATGTTGAATATCTCCATATGCGTCCGATTAAGGGTTTCACAGGTTCGTACACATGGGTCGAGGCAATTCTTTCTGTCTTGACAGGGCGCGAACCCCATGCTAACGGCGAACCGTTCGCCGTATAATACCGTGATTGCCTCCCGACTTGTGCGGAGGCAGAGATGCAAATCACGACAAGGGCGAAAGGACATTCATGCACCGACGCATCGAAACCGCCACAACCAGGCTTACTGCCTGGCTGGTTTGCCTTGCCTGCGTTCCAGGCACGCAAGGCTGCGGCAAGGATAGCCGAACCGTGTACACGGCTCCCAACGAAGTCGTGGTCTCGGTCAAGGAAGACTTCAACAACCCCGACCGCCACGTCCTGTCCACCCAGAACAGCCTGCTGACCACCCTGGAAGTGGTTTCGCTCACGCCGGACGTCATCATCCACGAGATGCACTTCTCGACCAGCCTGCCTCTGGAGCGCATGCGCGTGGCCAGCTCCAGCGGCTTTCGCGCCCAGCACGACTTCACTCCGTTCAACAGCTTCAACTTCCGGCTCATCGGCACCGACGGCGGGCAGATCGAACGCCTCACCGGCGTGCAGGAGCGCCGGGACATCCTCATCTATGCGGACACGTCCGACTACAAGGAAACGCCGCTGCGCCTGACGCTGACAGGCATGGTCATTTCCAGTTCCGCCAATCCGTCGCTTCATACCATCCCGACCGGGTACATCGACCTGACCGTCAACCTCGACGCCGCGCCGTTCATTGCCGTGCAGGCAGTGGACGAGTTGAAGGACTACCGCACGCAGGGCCGCGGCAACGCCGACGTCCTGGCGGAGTTCATCATCTCCGAAGTGTCGGGCGAGGCCGCGGCCGACCTGATCCAGGTGTACGCGCGGCTGCTTACGCCGGGCGTGACCGACATCTCGCTGGTCAATCTGACGGGCTCCAGCGTGGCCGACACGGAGGTCAGCGGTTTCTTCAACACCGATGTGACCTTCCAGTTTCTCACGCCGCTGCGCCTGCAGCCTGGCGGTTCGCAGCGGCTGCGCATCATCGGCAATCTCACCAACGCCCCTTCCGTGGACGTAGTGGCGCTGGAAGTTCGCTCTTTGGAGTTCCTCAGCGAGCGCAAACAAGCGTTCACTGTGGACGGCCCGGAAGATGCCAACGGACAACCCGTCACCTTTATTGTCGTCTACAACTAATCATGGCGACAAAAACCCTGTTCCGGCATCCGTCGGAACAGGGTTCTTCTTACACAGAAAAAAATTCGCTATGCTTATGCAGTATTATATATAACTCTCTATCTATGGGCATCCTTATCCATTGGCTGATCTCGACGCTGGCGATTATTGTGGCGGCATACCTGCTGCCCGGCGTCTCCGTGGACACATTCCTGACTGCGCTGGTTCTGGCGGTGGTGCTTGGCCTGATAAATGCCATTGTCAAACCAATTTTGTTCGTGATTACCCTGCCGATTAACGTACTGACCCTGGGCCTGTTTACCTTTGTCCTCAATGCATTGCTGATTATGCTGGCGGACTCTGTTACCCCTGGCTTCAGCGTGGACAGCTTCTGGTGGGCGCTGCTCTTCAGCCTGCTGCTGTCGCTTATCAACGGCTTGCTAAAAAACGTGGGCCAGTCGCGATAGGCATGGACGGCCGCGGCACGTTTCGTGTAAAATACCGCACTCATACCTAATACCGTTTTTGTATGAACAAAACCGTTCAGTCCGTTTTGCTTGTTATCGCATTTTTGATGATCAGCGCCATCGGCGCCTACGCCTACGTTGTCCGTCCCACCAAAGCCCCGACGGAACCCGCCGAGGCTAACATGGTCCAGGAACCAAACCCTTCCGGGGCCTTCCAAATTTTGGCCGAACGCAGCATGGCTTCGTTTTCCCTTGAAGAGGACTTGCGCGGCGAGCACATCACCGTATTGGGAACGACGCAAAATCTCAGCGGCGAAATCCTGGCAGACCGCCAGGCATTGCCTGAAGCGCAAATTGGCGCTATCCGCATCAATGCGCGCACCTTCGTCACGGACAGCGAGCAGCGAAACAACGCCATCCGCCGCCTTATCCTGAAAACGGAAAATGATGCCAATGAATTTATCGTCTTTGAACCCCGCACCATTACCGGACTGCCGCAAACAGCGGAACTGAGCGACGTGTTCACGTTTGAAGTAACGGGCGACCTGACGGTTTCCGGCGTCACCAAATCCGTTGCTTTCATGGGTTCGGCAATGTTTGTTTCCGACAACGAGCTGTCCGGCAGCGCGCAGACGCTTTTACATTACCCGGACTTTGGCATCAGCGTGCCCAACCTGCCCTTCCTGGCCAATGTTGATCAGGATGTTACGCTCACCATCGATTTTGTCGCAACGCGCTAACAGCCTTCCACCAGCGGCACAAACGCAAACCCGGGGAACTCCCGGGTTTTTATGTTGCCGTCGGAGGCTTTTTCAATTCGATGAATGGAACTCCCGACAGGCACCACCAGGATACCGCCGTTCTTGAGCTGCTTTACCAGATCCTGCGGCACGGCTGTGGCCTGGGCGGAAACTAAAATCCGGTCAAACGGCGCGTACTGGGGCATGCCCAGCGCATTGGGTGCGCTCTGATGGATGCTGGCCTGCGGGAAATGATATTTTTTGAGATTATGCGCGCCAAACGCCACCAGTTCAGGAATACGCTCCACGCCATAGACTTTTCCGGCCACGCCCACGCAAGCGGACAGCAGCGCCGTTGTCCAGCCGGAACCCGTACCCACATCAAGCACGTTCTGCCCCGGCTGGGGCTGCAGCTGCTCCAGCATGAATGCCACCGTATACGGCTGGGAAATGGTCTGGCCGAATCCTATTGGCAGCGGCATGTCCTCATATGCGGCTGCGCGCTGCTCCTCCGGAACGAAATCCGCGCGATCAACCTGTTTGAAGGCATCCACAATCAGCGGCGTTTTAAGGACACCGCATTCCTGAAGTTGCAATAACAAATCCATTCTGCCCATACGGATGCTAATACGCCGGACAGATGAACTTCTTCTACGTCATGCCAGTCGCTTCAACCTGGCCCCTAGCGAGTAGTTGATGACAGTAGTAATACTGCCGTTGGGAATAAACACGATGTTGCCCTCCGTGTCGCGCAGGACGGTCGTGCGCACGGACATCTGATGCACCGTCCCTTCCGTCGCGCCGATTTTTACATGGTCGCCGACGGCAAACTGGTTCTCGGCGAAAATGAGGGCACCCGCGAAAAAATCTTTAATGAGCGTTTGCGCGCCAAAACCGACGGCAAAGCCCAGGACGCCGGCACCGGCGATGATGGGATACGGATCGACGCCGAACAGGCGCAGCGTCCAAGCAAGCGCGATAATGAATAAGAACACATTTCCGGCCGTCTTAAACAGACTTGCCAGCGTTTTAGCGCGCTTTTCTCGACCGGAATCAACGGCATCGTCGCCATCATCAACACGCTGCACGATTTTTGACGCAATGAGCCGCACGATCACAGGCCCGCACACGACCAGAACGGCAAGCCAGACAATGTTCCCCGCTTGTTCGGACCACAGCCGTCCGGCGGCATTAATTACTGCTTCCATAAAGTATAGGTTCGCCAATGGTATAGCTGAAAAAGAAGGCATCGGACACGTCGTCTACTTTCTTGGCCCAGTCATCGCCGTACAATGTGCGCGCCGCGCTCTCGGTCTGTACCCAGCGCAAGACGCCTCCCTTTGAGACGGCGTACACGCTGGGATCTGACTGGATCTTGATCATCTTCACGCCCGGCCGGTATGTCACGTTTCCTCCCAACGGCACGGCGGCGATGGCTTCGTCGGACAATGTTTGCACCGACTTGAAGTCGGTATACCAGGTGAAGTACGCCCGGTCGTTGGGAAAGGCGTAGCGCTTGCCGTTGGCGCCGCAATAGTACACGGCCGTGGAGCCGGCCGGCTTAATGAGGCTGCCGGACTCGCAAGGCGGGTTGGATGCCGGCTGCAAATCCTTGTCCGAATTGATGTCGGGACTTTCGGCCGCGGCCAGGGCGGCATTGTAGGAAACCGTTCCCAGCGCAGCAATCAGGCTGGGATATGGATTGATGGGCGTGTCATCGGGGCGGCGGATTTCAAAATGCAAATGCGAGGCGATGTTCTCCGCATTGCCGCTGTCGCCCATCCAGCCGACGAGCTGGCCTTTGGAGACTTTGGCGCCGCGGCGGATGCCGGGAGCATAGGCATGCTCGGTGCCGCCATTGCCGTCATCCGTGCCAGGCGTATCGTTGTTGACGTGGATATAGTGATACGTGTATCCATCGTCGTCTTCCAAAACAATCATGTACCCGTACGACGGCTCGGGGTCGACGATATACCGCACTTCGCCGTCAACAGCCGAATACAACGGCGTCATCTTTGGACCAAGCAGGTCGTTGCCTTCATGGGCATGACCTGCACGGGGCTCGCCGAAGTCATCGTGGAAATTCACCGCTCCCGGATCCGTGGGGAAGGC
This sequence comes from uncultured Gammaproteobacteria bacterium, assembly GCA_964415935.1. Classification (GTDB taxonomy): domain Bacteria; phylum Patescibacteriota; class Patescibacteriia; order VMEV01; family CAYQCH01; genus CAYQCH01. The sequence goes on from CAYQCH010000005.1 coordinate 8,146, forward strand.
GATATCGCGGATTTCATCGTCGGCAAAGGCGGCGGAGGCAATGCCTGCGGCAGCCGCCGCGGCCAGCGCGTATGAGCTGAGACGAAATAGCGTCATATGGTTGGGGCTAATTCACTTCAGTATAAAGGATATGGCCGTCCTTGACTATGACGTTACGTCATAGTTTACTATGTGCCTGTAGACATGAAATCCATGGAAAAACCTATGCGCTACACCGTCAAACAACTTGCCAGCCTGGCCGCGATTAGCGTCCGCACCCTGCATTACTACGATGAGATCGGCTTGCTTACGCCTTCCTTCGTGGCCAAAAACGGCTACCGCTACTACGAACAAAAAGAATTGTTGCGCCTGCAACAAATCTTGTTTTTCCGCGAGCTGGAATTCCCCCTTGAGGACATCAAGCGCATGCTGGACCGCCCTGGGTTCAGCATGGTCGAAGCGCTGTCCGACCAGAAAAAGCTATTGCAGCTGAAACGCAAGCGCATTGACGGGCTCATCAAAAGCATTGATAAAACGATTGTCTCTATGAACAACAACCACCCATTAAACGGCGAAGAGCTGTATGATCCCTTCAAGGACGAAGACGTCAAACAGTACCAGGAAGAGGTCAGGCAGCGCTGGGGAAACACCGACGCCTACAAGCAAAGCATGGCCCGCGTCGGCAAAATGACGAAAAAGGAAATGGAAAAATTGAAAGAGGATGGCAAAAAGCACACGCAGGCCCTGGCCGACAGTATGGACAAGGGCGCCAGCCACCCCGACGTCCAGGCCTTGATTGCAAAATCGCATGCAGGCGTAAATTTCTTTTACGATTGCAGCCTGGAAACATTCCGCAACCTGGGGCAAATGTACGTGGATGATCCGCGTTTCACGGCCTATTACGAAAAATTCCGTCCGGGCCTGGCCGCATTCATGCGCGACGCCATCGCCTACTACTGCGACCATCAGCAAGAAACAGCATAAAGAGAAACTCCGTACCGCGCCGGTAAAGCACGGTACGGAGCTTTTGTTATGGCGGCAACGCCGGATCCGTCGGCATGGTCACGTTGCGCAGGATAGGATCAATAACGATGATCAATCCCTGGTCCGGGTCCACATCGTCAAAGTTGTGGTTGCGGTCCTGGCGAACCATGAACACGTTGGCCGGGTCGCCGGGATTGCTGCCGCCATGGCGCGTGGCCCACAACAGATGGTCGCCGACGTCCGTGCGCAGACGCAGCACGGCTTTGCATACCGTCCCCGTGCCATAGTCAATGACCGGCGTAAGCGGCGTGCCGTTATAGTAATCGGCCGGCACGCCGCCATTCAACGGGTTGCGGAACAGATGCGGCGTCCACCCGGGCTGGAGGGAATTGTCCTCCCCCACCCAGTTCTGCGGGAAGTCGATGAATACTTCCAGATCCACTTCGTTCACGCTGGCCGAGGTTACGGTGCCGATGGCAAACGTCCCCGGCCCCTCATTGACAAGGCCATTGAGCGCGTCCACCTGGGCCGAAGCATCCCGGTAACCGACCAGCTCGGCAAACCGGTTGCGGCGAAAGACCGTTACCTGCCGCTGCGGCGAGGCAGCCTGCAGGCCTCCCGGATCCTCGGCCAGAGCGTCAAAGCTGAAGGTGCCGGGCGCCGGGACGGGGTCGGAGACCACCACCACTTCAAACGTGAAGGTGGTGATGTTGGCCGCCGTGGCGGAAGAGACCAGCGAAATGGCGGCTGTCTCGCCCGCGCGCCGCTCCAGCAGGCAGGACAACGCATCGCCGTCATCGTCGCGAAACGACACCTCCACTATGGCCTTGGTCAAAGCGGCAATGACGCTGCTGCTGGAATCCACTCCGGCCACCGTGGTGGCGACGTGAACCGGAGCATTGTTCACCACCGGCGCGGGCTGCACCGTCACGCCCACCGTACGCGTAACGCCGCCATTCTGGTCCGTGACCGTGAAGGCGAACTCCATCAGCTGGCTGCCGCTCACGACCGGCGCCACGGCCGCCGTAGCCAGGGCCTGGCTGCTGTCGATGGCCGCCGCCGGCCCGGCAAACTGGGTCCACTGATGCGAGAGGCTGCCCGTCCCGCCGCTGACCGTGGCTTGCAGGGTAAACCCCTGCTGCGAGTCTACCGTGGTCGGGCTGGCGCTGATGGTGTCGATACGCAAAGGCGGGTTGCCGGGCGGCGGGTTACCCGAAGGTGGATTGCCAGAATTCGGCAGCTGGCTGGCCGGAGGCGGCGGCGCAGGCGCGCCCGGATGAGGCTTCACAAACGTCTGCCAGGCGCCGTTCTGCTCTGCCACCCAGACGAACAGCTCTTGCGGCGGGTCAACGTACGTGGAATCGTACGGCAATCCCGTAAAGAACCAGGACGGGTCAACGCTTGTCGCGCCCGACATGGTGGCCGGGCTGACCTTGAGCAGCGTGAAGTGCATACCCGCGGCCACGGGAACGCGCAGCGTTCCGCGATAGCCGTTGTCGCCGGCATCTGAAAGTTGCACGGCATCAAAATTGCCGATGATGGGCGCGTTCTGCTTGGCCCAGGCCTCGACCAGGCTGCTGGTATTGCCGTCGTAGCTGTAGTCGGCGATGAAGTCGACCAGCATGACATTCGGGTCGCTGGCGTCCGGCTGAGGATCGGCGAAGGCCACCGAACCCGCTGAGACGACCGTGTTGCCGCCGGGAGCGTCCAGCCGCCTCGTTACCACGGTCATGCCTTCATTGCGAAAGGCCGGCGTGGCGGCGATGAGCTGGGCGTCTGTCATGGACGCGGGGCTCTGCGGCTGGTT
>CAYQCH010000005.1:11015-15729 GCA_964415935.1 uncultured Gammaproteobacteria bacterium
TCGCTGTCCTTGGAGCAACCGGCGCAGAGGGCGCCGTATCCGGTCAACACAAAAAGCAAAACAAGGGTTCGCATGGCCCCGTTCTCTCCCCTCCAAAAAGGTTGTGGATGCATCTGAAACGAGAGACAGATGCATCGCTTTAGCGTAGGGAGAAAAACATGCAGCGTCAACAGCGCTGTCACGACGGATTGACATTCGACGCGCGTTGCGCTACGGTCAAGCGTCGTTGGAAGTTCGAACACGAGGGTTGCATGAACGACGAAACCGATAGTTTCCGCGACGCGGTGGACTATATCTTCACTCGCGTGCCGTCCGGCCAGCGCATGGCGGACATCGGCTGTGGCAACGGCGACTTGTCGCGCCAGATTGCCAAAGCCTCAAACGCATCATTTCTCCACCTGGTCGATGACACGGAATTTCCCGAAGCGGGGATCCCCTGCTGCCAGGAACGCGTGTGGAAGTTCTCCGTCGAACTCGAGCCGTGGCTGCCCTGGCTGCGCGGACAGATCGATACCATTGTGTGCGTCAAGACCGTGCACGAATTCGAACAGCCGGCTCAGACCGTCGCGAAAATACTCAGCCTGTTTCCCCGCGACGGCAACGGCCTCATCTTCATCGCCGACTACGCCGAAGGGTTCTGGTCGGCGGACCGTGCAGCCACGCTGGCCGACGGCTTGCGCCTGCACTATGAAGACGACCTGAGGCGGGTGCGGCGCACCGGCCTGTACCGAAACGACGACATCCGCGCATTCTGGCGCAAGGCGTTTGCCGACGCCGGTCTGGAAGATCCGGATATCACCTTCCCGCCCAACAACATCGGGTATCTCTTCGCCCATACGGGTAACGGCCCGCTCTGGGACGAGCAAATCCCCATACCCGCCGGCTCGCCTTTCTAAGGCAGCCGCGGGCTTCAATCCCGCCCACGTCTTGTGCGGCGGGATTCATTTTATGCGGTTGGTTCCGTCTGACGCTCCAGCCGCATCGCTTTGACATGCTTTAAATACGCGACAATGACAAAACTGATGATAACCAGCAATGACCATGAGCCCACTTTATGGAAGGACACCGCGCTCCAAGTAACAAGCTGGTCCGGATACTTCCAGGCACCAAAAAACGTGGCAATGTTTTCCGCAATCCAGATGAAAAACGCCACCAGAACAAACCCCAGGGGCAGCGGCATGATGCGTTTTTTTGCCAGCGGGTAATACTCAATGTACGTCTTGCGAAACAAGACAAGCACCAGCGCCATGAGCACGTACCGGAAATCCGGAATAAAATGGTGCGTAAAAAAATTCAAGTAAATCAACAGGCTCAATGCCACGCTCATCCAGTACGGCGGATGATGAACGATGTTGAATTTGAAAATCTTCCAGGCCTGCGACCCGTAGCTGCCCACGGCCGCATACATGAACCCGCTGTACAACGGCACGTTAAACAGTTTGAAATACCCGAATTCGGGATATGACCACGAACCGATGGCCGGATTTGTTTTAAACACTTCCAAAGCAAATCCGACCACGTGGAAGAGCAAAATCACTTTTACCTCGTCGACGGTCTCAATCTTTGTCAGGACCAGCACGATCTGGATGAAAACCGCGGCGAGGAATAAAAAGTCATAGCGCGGCAAGCCCAGCGTGAAATGATGCGACAAAAAAAGCAAAATGAAAAACGAGCCTGCGAATACGCAGGCTCGGGCCTGTTTCAGGCCAAATACGACAAATTCCTTCAGGAATGCCCTGGCGTCCATGGTCTGTATCTAGGCATTCTGCTGCGTCGGCATGGCGGAAGGAGCAGCGGGCTTCTTCATCAGCAAACCGCTGACGGAATACTTGCCCGCGCCCAAAACCGTGATGGCCAGGGAACCGAACATCAGGACCAACACGTATTCATACCCGTTGTTGGCCAGGCTGTAGCCGTTGCCCAGATGCACCTTGAGGGCCGCCACCAGCATGATCACGGCCAAAACGATACCGACATAGCGGACCAGAACACCCAACAAAATGGCGATACCGCCAATTAGTTCCGCATAGGCAACGAAGTACGCCAGCGCGGCCGGAATTCCCACCTGGCCGAAAAAGCCGACCCCCATTTCCATATTGGCGACTTTCATCCAGCCGGCGTTCACGAATACAATACCCACGGCGAGGCGCAAAAACAGCAGGCCCAGATCCGTATTATGCAAACGTTCCATCATCGCATGAATCGATCTCATAAACATGAAAAAAATTAAATGTTAAACCTTGCGCTTCTTGCTGCTTTTTTTGATGCGCTTGGCGGTTTTGGACTTTTTCCTGGCATGCTCCAGACGAGCTCTTAAGGCACTGTTCATAGCGTCTTTATCAATAATTTATTGGTACATTAGCCTATTTAGCCGGGATAGGCAATCCTTGAGGCTATGCGGACGCCTCAACGTACTTCTTGAAGTTGTCCAGGATAGCCTGCCAGCCCTGGCGCTGCATTTCTTCCGGGTTTTCGTTTTCCAATTCAAACGTTTCCGTAACCTGTACGCCGCCTTCGACGTTTTGAAACAAGATGCTGACCTTGCGTTCGTCATCCATGACGTACTCGATACGCTCAAGCGGCACCACCGCGGTATATGTGCCGGCAAAGTCAAACCCCGCGCTGCCGTCTTTGGCCGCCATGGTTGTTTTAAACCTTCCTCCTTCGCGCACGTCGTTTTCCGCGGCCGGCGCATGCCAGTCGTCGGAGGCCTGGCACCATTTGGTGATGTGTTCAGGCATGGTCCAGCAATCCCACACTTTTTGCACAGGCGCGTGAATGGTTGTTTCAACCGTAATGGATTTCCGCTCCATAAATTCGAAAGGACACCCTCGAAGGAAGATGTCCTGAGTTACTGAAAAATTATTTCCAACCGCCGATGATGGCGCCGGCCGCCAGCAAGGTGGCCAGCATGTTGAGGCTGCCGATCCAGAACAAGGCCATCTTGCCGCCCCAAATGGCTTCACCCAGCTTCAACGGGAGCACAAAACCGACCCAAACCCACATTGCCACCATGAGCCCGCCGTTGACGGACATTTGGTCCAAACCGACCATAAAACGGGCCAGAACGTAAAACATGAGCAGGCTGGCAAGAAACTGGATGCCGTACAGCATGCCCATTTTTTTCTTTTCGGCCGCCTGTTGCTCGGGCGTCCACTTGTCCATGCCCATGGCTGCCATGAATTGCTTGCCAAAGAGCGGACCGTACACAAGGCTTCCAATGACCATGGAAGCCACGGCCGCGGCGCCGATGGCGAGATAATTGATCTCCATACAAAGAGATAATGATAATGGATTTAGTTTAACATCCAGATGACGTAATTCAAGCAGGCCGCAAAGCTGACCCAAAGCAAGTATGGGAATAATAGCCAGGCTGCGGGCTTTGAAACCTTATAAAATGCCGCGGCCGTCCAGACAATGGCCAGCCACAACACGACAATCTCAGCAAAGGCCAGGCCGGGATTTCGCCAGCCGAAGAAAATCAAAGACCAGGCAAGATTCAGCGCCAGCTGCGCAGCAAACACCCCCAACGCCATGCGCACGGGCTTGACGTTTCGTTTCTTCCAAACCAAAAAAGCCGCCACACCCATAAGCGCATACAGCACAATCCAGACGGGGCCAAACAGCCAGTTTGGGGGCGTCCATTCCGGCTTTGCCAGGGTAACATACCAGTCAGGTATGGCCTGGGTCGTAAACAGCCCGCCGATCACGCCGGCAAGTTCTGTAATGACAATAGCGATGATCAGCGCAAAAACGTTCTTCATACCGTACTAGCCTTCGTATGCCTTTTTCAGGGCGGCAAGATCAAACTTTTTCATGGGCAGGAATGCCCTGGTCACGCGATCAATTTGCTCAGGCGTTCCTTTGCTCATCATGTCATCCATTGCTCTGGGCACAATCTGCCAGGAAACGCCAAATTTGTCCTTCAGCCAGCCGCATTGTTCTGCTTCAGGCACAGCGGAAAGTCTTTCCCAGTAGAAATCGATTTCTTCCTGCGTGTCGCAATAGACCATCAGGGACAGGGCCTCGTTAAACCGAAACCCGTGTTCGCGCGCGCTGTCCATGGCGGCAAACCATTGCTTCTCAAGCATAAAGTCGGCAAACATGATGGTTCCTTCTTTATCCGGCTCCATGCCGCCGGGATACTTCGCCACCATTCCCGGTTTCGCTTCCTTGAACACCGACAGATAGAAGTTCATGGCTTCCTCAGCCTTGCCGCACACATCGCCCACAAACAGCAGGGACGGAATGATAAATGGCCGCTCCTCCCCTTCCGGTTTGGAAAGGATCAGTTGCCAGGACACCCCGTACTTGTCTTGTACCCAGCCGTACCGGTCGCTGAACGGATAGGCATCCAATGGCATGAGCGCCGTCCCGCCGTCAGACAACATGCTCCACAAGGCATCCAGGCGTTCACGCGCGTTTTCGTCCCGCGACGGGTCAAAGTTGACCATGAATGAAATGGACGGATTCAGCTTGAAGACCGGCCCGGCACTAATAGACATGAACGAATACCCGGCCAGATCAAACGACACGATATCGCTATCGCCGGAAGGCGTGTCATGGATAGTCTGAATGCTTTTGACCTTCGAGCCGTTTTGAAACGCGGCCACATAAAACTCGGCGGCCTCTTTCGCTTCTTTATCAAACCACAAATGCGGGACGATTTTTTGCATAAGAGAGCAGTATACCAGACCAGCTGCATGTGCTAAAG
>CAYQCH010000005.1:15829-38933 GCA_964415935.1 uncultured Gammaproteobacteria bacterium
GGGACGATTTTTTGCATAAGAGAGCAGTATACCAGACCAGCTGCATGTGCTAAAGCGACAAAGCGTAGATCCCCTAGGTTCCGTAAAACCTCGCATGCACCCTGTCGACTTCCGCCGGCTCAGCTGAGTGGGAAAACCGGACGTTCACCTTGTTAAACACGCCTTTGATCTTTTTGGCCAGTTTGTCCGCCAGCTGGTTTTCGGTTGTCGTTACGCGATAACCGTTTTTTGTTTCTTCAATATCAATGATGCGGTGCTGGGCGTCTTTAAGCCTGGCCCGCTCGCCGTAATTCCTGATCAGCCTCAGCAGCTCTTTCCTGTGCCGGCTGGGGAAATCTTCGACAAACAACTCCCCTTCAAACTGATGGTCCTTCACCATCTTGCACGCCGGACACAACCGCTTTTTTGTGATGGGCAGGCGCGGCACCATCAGGATTCCCATGACTTCTTCAGGCGAAACATACCAGCGCTTCCGGTAATGCACGTTCCCGCAGGTTGGGCATTTGGTCATGCCCTTCTCCTCGCGCCAGTACTGGTCATGCTCGGCTTCTCGGCCGCGCTGCGGCAACTTTACGTTGTATGGTTCTCGAAAGATGCGCGCCATATTTTTGTGACATATGAGTAAATCTCATTGGTTAATACCCCGCGCGCCGCAAAAAATTCAAACACCAAAAAGCCATCCGAAATTTGGGTGTATACTGTAGGTACTATGAAAAAACCTATCGTGGCTTTAGCAATCGCCCTGCTCCTCTCTCCCGCTCTGCCCGCTCTGGCGGCAGACACCACCCGTCCGGAAGTCGGCGCCCCAGCGCCCGACCATGCGAACGTCGGCGTTCCCAGCCAGGTGACGGCAACGGTCAGCGATGTCGGCTCGGGGCTGGCGTCCTGCAATTTGTACGTCAATAACCTGGACGCGGGAGCCATGACCATCAGCGGCAACCAGGCCAGCAAGTCATACACGTTTTTTGAAGCGGGCATCCACACGATGTTCGTCTTTTGCCGAGACCACGAAAACAATTTTCAATCAGGCCCCAACACGTCCGTCACCGTAACGCCTCCTCCCGGATCAAGCGATGGGACACCGCCCAGCGTGGGCCAGGTATCGCCGGCGCTTGGCGAGATCGGCACAACCGTAATACTGTCCGTTTCGGTTACGGACAGCGGGTCGGGCGTCGCTTCCTGCCAGCTGCTGGTAGACGGCTTTGCCCAGGGACCCATGGAGATATTGTTCGGCGTGGCCTCTCGTGAGCACGTCTTTCTGGAGCCCGGCAGCTATGAAGTGAAGGCGCAATGTTTTGACAGCGCAGGCAATGGCGCCACCGGCACACCGGCCACATTTATTGCTACGCTGCCGGAAACGCCTGCTCCGGAACCGACGCGGCTAAACCCCACGCCGCGGCTGGTCAAACTCGCCTGTTTCACCGCAGCGCCCCCCGACGATCCGTGCCGCGCCGTCTACTACCACGGTGCCGACGACAAACGCCATGCCTTTCCAAACGAAAAAGTTTTTTACTCCTGGTTTCAGGATTTCACGGATGTTCAAACAATTTCCGCTCAGGAACTAGCCGCCATTGCGCTTGGCAAACAAGTGACTTACCGGCCGGGATACACGCTGGTCAAATTTGCCAGCATAAACAAAGTCTATGCCGTGGCGCGCGGCGGCGTTTTACGCTGGGTAACATCGGAGGCCGCGGCAAACGCGTTATACGGCAACGGTTGGAACAAAATCGTACATGACATCTCCGACACCTTCTTTCTCGACTACACCTTTGGCGCCGACATCCTGGTGCCGCAAGACTTCTCGCCAAACAACGAGCTGACAAATACGCCCACCATCGACGACAACCTGGGGTTCTAGGGCTTGACATGTATCCGTTACGGATATATTATGCAGGTATATGAAACATCATGTACCCAATCCCCCGCTGACTCCGGCCGTTCTTCATATTTTACTTGCGCTTGCAGGCGAGGACCGCCACGGCTACGCCATCATGAAGCAGGTGGAACTGGATTCCCAAGGAAAAGTGAATATGGGACCTGGAACGCTGTACGGCTCGCTTGGCCGCATGATAGAAGCCGGGCTTATCCGCGAAAGCGGCAAAAAGACAGATCCCAAAATGGGCGATGAGCGTCGGATTTATTATCAAATCACCGGGCAAGGACAAGCTGCGCTGGCCGCGGAACTGGATCGATACCGCGAAGTGATGGCCGTGGCAAAACGGCTTTCACCCAAAACGTTCGTCTATGGCGCCTGAACGTTCAATTCCGCGCTTTAGCATCTGGTACGCGCACCTCCTTCGACTTTACCCCAGGCCGTTTCGAGAGAGGTTCGGCGAAGGAATGGAGCAAACGTTTCACGACCTGTGCCGAGAGCGCCAGCGCGCGCAGTCGGGATTATTTGGATTTATTCTGTGGGTGTTTGTCGAAACATCTGTGCAAATTATTTACCAGAACATACGATTTCAAATTATGTATAGCAAAAGCATTCTCCGCGCCGCTCTCGTGACCGCGCTTATTCTCCTGATCCCACTGATCGCCATGCAATTCACCTCTGAAGTGAACTGGTCGGCCGGTGATTTCGTCTTCATGGGCGTTCTCTTGTTCGGCACCGGCCTTGCCTGGGAGCTGATTTCAAAAAAGTCTGGTAAACCTGCGTATCGCCTCGCTGTCGCTCTGGCTGTTCTGGCATCATTTCTTCTCATATGGGTAAATGCCGCCGTCGGCATCATCGGCGAAGACAACCCGGCGAACCTGCTGTACCTTGCCGTCGTCGCAATCGCATTTTTTGGCGCGACGGCGTCTAAATTTGAAGCGCGCAAATCCTCGTACGCCATGTTTGCGGCGGCGGCCGCGCAAGCGTTAGTCCCCGTTATAGCGCTTGTTTTCTGGAACAGCGATTTTTCTCCGGGCGTGATGCAAGTGTTCGCCTTAAACGGATTTTTCGTCATGCTGTGGATCGCATCAGGGTTGCTGCTGCGCCGTGCCGCAGCATAAGCCTCCTCAAATAAAAAAAACCGGCTCACATACGAGTCGGTTTTTTGTTTGGTCTTCGTTATTTGCCTACCACCACCTCAAACCCGCCGTAGGCCATGCGCTTGGTGTCAAACGGCATGTCCTTCATGTGCTCCGGATGCTTTTTGTGATATTCGTCAAACTCTTTCATGACTTTCTTGTTGACCTGATCGCGGTGGGCTTTGGACTTGTACTCAATGTACGAAAACACCACCAGCTCGTCTTTTTTCAATTTGACCAGCTTGGGAAATTGCAAGACGGGAGCTCCGCCCATGTTCGGGCGCATGTCATTTCCCACGCATTCCTTGTACGCCAGCGCGCCATGCTTCATCCATGACTTGGCTCCCATCCTGGCAGCTTCTTTGTATTTGGCGAGGTTCTTTTTCTTAATGACAAGAACAAACCCGTCGACGTATTTGACTGAATGTTTCATATCAAACGCGTTAAGAATAATTCATGATTACCCTTCAGCTAAGTGCGGCTTTTGCGCCATGCTCTTCCAGACATATCCGGCGCCGGCAACCAGGACGTTTCCCGCAGCAATGGCCCCCCAGACAGACTGGATGCTGGTCGGGAAATAGCGCAACGCAACGTACGCAATCGGTACGGACAGTATAAAAAACTTTAAGAAGAATAGCCAAAAACCCGGCCACGACCGGCCAATGGCCTGAAACGAACTGGCCACAATCATGCTGACGGCCAGAAATCCGTAGGTGCCCGCGACAATCCAGAGATATTGCGTGGCATAGGAAATGACCGTCGGATCAGCGGTGAAGGCCCCAATGAGAAACCTGCCGAACATCAGCATCAAAATCCCAAGGCCCGTGGCCGACAAAAACCCGGCCAGCACGGCCTTCTTAAAGACTTCATTGGCACGGCTGATTTTTCCGGCACCCATGCTCTGCCCCATCATGGCCATGGCCGCCAGCCCGAATCCCGCCGCCGGTAAATAGGCGAAAAACTCCAGACGGAACACCAAACTGAACGCTGTCGCGCCGGCCTCAAGGAATGACCGCGACACCAACGAGACCAATACGGCCAGACCGATGGGGTTGACCACTTGCGTCAGCGAAGCCGGAATCCCGATACGAAGCACGTCTTTGGCGGAACGCCAGTGAATACCCACCAGACGCCAGTTGAACCGCACCTTGCGCGTCGGACGCGCAAGGACATACAGCCCCATTGCCACAAAAACCGCTTGTGAAATGAGCGTGGCATAGGCGGCTCCGGCAATACCCATGGCCGGAATAAACCCGTACCCAAAAATCATCAGCGGGTCCAGGACCATATTGACCAATGTCGAGACCATGAACAGTTTGGTCAGCGTAAACGTGTCGCCTTCCGCGTTAAAGGCGAACATCACGTTCATGAGCAAGAAAAACAAAATGGAGCCGCCGGCCGTGATCGTAAAGTACACAAGCGCCGGATCATAAATCGCGCCGACCGCTCCGGAAATCGTAAGCAGTTGATGGCGAAAGAAAAAACAGAGGGTGGTAAATAGCAAAGACGCGACGGCGGCAAGCGCAAACGACTGCGCCAGCGTGCGCTCAGCTTCCTTTTCTTCTTTTGCCCCGATATGCATGGCCATGGTTACCCCCGAGCCGACGGCAATACCCATGCTTAAAGAAATCATGATGAACAGCACGATTTGAGAGATGCTGACGGCGGCAATGGACTCCACGGACAGCTTGCCGACCCAGAACGTGTCGACGATGCTATACAGCGTATAAAAAAACATGGACAGCATCATGGGCCAGGCCAGCGACCATAGCTGCGGAAATATGGGACCTTTTGTTAAATCCCTCTCTGAATGCGACATAGTTTATCCTTGTGGCAAAGACCCGGCCAAAACCGGGTCTTTGTATGAGCGATGTACGTTAATATGGGGACGAATGCAGCATAGCACCATGTTCTCCAGCGGAAAAGAGAAAGCAGGGCTCTAAACCCTGCATGTTAGGCCACATCCCGCTGTTATTTCCTAGTTTTCAAGTTCCTCTGCCAATCCAATAAGCAGACCCTCAGGGCCGCGGATATAGCAGAGTCGATATGTGCTCTCGTACTGCACCACCTCACCGACAAGTTGCGCACCGTGTTTTTTAAGTCGTTCGACCGTATCATCAATGTCGCTTACAGTGAACATGACTCGCAAGTAGCCAAGGGCATTCACCGGAGCATTCCGATGGTCGGCAACTACCGACGGGGTAAAAAACCGAGAAAGCTCAAGCCGACTGTGACCGTCAGGGGTAACCATCATAGCAATCTCTACACGCTGGTCTCCTAACCCAGTCACGCGCCCAGCCCACTCTCCTTCGACAATAGCGCGTCCTTCAAGCCTCAGTCCAAGCTCGGTAAAAAAAGCAATCACTTCATCGAGGGATTCCACGACAATGCCAATGTTGTCCATCCGCAGCAGTTTGCTTTTCGGTTTATTCATCTTGAAAAATAGCCGGTTGGCTCACTTACCTGTTAGTTTTTTCCTGTTACGCAGTGCCATCCCAGAGAGCTTGCGCATTCCGAATGAACTGTAGAATTTTTCCAACTCAGGATCGCAGACAACATCAACCATATATAAATTTTCGAGCTTTGCGAGCATACGTTTCACCAACTGTTTTCCAATACCTCGTCCTTGATACTCCGGTAACACTTCTAAAAATGGGATATAAGCGGACAAAATACCATCTGAAATGGCAGTAATAAATCCGACAACAGTTCCTTCCCCATCGACAGCCAGAACATGATGGTCGCTACCTTTTAGAAGGTCGTAAAGGGTAGCTGAAGTGGGTTTCCTAGGCCAGTCGACGAAAAAACCTCTCAGGTTAGAGGAGGCAATATTCTCTAAGGAATCGGTATAGGTGACAGTGCTAATCATATATTCTGTTTATCAAAGAACTGGTCTTTCGACCAGTTTTTTGATTGGCTCCCCCTGTTGGACGCATTTAGAACGGTGGATTGGCGGGTAGTTAAATCTGATGTATTACCGGTCTTTCAAAATTCTCCAGTTTCCGTCGATCCGTTTTAGACGCGGGAGCCTTTTCTTATGCGCCACCTCGCCAGCTTTAAAATCTCGGCCGGCATAAACACATTTCCCGGCGAGCTTGCCTTTTCCGATGTATGCCCCAAATTTACAGGGCGCGTAAACAAGCTCCATCTTCACATCCAAATTCGCAAGGCACACTTGAGGATGTAAAGCCACGCTCATTCACACATGAATACTCCAGGAGTGTGGGTGTTTCTGCATAGTCAAGACAAAAATCCTTTGGACTTGCTCCCGTAGTAAGTTTAGGTCCATCAAGGTACCCTTTCTTGTAAATATCCGTTCCACCGTCCGTATCGGTGCAGATATACTCTTCTGCCTGTTCCTCCGGTGGATTGAGTTCATCCGTGAGAGCCTGATTGGGCGCGACGCGTTGATAGCGCTTGACCGATCGAAGAATTTCTTCCACTTGAGAGATGATCATGTCGTAATTTTCTTTGGGTTCAAGTTGGTTTAATCGCTTCGGTTCCGCGTAGTACATTGCGGCACGAGTATTACCAAACATATCTAAAGCATCACCCGTGGTAATGACAATGTAATAGTCATGTGCTTGAAACGGTTGTGATCGCTCGCTCCTTTTTTCACCGGACATCGCATATAAAACGACGCCGGGTTCAATCTCCACGCGATCATCCTTAACATTAACGTACTGCTCGCGCATTTCATTAATGATTCGATCCGGCGTTTGCGATGCGGATCTCAACTTGGACACACGCAAATACTGGGGTTGTGGATCAACCATGTCGGTAATATTGATCAAATTAGGATCGAACGTAAGTGTATAAATGTATGGGTAATCAAAAGAACGGAAAAAACTTTGTGAAACAACATACCAGCTCATCGGATATTCGAATGTTATCTCGTCCCACTCCACAAAAGCCTTAGGCGACACATATTGGCTTGGGGCAGGTAAATTCCCAGTCTGATCAATGCGAGGCGCTGGCGCTTGAGGGGTGAGTGTTTCCTGTTCCGAAACTTGTTTGGGTATTACTGGATTACGCTGTAGCCAAAAAAGATAGCTAAACGAGGCTGCCCCAGCGATCATCAACAATACGATTGCCGACCACACCCCCGTGTGGGAATGCTTTGGAGAACTTGATTCGATGATACCATCGCGAACAGGCACTTCATTTTTTATTTTAGTTTGTGGCATATAGAGAACGAGAGCGAATCTTTATGATAATAGTATATCGGATTCAACAGGCCATGTCGCAGACACTAAAAAACACCCATGATACTGGGTGTTTTTTGGCTCCGGGGCTGGGACTCGAACCCAGAACCGTCACGTTAACAGCGTGCTGCTCTACCATTGAGCTACCCCGGAATAAATTGGCTAAAAGAACAAAAACAACCAGGCGAGGCCGGTCATTTGTAGGCCCAATGTATCATAATCCCTTAAATATTTCAACGGCCCTCCACCAACCGCTTCAGCAAAAGGGCGTCCTGCACGGCAAAGGCGTTTTGATCGTTGTTAAAATAGACAAAAATCTCTTTCCCTTCCCTCGCCCAACCGCGAATTTTGGCGGCCCATGAAGCCAGAAACACTCGATCGTACTTTCCCCGATAATACCCGCTCGGCCCATGAAAACGCAGATAGACCGTATTGCTGGTTACCCATAGCGGCGAAGTAAATTCCCCGACGTGGAAGATGCAAAACCCTGCGCCATGCTTTTCCAGCAGCAGCCGGATGTCGTCGTCAAACCATTCTTTGTTGCGAAACTCAAACACAAAATCAAATGACCTGCGACGGCGCAGGAGGTTCAAAAACGCTTCCAGCCTCTCTGCATTCTTTTTGGCATTTGGCGGCAGCTGAAACAACACCGGCCCCAGCGATGGTTTGATAACCGGAAACGGTTGCAAAAACCGCCGCAGCGGGTCAGCCGCGTTCTTGAGCCTGTGCCGGTGCGTAATGCTGCGATGCGCCTTAAAGCTGTAAACAAAACCGTCCGGCGAGGCCTCCTGCCAGGCTTTCAGCCGCTTGCGGTCTGGCATGGCATAAAACGTATTGTTTATCTCCACCGTTTCAAACAACCGGCTGTAATATGCGAAATGCTGCCGCGCGGGCAAATCTTTTGGATAGAAAACCCCTTTCCAGTGGGCATAATGCCAGCCGGATGTGCCGATGTGCACGTTGCTAAATCGCGCTGCCATACAAAAATCGGTACAATGTATTAGTCTAATACTGTTAAAAAGGGATTTTCTCTATGCGCGCCATTTGGACAGGATCCTTAAGTTTCGGGCTTATCAATATCCCGGTGCGGCTGTACAGCGCCTCAAAGGAGCGCCCGCTGTCATTCAAGCTGCTGGAAAAAGACACGCTCTGCCCCATCAGCTACGCGCGCGTCTGCAAAGCCACCGGCAAAGAGGTCAAATACGACGACATCGTCAAAGGCTATGAATACGAAAAAGGCGATTTTGTCATTTTGCTGGACGATGACTTTAAGAAAGCCAATGCGCGCATGACCAAGACCATCGACATCGTGGAGTTCACCGATGAAACGGAAATCGACCCCAAGTACTACGCCAAGCCGTATTTCATTGAACCGGAAAAACGTTCGCAAAAAGCGTATGTGCTGCTGCGCGACTCCCTGCGGCGTTCCAAAAAGGTGGCCATTGCCAAAATGGTGCTGCGCAACCGCGAGCATATTGCCGTCATCAAGCCAGACGGCGACGCGCTTATGGTCAACCAGCTGCGCTTCCAGGACGAACTGCGCGATGCCAGCGAGCTGGCCCTGCCGGGCAAGGAGACGTACAGCAAGAAAGAAATCGACATGGCCTTGTCGCTCATCAACCAGCTGACGGAGCACTTTAATGCGGCTGACTTTAAAGACGAATACGCCGACCAGCTCAAACGGATTATCGATCAGAAGAAAAAGGGCAAGAAACCCACGGCGCTGGGCCAGGAACCGGAATTTACCAAGATGACGGACCTCATGTCCGCCCTAAAACGCAGCCTGGAACGCGAGAAGGTAAAGGCGCGGTAGTATGAAGCTGGCCACCTACCGGAAGAAACGACGCTTCCATGCCACGCCCGAACCCAAAGGCCTGCCCGTCCGTCCCGGCGGACAAGCCCGCAGGCGGGGCAAAAAGAACGCCGGGCGGTCCGGCCGCGGCGGCTTGAAGTTTGTGGTGCAAAAGCATGCGGCCTCGCGCCTGCATTACGACTTCCGCCTGGAGCTGGACGGCGTGCTGAAAAGCTGGGCCGTACCCAAGGGTCCGTCGGTAAACCCCAAAGACAAACGGCTGGCCATGCACGTGGAAGACCATCCGCTGGACTACCTCACCTTTGAAGGGACCATTCCGGCTGGCGAATACGGCGCGGGCGACGTCATTGTCTGGGACATCGGCACGTACAAGCCGGAAGCCGACGCAAAAACGCGCAACAAACAGGAGGCTGTCTTGCGCGATGACTACGAAAAAGGCCGCCTGAAAATCGTGTTGGACGGCAAAAAGTTGCGCGGCTCGTTTGCTCTGGTACGCACGGCTCGCCAGCAGGGCGACAAAGAACAATGGCTGCTCATCAAGCACGCGGATGCATTTGCCAGTACGGAAGATGTCACCGAAGATGAATCATCGGTACTTTCCAAGAAACGGCTGGCCGACCGTTCGCGTTCCAAAAAAACCGCGTTGCCGGCCTTTTTCAAGCCCATGCTGGCCACGCTGGCGGACAAACCGTTTGACCGCAACAACTGGCTGTTTGAACTGAAATGGGACGGCTATCGCTGCTTGTCATTCATCGACGGCAAAAACATCCGGCTGTACTCCCGCAACGAAAATATCTTTAACAACAAATTCCCCTCCATCGCCCGCGCCTTGCAAAGGTTCTCCAAACACCAGATTATCTTTGACGGCGAAATCGTGGCGCTGGACAAACAAGGCCGCCCCGACTTTCAAACATTGCAGAACAGCGACCGGGAGCCTACCAACATCGCTTACATCATTTTCGACGTGCTGTATCTGGACGGACAGGACTTGCGCCCCTATCCCCTTTCCGAGCGCAAAACCCTGCTGGCCGAATTGCTTAAAAAACCTCCGGCACGGATCTTGTACAGCGATCACGTAAAGACTAAGGGCAAACGCCTGTTCCGCGAAGCGACCAGGCGCGGTTTGGAAGGCATCATCGCCAAAGACGGCAACGGCCGTTATGAAACCGCCACCCGCTCCGCCGGCTGGTTGAAAATAAAATCCGTCAAGCGCCAGGAAGCGGTCATTGCTGGCTTTACCGAACCGCGCGGATCACGGAAAAAATTCGGCGCATTGGTGTTGGGCGTATACGAAGGCCGCCGCCTGCGTTATATCGGCCACACCGGAGGCGGTTTTGATGATCGAACATTAGCCCTCGTCTACGAGCGGCTAAAGCCGTTGGTCACAAAAACGTCCCCGTTTAAAAAACCCATCACCACCAATGCGCCGGTAACCTGGGTCAAACCGCGCTTGGTCGCGGAAGTGAAGTTCAGCGAATGGACCAGCGACGGCATCATGCGCCAGCCGGTTTTTATCGCTTTGCGCGAAGACAAACCCGCGGGAGAAATTGTACGCGAACGAGCAGCCGGCACGGCAAACGCCGACCGATCCCGCCTGTCGCTTACCAACCAGGAAAAAGTGTTCTGGCCCAGGGAAGGCTATACCAAGGGCGATGTCATTTCCTACTACGAAAAAATCGCGCCAACCATTTTGCCCTACCTGCAGGACCGTCCCGAATCCATGCTGCGGCAGCCCGACGGCATCAACGACAAAGGCTTTTTCCAAAAGAACGTTACCTTCGCCGTGCCCGAATTTGTGCGGCTTGAACCCATCAAATCCGAGTCGGAAAACAAAATCCGCAAATACCTTGTCTGCGATAACGTCGAGACGCTGCTGTACATGGCTAACCTGGGCTGCATAGAGCTCAACCCGTGGAATTCGCGCATGAGCAGCCTGCGTAAACCTGACTACATGATTCTGGACCTCGACCCCGCCAAAAAGAATTTCAACGACCTGGTAAAAGTGGCGCAGGAAGTGCGTAACGTGCTCACGCTGGCCTGCCAGAAAAGTTATTGCAAAACGTCAGGCAAACGGGGGCTGCACATTTTCGTGCCGCTGGGCGCGCAATATGACTACGACCAGATCAGGCAGTTTGCCGAGCTGATTGCCGGCCTGGTGCACCATCGCCTGCCTGGGCTCACCAGCATCGTGCGCAGCCCTGCCAAACGCAAAGGAAACATCTACCTCGATTATTTGCAAAACCGCTATGCGCAAACCCTGGCCGCGCCGTACTGCCTGCGGCCCTGGCCCGGCGCCACGGTTTCCACGCCGCTGAAATGGGATGAGGTCAAAAGCGGCCTGAACCCGGACAAATTCAACATCAAAACAATCCATCAGCGGCTCAAGCGCCTTGGCGACCTCTGGGAACCGTTACGCGAGGAGGCGGTGGATTTGGAGGAATCAATTGCCTGCCTGCAAAAAGAGTGGAAGACCTTACGAGGCTGAGACGGCCAGCCAGGCCAGATACGATACGTACCCGCCAAGCATGACGCCGCCCTGCCAGCGTTCAAGCACATGCTTCTGGCCGACAAAGACGGCAAAAAACAAGGCCAGGGCCGCCACAATTGCCACCCAGACATCCAGGGCCGTTTCGGCGCCAAACGGCAAGGGTCGAATGGTGCTGCTCAAACCCAGAATCCAAAACACGTTGAAAATATTTGAACCGACCACGTTGCCCACGGCGATGTCCGCGTGTTTTCGGTATGCGGCAACCGCGGAAGTCACTAACTCCGGCAACGACGTGCCAATGGCTACCACGGTCAAGCCGATGATGCGCTCGGACAGGCCCAGCATGCCGCTGAGGCTGATGGCGCCGTCAACGGCGAGTTTGCCGCCAAGCACCAGGCCGAAGATGCCAAAAAGCACCAGGAATAACGACCGCCACAATGTCAGGCGCGGCACTGGATCGCTTTCCCCCTCCGCTTTGCTGATACCAAAGGTGTAGTACAGGAAAATGATGAAAAACGAGAGAAACACCAGGCCATCAATCCGGTCCAGGCCGCTGGCGCTCCGTCCGGTGAAAAAGGCATCACTGACCATAACGCCCAGCAGGGTTACCGCCAGCAATGCCAGAGGAATTTCCTTCCAGGCCGTATTTTCTTTGATGCGCAATGGGTAAATGAGGGCGGCCACGCCAAGGATGAGCAGGATATTGGCGATGTTTGACCCGACCACGTTGGCGATGGCCAGGTCCGTGCTTCCCTGATAGACAGAAAGCAGGTTTACGGTTAATTCCGGCATGGACGTGCCAAAAGCAACCACCGTCAATCCGATGACAATGGGCGTCACGCCAAACCGCCCGGCCAGGGCCGAGGCGCCATCAACAAGCCAGTCCGCTCCTTTTACCAGCAGCGCAAACCCCAAGACGATAAAAACCGCGGCGATGAATGCATGCATATGACTTGCATTTTACCACATTTGCTTGCCAAACAGCTTGACAAATGCCTGAAAATGCGCTATACTGTTTCTCGTCTGTATGGTGACCGGCACCAAAAGCCGGAAATTCAAGTCGCGCCAGCAGATTTCATTGTTCGTTTACATTCAATTATGAATGAGACTTTGTACGTAGGAAACCTTTCCTACAGCACAAATGGTGATACTCTTCGTGATCACTTTGCTGGCGCTGGCCAGGTCGTTTCTGCTTCGGTTATTTCCGATCGCGAAACCGGCCGCAGCCGCGGCTTCGGCTTCGTCCAAATGGCGACAGCTGAAGAAGCCCAAAAAGCTATCGAAATGTTCGATGGCAAAGACTTCGAAGGTCGTCCATTACGTGTCAACGTCGCCAAGCCCAAGACCGACCGCGCTCCGCGCGAGTCCAACTGGTAATAGCGACCACAAAACACCCGCTTTTGCGGGTGTTTTGTTTTGCCACGCAATTAAAGAAACCTCCGGGCTACGGAGGTTTCTTGTGCAACAGGGCAACAACTGCCCTGAAATGTGCTCTAAGCCTTAGAGGACGGCGTCCTTAGCGGCCTTGGCGACGCGGAATTTGACCACGGTCTTGGCCGGGATCTGGATCTGAGCGCCGGTCAAAGGATTGCGGCCCATGCGGGCGGCGCGATGCTTCTTGACCAGCTTGCCCAAGCCGGGAAGGGTCATTTCACCAGAGGATTTCACTTCGCTGTAAGCGAGAGCGGTCAATGTATCCCACAGGGCCATGACGTCCTTCTTACTCATGTTCGATTTTTCAGCCAATGTTTGCATCAGCTGAGACTTGGTCATCTTTGCCATACGTATTTCGTATAGGACTTAATAGTAATGTGCCTCTATTATAAAGCAAAGCATTGAAAAATGTACAAGAAAAGCCCGGATTTATTAAGCAAAATCAATTTCTATTGTCAAATTGCATTTTTGCCCTATCATTAAAAAATCCCCAGATCTATGCCTGGCAGCGGCAAAAACAATAAGATGACTTATGGTTCTTGCCGTTTACATAGCTACTCGCGTTGATGGGCTAGGAGGGAGGCCCCGCTTTGGCTATAACTGACAGGCATAGATGTGAGGATCGCAAAAACAGATTAGCAACACACCTATATTTTGTCAACGCGCTTTGACGAAGGAACTCGATAAAAAACGCTTACATTAGAAAAATAAACGGGATTTGTTGCAAATAGTGTTGTAAAAATCCGACAACATAGAGTCCGTTGCGATATTCTGCTATAATTTCCCTGCCCCTTCCCCCGTTCTGCGGGGTTTTATGTTGGAAAAAAACGCGTACTACCATGCGTTTCATCAGATTCAAGGTTGCGGACCGGCACTGATGGAGCAACTTTTGCAGCATACACGAGGCGATGTCGCGCAGGCCTGGCATGAGTTCCCTTATCTTGTTCAAAAATTCACTGGGGAAAAAAGACGCGACAGAATGATTTGCCAATGGCGAACAATTCACGTGCACAGAAGCTACGAAACTTTGCAAAAACAGCACATTTCCACGGCTGTCATTGAACAAAAAGAATATCCGGCGCTTTTAAAGCATATATTCCAGCCGCCATACATCCTCTATTATAAAGGCAACCTGAACATTCCCCTCAGCCTGACCGTTGTCGGCACGCGCAAAATCTCTCCGTACGGACACCTGGCGGCAAAAACCGTTCTTCCTCCCCTGGCCGAAACAGGCATAGGTCTCATCAGCGGCCTGGCCTACGGCATTGATGCGACGGTTCACGAAATCGCCCTGGAGCAAGGCAGCTACACCGCCGCCGTGCTTGGATCCGGCCTAAAAGCCATCGACTCAAGCGGCCGACAGCAGCTGGCCAGGCGCATCATCGACGGCGGCGGATGCGTTATGAGCCAGTTCCTACCAGACATGCCCGCCCAGGAAGGCCACTTCCCCGCCCGCAACAGGATATTGGCAGGCCTGACGTCTCTCACCCTGGTTCTTGAGGCCGCATCGCGCTCCGGCGCCCTCATAACCGCGCGCCATGCGCTGGATGAAAACCGCGCCGTCGCCGCCGTGCCGGGATCAATCCATTCCGCAACCAGCAACGGCTGCCATCAGCTGCTCAAAGACGGCGCGCATCTGGTCACCAGCGCACAGGACGTGCTCTCCCTTCTGCAGTCGCCGCTGCTGTTTGATACAACACCCGCGCCCGCGCAGCAGCCGAGTCTCACAGAAAAAGAAGCGTTAGTGTACGGCAGCCTGAGCGCAGATCCGCAAGATATCGATGCGTTGCATCAGGCCTGCCGCCTGCCCGTACCGGACCTTCTGGCCATATTAAGCACGCTGGAAATGGACGGGCTGGTCCTGCGGTTTCCCGGACAAGGGTATTGCAAACACCCTTGACAGTGGCATAAAAATACGGCACAATAGCTCCCTGTGAAAGGGTCTACGCCGCATGGGCGCGCGTAGACTTTTCATTTCACAGCTCCCCCACCCAAAACGAGGAATCAGGAGACATCGGAGATGCAGATCATCACCAGCGACATGGTCGAGCGGTACCAGCTCAACACGTTCACGGTAACGTTCACCTTCACGGGTAGCAGGGCCACCGGCGTGGCCTTCTCGCCCTTCAACCTGCCCGGCGGCACGGGGCGCGCGCGCATGCTCATGGGCATGGCCGAGCGCTGCCGCTCGAGCGGCGCCACCAGCGGCCAGATCACGGCCACGTCCGACGGCATCCGGGGCAGCGGCTTCGACATCGCCATGCCCAGCTACCGCGCGCTGTCGGAATACATCATGTTCTGCTTCGAGGAGCTGCGCAGCGGCGTCCGCGACATGGAGCAGATGTTCCTGCTCGACGACTACGAGGAGACGGCGCGCGCCCTCGCCCTCGCGGTCATGGCCGGCTGCTACGACCTGCGGCGCGACGGCCTGCGCATCCAGCCCATCGACGAGGTCGTGACCCGCGCCTTCATCTCCTGCATCGAGCTGGCTGTCATGGACGGCGAGCCGCTGGAGGAGGAGTCCGGCGAGCACTTCATCCTCAGCGGCGCCCCCAGCCACCTGCCGGAGGGCATGCGTGAGGAGATCGACGCCAAGATCAGGGAGCATGTGCTCCGCGAGACCTGCCGCCACCTCGCCGGCGGCATCGACCGCGCCCGCGCCGCCATCGACGCGGCCGAGGCCATGCTCTCGCCGTCGTCCGAGACGGAGACCTCGCGGGCCGGCGTGCCGCCCGAGACCACGCCCGCCAACGGGACGGTCCACGGCGTCGGCTGCTAACGCCGACGCCTTACGCCCCGCCTGACCACATGTCGGGCGGGGCGCTCTCTTTTGACAAAGAAAAATCATTCGTGCTCTAATTTAGCGCGTATACTATAGTTACTCCGCGAAACAAGGCCCTTCTATGAAACTTGTCATTGTCGAATCTCCCACCAAAGCCAAAACCATTTCCAAATTTTTAGGCAGCGACTATGTCGTCGAATCGTCTTTTGGGCATGTGCGCGATTTGCCAAAAAGCAAGCTGGGCGTGGACGTCGAGCATAATTTTGAGCCAACATATTCCATTCCGACGAAGGCCAAGGACAACGTAAAAAAGCTGCAGAAACTGGCGGCCGAAGCCGATGAAATCGTCCTGGCGACTGATGAAGACCGCGAAGGAGAAGCCATTGCCTGGCATTTGCTCGCGGCCCTGAAAGTCAAAAAGCCCGTTTCGCGCATCGTGTTTCATGAAATCACCAAATCGGCCATTGAAGAGGCCTTAGCCCACCCGCGGACAATCGACGAAAACCTGGTCAACGCCCAGCAGGCCCGCCGCATTTTAGACCGCCTAGTCGGGTACAAACTCTCTCCCCTGTTGTGGTCAAAAGTCCGCCGCGGCTTGTCTGCCGGCCGCGTGCAAAGCGTGGCTGTGCGCATGATCGTGGAACGTGAACGCGAACGCCTGGCGTTTACGTCTGACGAATACTGGACCGTGGAAGGATTGGCCGAAAAGGAAAAACAGGAATTTGAAGTGAAGCTGGTGTCCCGCGACGGAAAAAAACTGGAAAAACTCGACATCAAAAACGGCGACGATGCCAACACAATCGTCGAGGAAATCAAGGCGGCGCAAGCCAGCGTGACCTCCGTGGAAAAAACACGCGCCAGCCGCAAGCCGCCGACCCCATTGCGCACCTCCGTGCTGCAGCAGGAGGCCAACAACGTGCTGGGATTCAGCGCCAAACAAACTATGACGCTGGCGCAAAAACTGTACGAAACCGGGTACATCACCTACATGCGTACGGATTCTCTAAACCTGGCAGAAAAATTCCTGCAGGAAACGCAGGCATTTCTCAAAGACCAGTTCGGGGAAACCTACGCCACCGGCGCCGTGCGATATAAGTCCGGGTCAAAAGGCGCACAGGAAGCGCATGAGGCCATCCGCCCCACCGACCCGCGCAAGCATCCGGACATCATCAAGCCAGAGCTGGAAGCCGGACAATGGAAACTGTACAACCTCATCTGGCGCCGCACGCTGGCCAGCCAGATGCCCGCGGCCGTCATTGAACGCACGTCGGTCGACATCGCCGCAGGCACCAGCGGGTTGCGCGCCAATGGAAGCACCATTGTGTTTGACGGCTTCATGAAAATCTACCGCGGCGCGCAGGAAAAGTTGTTGCCCGCACTCGCGAAAGGAGACGCGGTCACCATCAAAGACATCCAGGCTTTGCAGCATTTTACCGAGCCGCCGGCGCGTTATTCCGACGCCACGCTGGTCAAAGCCCTGGAAGAACACGGCATTGGCCGCCCTTCCACGTACGCGCCAACCATCAGCACCGTCATTGACCGCGGCTATGTGGACCGCGACGACAACAAAAAGCTGTTCCCCACCGACACGGCCATGATCGTCAACGACATGCTGGTCAAGCATTTCAGCAACATCGTGGACTTCGACTTTACGGCCACCATGGAAAACACGCTGGACGAAGTGGCCGAAGGTAAAGTGGAGTGGGTACCCATGCTGCGCGCCTTCTACGGCCCGTTTGAAAAAAATCTGGAAGAAAAATCCAAGGACTTGTCGCGCGAAGACGTGGTGCCGGAACGCAAGCTGGGCCTGGACCCCGCGACCGGCAAGGAAGTCATTATCAAAACCGGACGCTTCGGCCCGTACGTGCAGCTGGGCGAATGGGCGGAAGAAGACCGCAAGGCGAAGCAAAACCGTCCCAAGAGCGTCTCGCTGCTCAAGGGGATGACCATGGAGTCCGTGACGCTCGAAGAAGCGTTGGGTTTGCTGCAATTGCCGCGCGAAGTCGGCACAAACGCCGACGGCGAAACCATTACCGCGCTCATCGGCCCCTACGGCCCCTACCTCAAAGCCGGCAAAGTCAGCGTTTCCCTGCCGCCGGAATACAGCCCGGTGACCATCACGGAAGAACAGGCGCGCGACGTGTATACCAAAGCCGCCGAGATCAAGAAAAAAATGATGGAACCCATTGCCGAGCTGGGTGTAGACCCCAACAGCCAGGGCAAGATTTTGGTAAAAAACGGACGGTTCGGACCCTACATCACCGACGGCACGACCAACGTAACCGTGCCGAAAAAGATGGATCCCAAAGAAGTGACCTTCGATGAAGCGGTTGAACTGCTGGAGAAGAAACGCAAAGCGCCCAAACGCAACTGGGGACGCAAGAAAACCGCGGCGCCGAAAACAAAGGGTGGGCGTAAGAAAAAGACCGAGGATCAAACTAAAAGCGCTGACTAGCAATTTACACTTTTCGCTAAACCACAAACGAGAGCTTCAAAAAACGCCTTTGAAACCAATTAATGTGGGATTGACTTTGACTACAACAAAAAGACGTGTTACCATTAGGATGTTGATGTTGCCTCGCACATCAACCGCCGGTAGCAATTTGTTGCGGTGGCCAAAGGTTAAAGCCTTGGCAAATGCGTTTAGCTTGCAGCTGATGTATTGAAATGTTTCCGCGGAATATTTCGATATTTTTCGGTTTTCCTAAACGCGCTACGAGGCGCGTTGTTTTTATTATTCAGTGGAAAACTATGACATCTGTTATGATCAAATTTCCTGTAGCTTCATTCCGCAGGATTAATTCGCCCGTCGACGAAAAACTCGGCCGAGCATACATGGCTGTAGTAAACATTAAAAATTTGCCTAAAGAGTTAGAGAGTTGGCGTGAATTGAACCCTCGAGAACCAAATCTCTTCTCAGGTGTTTCGAATAAAATTCGAAAAACATTAGAAGAAGCACCAGAATTTTTTGTCTTTCGCAACCGTGGAATCACCCTGCTTGCCGAGCAGGTCAGTTTCAACAGCTCAACAGAATGGCTTCAAATTGAGCTCAATGATACACGGCTCCATGGTTTACTTGATGGTGGGCACACCTTTAGTGTTATTCGTGATTTCGTTGATTCTTTAGATACGGACGATCTGCCCCTTCCAGCATTTGTAAAGCTCGAAGTGCTTGAAGGCATTAAAGATCGTAACGAAGTAATCCATATCGTTGAGGCGCGCAACACCTCCACACAAGTTAAAGAACAAAGTATCAATGAATTAAAAAATACTTTTGAGGCGATTCACAATGTATTGCGGGGCAAACCATATGCAGACCGCATCGCGTACAAAGAGTATGAACTTTTAAGTGATGGTAGCAAAAAGGATATTGATATTAAGGAAATTTTGTCATATCTGGTGTGCTTCGATGTCGAAACATTTGACGGTAGCAAGCATCCTATTAAAGCATACTCCACGAAATCCTCTTTAGTAGGATATTTCAGCGACAGAAAGGATGAGATGACAAAATATGTTGCACTTCTTCCAGAAATCCTCGAACTTCGTGATGCAATCTACCTGGAGCTCCCAGACGCGTATAACAAAAGTGCAAACAATGAAGGTGGTGGAAAATTTGGCAAGCTCACAGGAGTTACTGATACATCCGGAAAACCAAGGATGGATAACGTAATTCTCGAGTACACGGGCAAAGAATCTCACTACCGAATACCCAGTGGATTTATTTATCCGATTCTTGCAAGCTTCCGCAATTTAATTGGCATTCATGAAGGAAAATGCTACTGGAAAACTGATCCAATTCGAATGTTTAATGAACTCAAATTCGATTTAGCCGCTCGAGTTGGGCGCCAAGCTAAAGAGTTGCGCAACCCCAATAAACTCGGTAAAGATGTTGCTACTTGGCAAAGTTGTTATGACGCCTTGGCACTCGAGGTACTTCGAAGGAAACTCAGTTAGTAAATTGTGAAAAAGAGCCCCTCATACGGGGGCTCTTTTATAACCCTTGCCGTCGCCGAAGCGATTTTGCTAGAGTTGAAAGGCTCTTCATAAAGCGCTTGGCGATATGACACAGGAAGTCGACAAAGCGTATCAGCACTTCAAAACGGTGCTGAAAAAGCACGAAATTGACACGGAGTGGGATTTGATCCGCAAAGCCTACCATTTTGCCGCACACGCGCATCGCGACCAGACGCGGCAAAGCGGCGAGCCATACATCATCCACCCCATCCATGTCGCTACCAACCTGGCCGAATTGAAATTGGATTCCCGCGCTATTGCCGCGGGTTTTTTGCATGATGTTTTGGAAGACACTGACGCCACGGCCGCTGACCTGGACCGGGAATTCGGGGTGGACGTGCGCGAACTGGTGGAAGGCGTGTCCAAGCTGCGCTCGTTTAAGATGCGGCAGGAAAACCAGTTCATTGAGAACTTCCGCAAAATGCTGGTGGCCACGGCCAAAGACATCCGCGTGCTGCTCATTCGCCTCTGCGACCGCCTGCATAACGTGCAGACGTTGGAATACCTGCCCTCCAAGGAACAGCAGCGCATTGCCAAAGAGACGCTGGAAATTTACGCGCCCATCGCGCATCGGCTGCAGCTTGGTATGCTGCGCGGCAAACTGGAAGACGGCGCGTTTAAGTTCTTGTATCCGCAGGAATACCGATGGCTGTACAACGTTACCCGCCGCAACTTTGAAAAACGCCAGTCCAAAATCGAAGTCATGGCACGGCGCATCAAGGAAATTCTCAATAAGGAGGGTATTCGCACGGTCAGCATCCAGTCGCGCATCAAATTCCTCTACAGCCTGTACCTCAAGCTGAAGCGCTACGACAACGACCTCTCGCGCATTTATGACATCGTTGCGCTGCGCGTGATTGTCCCTCGCATTTCGGACTGCTATGCGGCGCTGGGCATCATCCATCGCGAATTCCGCCCGCTGAAAGGCCGCATCAAAGACTACATCGCCCAGCCGAAAACGAACGGGTATGCGTCGCTGCACACTACCGTGCAGCTGGATGACGGCGATATCATTGAAATCCAGATCCGCACGCCGGAAATGCATGCCCAGGCGGAATTCGGTATTGCCGCACATTGGCAATATAAGGAAAACGGTAAGTTCACCAAGCGGCAATTACAAGTCAGCTGGGTCAAGGAGCTTGCCAAAATCATGCAGGACGTGCAAAGCCCCAAAGACTTTGAGCATGTGAAAGTCGATTTGTTTAAAAACCGGATTTTCGTCCTGACGCCGCGCGGCGATGTCATCGACTTGCCGGAAGAAGCGACGCCGGTGGACTTTGCCTACCAAATCCACAGCGATATCGGCAACCGCCTGATCAAGGCCAAAATCAACGGCACCATCGCCCCGCTTTCCACGAGGCTGCAAAACGGCGACATCGTGGAAGCGCTTATCGACAAAAATAAAAAAGGCCCGGATATTACCTGGCTGAAGTTCGCCAAAACGCGCCTGGCTTCCTCAAAGATCAAAGAAGCGCATCGCAAGATGCAGACAAGCTGGACAAAACGCTTATTTAAGAAAACCTGACGCTTAGGTCAGCTCGTTTAACAGGCGTTTGAGCTCTTCCTGGGAGTAAAAATGGATGATGATCTGGCCCTTGTCGCCGGATTTTTTAATGAGGGTCTTGGTGCCAAGGCGCTCGCGCAGCAGCTCTTCCTGCGCTTCACGGATGGGATCAAATTTTTGCGAGGACGGTTTATGCACGCGCCGCACGGTTTTGGTCTGGTCTTCCAGTTCGCGCACCGTCAGCCCATGCTTGAGGATGCGATCCAGGTAGGCTTTCTGCTCGCCAGGACGATCCAGGCCAGCCAGGATTTTGGCATGCCCGGCCGAAATCTTGCCGCTGGAAACGGCTTCCTGCACTTCCGCAGGCAGCTCAAGCAATCGCAGCATGTTGGCGATGGTCGGACGGCTCTTGCCCACGCGTTTGGCCACCTCGTCCTGCGTCAAATTAAACTCATGCATCAGGCGCTGGTACGCGGCCGCCTCTTCCATGGCGTTGAGGTCGGCGCGCTGCACGTTTTCAATAATGGCCAGTTCCAGGCGTTCCTGTTCCTTTACCTCGCGGACAATGACTGGCACCTTTTTGAGGCCTAGCAATGTGGCGGCGCGCAGGCGGCGCTCACCGGCAATTAAAATGTGTTTGCCGTCCGAACCGGCCGGCGTTACGACCAATGGTTGTAAAATGCCATGCTCCTTGATGGAGGATGTCAGCTCTTCCAGGCTATGAGGATCAAAATGCTTGCGCGGCTGTTTGGGGTCGGCAACGATGCGCTCCAACGGCAATTCCTGCACTCCCTGTCCGGCCATGGCCTGTTGGGGCATGGCGGCGGCCGCGGCTGGCTGCACGGCGGAAATTTCCGGCGCCGAAGCTTCCGCCGCCGGTTTTTTCGGCGCGGTGGGAATCAACGCTTTTAACCCTCTTCCTAACCCTGTCTTTGCCATACAAATGCTTTTTGTTTACAGTTCCTGCTCCAAAAATTCGCGAGCCAGCCTGTCATACGAACGCGCGCCCTTGGAAAATGCGTCGTATTTGAAAATGCTGATGCCATGGCTGGGCGCTTCGGTCAGACGCACATTGCGCGGAATGACGGATCGATACACATGATGCGGGAAATGCTGGTACAGCTCTTCCAATACCTGCTGCGATAACTTATTGCGCTTATCAAACATGGTAATGATGGCGCCGCGGACCTTTAATTGCGGATTAAGATGCTGCTGCACCAGCTGGATGGTCTGCAGCAATTGTCCCAGTCCTTCCAATGCGTAGTATTCCGACTGCACGGGAATGAGGACTTCGTCGGCAGCAACGAGCGCGTTGATAGTGATAAGTCCCAAAGACGGCGGGCAGTCAATGAGAACGTAGTCGTAGTCGTTGCGCACTTCCAGGATGCGCTTGGCCAGCTGGAA
This sequence comes from uncultured Gammaproteobacteria bacterium, assembly GCA_964415935.1. Lineage (GTDB taxonomy): Bacteria > Patescibacteriota > Patescibacteriia > VMEV01 > CAYQCH01 > CAYQCH01. The sequence goes on from CAYQCH010000005.1 coordinate 38,486, forward strand.
TTCGCGTTCCTGCATGTCCACCAGTTCCACGGAAAGCCCGGCCAGATTCTGGTTGGCCGGCGCCAGTTTGTATCCCTGATGATGCGTGTTGCAGACGATCTCCTTAAAGCTTTTCTGCCCTAAAATAGCCTCATAGACGCCGCATTCCAATTCCTGATAGTTAACGCCTAACCCCGAGGTGGCATTGGCCTGCGGATCCAAATCCACCAGCAAGACAAATTTGCCAAGCTCGGCCAGAGCCGCGCCAAGGTTGATGGCCGTGGTCGTCTTTCCCACCCCGCCTTTCTGATTCACGATCGCAATAACACGTCCCATAGAGTGTACATATTATACTGGCTCCCCTCCGCCTTTGACAATTTGACAAAAATGTCGTACCATAGCCGCACAACCTCGAGCCCAAATGGCGGAACTGGCAGACGCGCACGACTCAAAATCGTGTTCCTTCGGG
>CAYQCH010000006.1:0-33613 GCA_964415935.1 uncultured Gammaproteobacteria bacterium
CGACGATAGCGCTGAACATGCTGACCATGACACCGATAGCCAGGGTTACGGCAAAACCTTGCACAATGCTGGTACCCATATAGGCCAAAATCGCACATGTAATGAGGGTGGAAACGTTGCTGTCGCGAATAGATGTCCAGGCGCGCTGAAACGCCGTTTCCGACGCATCTTCCAACCCTTTTCCGCGCGCGCGTTCCTCACGGAAGCGCTCAAAGATGAGCACGTTGGCATCCACGGCCATACCGACAGAAAGCAAGAAGCCTGCAATGCCAGACAACGTCAATGTAGAACCAATCAGCTTAAAAATGGCCAGTGTTACGACGCTGTATACCAGCAACGCCAGCACAGCTGCAAAACCGAGGAAGCGATAGTACAGGACCATGAATAGCGCCACGATAAGCATACCGACTGCGCCGGCATAGAGGCTGCGTTGCAGCGATTCCTGCCCAAGGCTTGCGCCGACGGTCTGCTGCTGGATCAGGCTGACGGAAACGGGCAACGCGCCGTCTTTGAGCTGGCGGGCCAGTTCACGGGCCTGATCAATGGTAAAGGCGCCGGTAATCACAGCCTCTCCATTGGTGATTTCCGTCTGCACGGTGGGAATGCTGATGGCCTGCCCGTCCAAGTAGATGGCAATCTGGCGGTTCAGGTTGCGGCGCGTGAGATCGGCAAACAGCTGCGTGCCGGCCTCATCAAACTTAATCGATACCGTCGGCGTGTTTGTCTGCGGATCAAAAGTCAGCTGGGCGTCCACGACATTCTTGCCGCTCAAACCCGTTTCCTTGTACGGTTCAGCATCCGGCAAATAGTCGCGGGCTTCTTTCTTGTCAAAAGCGATGACGTGCAAAAACGTTTCGCCATACGGCCGTTCCGCACGCTTATGGATGAGATGGAACCCGAATTCGCTTTCCACAGGCGCGGAAATCGCCCCGACGGCCAGAGGCTTGGCTCCGTTCTCAAATGATTCGACGACGGTAGCCGGGGCCACCCATTCCAGGTCGCCTCCGCTGATGGCGGCATTAGGTTCATCTGAATGCTCTTTGGCCTTGTCCGCAAAATTTGCAGCCGTTACCTCAGTCGCGAGGCTTGTGATGAAATCCAAAGCCTCCTGTCGGGAACGTCCCGACTGGCAATTTGTTGATCCTTCATAACAGATGAGGATGTGGCTCAACTCCATTTCTTTGTCGGTCTCTTTCCGGTCATCAACGCGAATGATGTAAAACGCGTCTTCGGCTTCGTATACGCCAGGAACGACCCGTCCGATAATCGTCCCGCGCGCCGCATCAATAAGGTCCGGATGCGTTCGCGGCGTCACCGCGCCCAAATCGCCGCCTTTTTCGCGCGTCTGTGCGTCTTCCGAATATTCAGAGGCAAGCGCTTCAAATGATTCGCGGCCGGTTGCGACGCGCGCGCGGATATCCTGGGCCTTCAGTTTCTGCGCAGCATTATACTCGTCTATTTCCTTTTGCTGCTCAGGAGTTAATTCCTGCTGAGGCTGTTCGTCGCTGGCTTCGCGGAATTCCAAAATCGGCGTTTCACCGATGCGCTGAATGGCCGTAGCCACGTCCACGCCGGCCAGCTCAACCACAAGACGATCCTGGCCAGACACCTGCACGCGAGGCTCAGACACGCCCAGCGTGTTCACGCGGCGCTCAATACGGTCCCGCAAGCGGGCCATGGCTTCGGTTTGTTCCAGTACATCTACTTCTGATACATCAGCCTGGTATACGAGATGCGCCCCGCCCTGCAAATCCAATCCCAGCTGAAACGAACGCTCATCAATGGGGTCAATGGCCCAGTCCTTAAGGACAGGAACCCGCGCCACCTGGGCATTCACCCACTGGATTGCCCTGTTATAGGGCTGCGCATAATCATAGGCGCCGGCAACCAGGGCCAAGACAATGACGCCGAACACTGCCCAGCGCACCTTTCCGCGCGGGGACGGGGCGATAAACGGGCGAAGAACCGCTTTAAAAAACCGTGCAACCTTTTTTCCCATAAAACGAAGCCACGAGCGCGAGCCCGTGGGGCAATAAAAAGTGCCTGCATTATAGCAAAAGCCGCACTAGCGTCAACAGAAAAAACCGGAAAAAACAAGGGTTTATTGACAAATCAGTCGGCTGGTCGTATAGTATGGCCATCAGATAAGGCTGGATGCCTTTCCCAAACCCGCGGAGAGACATCTTTTTTATTCTGTAAAACCATTATGGCAACTAAAAAAGCGGCTGGTTCAACCAGCCTGGGCCGTGATTCCGTCGCCAAGCGCCTTGGCGTAAAGCGGTTTGACGGCCAGCCGGTACGAGCCGGCATGATCCTTGTCCGCCAGCGCGGGACCAAAATCCGCCCGGGACAAAACGTCAAACGCGGCGCCGATGACACGCTCTACGCGGGCATCGCCGGGACTGTCAAATTTACGTCGCGCAAGGTGAAGCTCTTCACCGGCCACCTCAAGAACGCCCGTTTCGTAAACGTACTTCCCGCTGCCAAGTAATAAAAAACATCCCGATGATTGTCGGGATGTTTTTTATACAGGCTATTTTGACTGAGCCGCTTTCATGAAAGCCAGAAACAGCGGGTGCGGGCGCATGGGGCGCGACCTGAATTCCGGGTGAAATTGCACCCCGACAAAAAACGGATGTTGTTTCTGCGGTAATTCGATGATTTCCACCAGGTCCTTTTGCGGATACACCCCGCTAAAGACCAGTCCCTGCTTTTGATATTCGTTGCGGTACGCATTGTTGAATTCATACCGGTGCCGATGCCGTTCCTGAACCGAGGGCAGGCCATAGGCTTTGGCAGCGATGCTGCCTTTTTTGAGGGTGCATTCATTCGCGCCGAGCCGCATGGTTCCGCCATAGCGTTTTTGCTTAATGAGATCAACCTGCCCTTCCATGGTATGAATGACTGGATGCGGCGTTTGCGGCTTGATCTCCGTCGTATGCGCGTCCTTTAATCCGACCACATGACGGCCAAATTCAATACAGGCCAGTTGCATGCCATAGCAAAGGCCGAAGTATGGAATTTTTTGCTCGCGACAGAAACGAATGGCGGCAATTTTACCTTCGATGCCGCGGCTGCCATATCCTCCCGGCACGATAACTCCGCCGTACGAACGTAATTCCTTTACGCTTGATGGGTCTTTTTCATACTGCTCGGCATTCAACCACGTCAGTTCCGGTTTGGCGCCAGTCTCCCAGGCCGCATGCTTGATGGCCTCAATCACGGACAAATACGAGTCAGCCAGCGTGAAGTCGCCGGTCATGAAATACTTGCCGACCACGCCGATCTTCACCACCCGTTTGGCCGAACCCGCTTTTTTCACCAGGCGCTGCCAGTCCTGGAGCCTGGCTTTTTTTTGCGGCAGGCCGAAGCGCTTCAAAAGTTCCGCATCCAGCTTCTCGGCATGGTATGCCAACGGGATGTCATAAATGGTTTCTACATCTGGCGCGGAAATGACGCGCTGCGGCGGGATGCTGGCAACAGCCGCAAGCTTGGCTTTTCGCGGCGCATCAAGAGGGCGCACCGCACGGCAAATAATAAAATCCGGGTTGATACCGGATGCATTCATGGTTCTGACCGCATACTGCGTCGGCTTTGTTTTCATTTCGCCGATGGTGCCCGGCACGGGCAGGTAACTGACGAGGACAAAAGCGACATCGGCGGGGTTTGGCACCTGCATCATGCGCGCCGCCTCCAAAAACAGGATATTCTGGTATTCCCCCACCGTGCCCCCTACTTCTACGATGACAACGTCCGCTTTTGCCAGGCGCGCGGCCTGCTTCAAGCGGCGGACTACCTCTTCCGGAATATGAGGGACCACTTCGACGCACTTGCCGCCGTATTCCAGGTTCCGCTCGCGCTCTATGACCGTCTGGTAGACGCGGCCCGTGGTCATATAGTTCGCGGACAAAATGTCTTGATCTAAAAAACGTTCGTAATTACCGATATCCTGGTCTGTCTCGTCGCCGTCATCGGTTACAAACACCTCTCCATGCTCTGTGGGATTCATGGTTCCCGCATCCACATTGATGTAGGGATCTATTTTTACGGCGGTAACGCGATACCCGCGGCTTTTCAGCAACCGTGCCATGGATGCGGCGGAAACCCCTTTTCCCACCCCGGACATAACCCCGCCCACCACGAACAAATATTTGGTTGCCATAATAGAAACACTTGCAAATTGCCAAATAAAATCAGCCCTGTCGGGCTGGCGTCAGGAGGTATGCTCCCTGGCCTGAGGCAGTATAGCACACCCGTCAGCCGATCTGCATCGGCCTGGCTTGCAGAAAATACCAATCCTTATCGGCATACGCCCACTCCAAACAAAGCGGCCGACCCCATTGCTTCTCCAGGGCTATTGCTTGTTTCGCCAGCGCCGTTATCTGAGCATCGGTAAGTTTTGGAGTCCCTCCTGCCTCTGAAGGCTGCACTTCCGTGCCCTCGCCCTCTGCCGGAACCATGCGCACGCTTTGCTCAACAACATGCTTTTCCAAAATGGAAAGCGGGCGTTTCTTTATGGTGTACGTGTCGGGCGTCACATGGCCATGCTCAATAGCGGCGCCCAGGCCCAGGCCGGCCTCAATCACCAACAAATTCGGGTCCCGATGCACGGGGTGCACTGTATAGCAAAATCCGGCGCTTTGGGGATTGATGAGGCGCTGGATAATCACGGCATGGTTGACATTCTGAAATTCGGCATGGCGGCTGGCCGCCACATACAGTGATTTTGCGCTGAACAGCGATGCCCAGCACTGTTTGACGGCATCAAGCACGCTTGCCGCCGAAATGTTTATTGCTGTATGCAGCTCGCCTGCCCAGGCGTCGGGAAAGGCATGGGGCGCGAAGGCCGAGCTGCGTGCGCAGACGCGCTGCGTGTTACTATGCGCGAACTGCTGCAAAATTTCCGTCTCCAAAGCGCCCGGAAACGACGAGGCCATAAAGGCTTCATGCAAGACGCGGCTGGCAAATTCTATGGAATGAAGTTCTTCAACCTGCAGGCGCGACAGCTCCGACTCAATGACCGGACCGAGCTGATTGTATGCCAGGAACAATCGACGCGCCGCGTCCGTTATGACAAACCCTTCCGGTATGCGCACATGGGCTGCGTACAAGCGCGCCAGCGAAGCAGCCTTCGCGCCTACGTACGAGAGATCCTTCTCTTCTATTTGCGCTAGCGGAATGATGTTCATATGCGTTTTGGTTTTTACACTCGTCGCGTGTAATGGGTCAGCCAGCGCAACAGACGCCCGGCCTCTTCCCGCACTTCAGGGCCATCATAGTCCGCATCATGGCGGGATTCGCTCCATCCATGTGCCTTGCGGTCCATATGCACATGAAGCACCAGGACGGCATCCGTTTCCTCCTGGACATAGACATGGAAACGAGGGTACCGATCGCCGCGGATCTTGAAGGCAAAGCTTTGCTTTCCGCTTTGCCGGTCAAACAGCGGGATGTAACCGGCTTCGCGCAAAATCGCGTACGAATTTTTGCTGAGCGGTTTGTCGTAACGGATGTCCATGGCGGTAAATCAGCGAAGCAGCTCCAACGCTTTATCCATCTGAGGGTCGACATCGTTATTGAAATCGGCCTCCGTAAGCTCTATTTCCATGTCAGGCGCGATGCCAACCTCATCAATGGCGCGGCCAAGCGGCGTAAACCACTGTGCGACCGTAATCTTAAAGGCTGACCCGTCTTCCAACGTTTCATATTTCTGCACGGATCCTTTGCCAAACGTCGTCTTGCCCACCAACGTAGCTTTCTCATGATCTTGCAGCGCGCCCGCCACAATTTCTGAAGCAGAGGCGCTGCCTTCGTTGACAAGCACAACGGTACGATAATTTGCCAACCGGGCGCGGCCGCGCGCCTGATGCTGTCGCTCTGTGCCGAGGTAATCGCGTTCCGTCACAATAACGCCCTGCTCGACCCACTCGCTGGCGACTTCAATGGCCGTCTCCAAATACCCCCCGGGATTGTTGCGCATATCCAGTACAATGCCGCGCACATCAGAACGCTGCTCCAGATCGCGCACAAAATTGTTCAAAAGCTGGTCCACGTCATTGTCAAAACCCGCCAGCTTTACGATGGCAATGCCATCCTCGACGGACCAGCGAAGTCCGGTGTGTTCAATTTTGGCGCGCGTGACCGTAACCGTTTTGGGTTCTGATGCGTTTTTGGGCAAAATCAACAGCTCGACAGGGGTCCCCTCCTGTCCGCGAATAAGGGAGACGGCCTCGTCAAGCGCCATATCTGTTGTTTCCTGTTTATCTATGGCCAAGATCGCATCGCCAGGCTTCAGTCCGGCGCGGCTGCCAGGGCTGTTTTCCAATGGGGCAATGACTACGATGGTGCCGTTGCGTTTCCCTATCTCCACGCCGATGCCGCTAAACGCGCCCGACAACTCCTGATCGAATTCGGCCGCCGTCTGCGGGTCAAAAAAATCGGAATAGGGATCTTCCAAAGCGTCCACCAAGCCCCGCATAGCGCCGTAGAACAAATCAACTTCGTCTACCGGCTGACGCACATAACTGGTTTTGATGTCATTCCACACTTTCCAAAACAAGTTGAAATCGACAGCACGGCTTTCTGCCTCCGATGGTCCCTGCGTGTTTAGCACGACGCCGGCGCCATTCGTTTGCGCGGGGAGCGTGCGCCCCCGGCCCACATACCAACCGCCAAAAAACGTGATGATAAACGCGAGGACGAGCGCGTAATTTTTCATGCCCGACCTGGTCTGGCGAGATGCTGGCCCGAATGTTGGATGCATAATTTACTTTTGGATGCGCTTGATATCAGCGCCAACGGAGGAAAGCCGCTGCTCCAGCTTTTCATACCCGCGGTCAATATGATGGATATTACTGATATTGGACGTACCTTCTGCCATCAGGGCCGCCATGACATATGTAATGCCGGCGCGCAGATCGGGGCTGCTGATGGCCTGCCCGTAAAAAGAAACCGGCCCGTCAATGAACACGCGATGCGGATCGGCCATGATGAATTTGCCACCCATTTTGTTGAGCTGGTCCACAAAAAACAAACGGCCTTCGTAAATCGTCTCATGCATCAGGCTTAAACCGTCGCACTGCGAGAGCAGCAGGGTCATCGGCGGCTGCAAATCCGTAGCCAGACCAGGATACTCATGCGTCTTGACTTGTTGCGGCGGCATGGATTTCGCCTTGCTCACGGTCACCGCGTCAGCGCGTAATTCGTACGGGATCTTCATCAGGTCAAAATATTTCCAAAGTGCGTCTAAATGTGAAGGCTCTATTCCGCGCACCATCAGCTTGTCGCCGCAGAGCGCGCCAAGAATGGCAAACGTGCCGGCATCAATGCGGTCAGGGATGATTGTACAGGCACCGCCGCCCAACGAGGCCACGCCGTCAATGCTGATGGTCGGCGTTCCCGCTCCCATAATGCGCGCGCCCACGGAGTTCAGATACTCGCACAGGGCAACAACTTCCGGCTCCATTGCCGCATTCTTTATGACAGTTTTTCCTTCAGCGAGGACCGCAGCCATGATAAGCGCCTCTGTGCCCGTGTGGCTGACCCACTTAAACGTAAACGAAATGCCGCGCAGTCCTTTCTTGGCCTGCATGATATAGCGGTCTGGTTTTTGCTGGACCGACACCCCCATTTCCTGGAGAAAATCTAATGTCATGTCGATGGGTCGCTGGCCAATGGCGTCTCCCCCCGGATGCGGAAAAATTACCTCGCCAAATCGATGAAGCAACGGCACGACAAACAAAAAAGAGGCGCGCATGCGCACCACTAAATCCGCGGGCAATTCCGCCGTAGCAATACCTGCTGTTTCGATGGTGTATGACTCTCCGTTACGCTTGACATTTCCACCAATACTGCGGATAATATCGGCCATTACTGCAACATCCACAATGTCTGGCACCCTGTGCAGCTGGCACGGCTCCTTGGAAAGCAAAGCAGCGGGAAACATCTTCAGCGCGTGGTTCTTGGCCCCACCCACCTGAATGTCCCCGCGCAACAGGTTGCCGCCGTTAATCTGAAACAATTCGGGCATATGTTACAATCAAGATGATATGACAATGACAGAGCGCCGCCTCCTGTTGGCGGCTTTTATTCTCATTTTCACGATTTTCAGCCCGCTGCTCGTCCTGTACGCAAGCGGGTATCGATATAATACACGTTTGGGGAAAATTGAACAGGTAGGTTTGCTTTCCTTAAACACGGTACAGCACGAAGTTACCGCCGTCGTAAATGGCGAGACTGAACGCCTCCAGAACGGGGTTTTGCTGGCAACGCTTGCTCCGCGCGACTATGACGTCGTGCTCAGTAAAGACGGCTATCACCCCTGGTCGAAACATTTGTCCGTTGAAGAAGGCCGCACTACATTCGTACCCGACGTTCGTTTGTTTTTGGACGCGGATCCGGATCCTCGAGAACTGTTTACAAACCCGCTTGAAATTCTGGCAGAAAATGAGCGATTGGTGGCGTACAAAGGCACAGACGGACTTGTCTTGTATGAAAAGGAAAACGGGAATATCCAGGAAGTCGCCGCGCCGCTGCACGAAGAAATCCCTCTCGAAGACGTCGCCGTTTTTGCGGAAAACACCATCGTCTTTTCGCAAAGCAACCGCTGGTTTGATTTGGACGTTCGCGGAAAAAATCCTCCCGATGAAATTGTTGTTCCAGAACAAACATACGCCGTTATCCCCCAGGAAGATGCGCTGTTCGTTTTAACGGCCGACCGCGTTTGGGAGTCAAAACATGGCGTGCTAACGCCTCTCTTTTCCCTGGCTGAACCGCAGGCCCTGGCAATCGGTGGCGATACTTTTTGGATTATGACCTCGGAGGCGACTCATAAGCGCAGTTTCCTGTACTCCGCTGCCGGGCCAAATGCACGGCCGCAGTTTGTAGCTTCCTTCCCATTTTCCGACGCGTGGCAGATCTTCGCGGGGAACGGACGGCTGCTTACGGTACATGACACTGACAATGACACGCTGTTTTTAGTCGACACGCAAACCGCTCCCGCCGCAACGGTTACGCTGGACGGGGTCCATACCTGGCAATGGTCCGCCGACCGCCGCGCGCTGCTTGCCACCACCGATCACGAACTTTCCGTTTACACCATCACCAACGGAACGTCGCAGGAACTCATCACGCGCCAAAGCGAACCGATTACCGGAACTGCCTGGGGGCCGGATGAATCATGGGTACTCTTTACGACCGCATCGGGACTATATGCGGCCGAACGGGATGCGCGCGGCGGACGCAACACCCTGCTGTTAGCGCAAAAAAACACGCCCCGCATTCTGAACGTGTCAACCTCTGAAATTTTATTTTCCTCGCAAGAAGGCGCCGCCTTTGTCATCTGGGCCCTGCCTGTCGACGGCGATCTCTGAGGCCTATAGCTCGACCATGGTTTGGTCGCCAATGACCAGCTTGTGTCCGCTGGGAAAGGTGTCTTCGACCGATCCAACCACGCAGCGCTCGCCTAAAATGCTTTCCACGATGCGCTTGTCGGTCTTGATGACCACGTCATTCATAACAATGGAATGCTCGATTTCCGCGTCTCGGACAGAAACACGATCGCCGATGGACGTATACGGGCCAATATAGCAATCTTCGAGCACGCAGTCTTTGCCGATGGTAACCGGCCCGCGGATTTTTGCGCCTGGACCGATACGCGAACCATCTCCGATAATGACCTTACCCTGCACGACCGCCTGCTCATCCACGTTTCCACGCACGTCTGATTCAATACCGTGCAAAATGAGGCTGTTTCCTTCAAGCAAATCTTCCGGCTTGCCTGTATCTTTCCACCAGCCGGTTACCTCGCCCACGGTGATCTTATGCCCGTGGTCAATGAGCCATTGATGCGCCAGCGGCGGGTAGTACTCCGGAATGGCGCTGTGCCCGCCCTTCACTTCCGGCTTCACATGCTGCATCGCTTCAAAAATGGGGCTGCGGTAAAAATAAATGGCAGTTACGGCCAAATCGCTGACGAACTCCTTTGGCTTCTCCACGGTTTTGACCACGCGTCCGTCTTCAACAACGGCCACGCCGAACCGCTCCCAATTCTTGACGCGCGTCACCAACAAATGCGCCGCGGCGTCTGACTGTAAAAACGCTTCATAGTGCTGCTTGATGCCGCCGGAGAGAATATTGTCGCCTCCGAACAGCAAAAACGGTTCATCCTTAATCAGTTCCTTGGCCATGAGGATGGGATACATCATGCCGTTGGGGATGTCTTGTTCAATATAGGTAATCTTGACGCCCCATTTTGATCCGTCCCCAATGGCGGCCGGCACCTCCGTGTCCCCCTTGTTCAAGTTCACGATGATGTCCGTGATGCCGCAGGCGGCAATGTCATCGAGCACGCGGAAAATCATCGGCCGCCCGGCGATGGGAATGAGGTGCTTGTTGACGGTGTTGGTGATGGGACGCAACCGCGTGCCGCGGCCGCCGGCTAATACGAGTGCTTTCATAGGTGTTTCGCAAAACGCTGCTATCCTAGCAAATGACGGCGCGCGAGGCAAAGAGCGGATAACGTAAACGAGTCGGTAATTTTGCCGGTATCCGCCATGGCATACGCCTCTTGCACGGTGTATAGCTCCACTGTAATGCCCTGCTCCGTATCTTCCAAATCCTGCGAATGTATCTGCGTGCATCCTTGCGCGATAAATACGGGAGCTCGATCCGTGCTATGCCCGCAGGCAATGTCGATAACGCCGATCTGCTTAAGCGATGCAGCCTCATATCCGCTCTCTTCTCGCAACTCGCGCCGGGCAACCTCTTCGCTGGTCGCGACTTCCTCCTGTCCCCCGCCAGGGATTTCCAGGGAATCGCTATTCATGAGATAGCGATACTGCCGGACAAATACGATCTTGCCGTCACTCGTCAGCGGGATGACGGCCACCGAGCCGTACTTTTTGTAAATGTAAAAATAGTCGTAAGGCTTGCCGTAATCCGTCACGCCGGAATCATGGCGATATTCATGCCAGCGATTACTGGCAATCACCTCGCGTGTTTCTATCCGCCAGCGCGAACCGGCGGGCTTGGGATCATCGTTTTGCAGACTGCCCTCCATATTGTTGGATGTACCAGGCCTTGTAGTCGCCCGATTTGATTTTTTTCCACCAGTCCTGATGCTGCGTGTACCAGGCAACCGTCCTTGCCAGCCCCTCATCAAAAGTTACGGAAGGCTTCCAGCCGAGCGCGCGGATCTTGCCGCTGTCAACGGCGTAACGCACATCATGCCCCGGACGGTCTTTTACGGGCGTGATGAGGGATTCAGGCTTGCCCGTCAGTCGCAAGATCTCTTTGGTAAGACGCAAATTGTCCACCTCGGGGTCTTGTTCCGCGCCGATGTTGTATACCTCGCCCGGCTGCCCCGAATGAAGGACCAGGTCAATAGCTGCGCAATGGTCGTCTACGTACAGCCAGTCGCGCACCTGCGAGCCGTCGCCATACAGTGGGAGCGGCTTGTCCTCCAGGGCATTCGTAATGAAGAGCGGCACGATTTTTTCCGGGTATTGGTACGGTCCGTAATTGTTGGTGCAGCGGGTAATCATGCCGGGAAATCCGTAGGTGCGGTGCGCGGCCAATACCTGGATGTCGCCGCCGGCCTTGGCTCCGGAATAGGGGCTGCTCGGCTGCAGCGGCGAGGATTCCGCCGCCTTGCGCGCGCCGGGCATGTCGCCATAAACCTCATCGGTAGAAATCTGCACAAAACGGCCATGCCCGGCATCCGCGGCGGCGCGAATAAGGCTAAACGTTCCCCGAATGTTCGTATCTAGAAAAGCAAAGGGGTTCTCAATGGATCGGTCCACATGGCTTTCCGCGGCAAAGTTGATGATGACATCAACCTCTTTTGCCAACTGAGACATCAACGGAGCGTCGCAAATATCCCCCTTGATGAAGCGGTAGCGCTTGTCCCCTTCCATATCCGCAAGATTGTCCAGGTTGCCGGCGTAGGTCAGCTTGTCGACATTGACGACTTCATAAGCCGGATATTTCGCCAGCATGAAGCGTATAAAATTTGACCCGATGAATCCGGCACCGCCGGTGACCATGAGTTTCATACTATTGCGACAGATAATCGAGCAACGCCTGCGCCGCCACACGCGTGGGAGCATCAAGCACGGCTTTCTTCTTTAACATATCCCGCAGTTTTCCAACGCTGAACTCTCGAACGGCAACGACTTCCCCGTCGGTTTTCTTTTTTTCCATTTTTGACGTGCGCTCCGCCGCGAATATGTAGCCTTTCTGGGTGCTGATTCCGGGTGCCAGATAAAACCACCCCAGGCTGACCCATTTTTTTGCCTGCAATCCTGTCTCTTCAGCCAGCTCCCGCTTGGCCGCCATCAGCGGCGTTTCATTGCGCTCGCGCCATCCCATGGGAAATTCCCACAGATATTTACGCACCGGATACCGCCAGTTTTTAACCAGAGTCACGCCCTTTCGGTCTGAAGCCAACGCACAAACGACCACGAACGGGTCTGAAACGATCGAATAATACTTGCCCTGGCTGTCGTCGGCGCGCAACAAGTCATCCTGACGCACCTGGTACAACGGGTTCTTGTACACGACCTTGCTGGCGATTGTTCGCTTTGGTCGATGCATAGGCGAGGAGATTGGTTATTATTGCAGCGCGGCGCGGATGGCATTGGCGACAGATGTCGCTTTCGCTTCATCGTCGTAATGTTTGCCCACCCAGTGCTTGTAGCCGTCGCCATCAAAGCGCGGGATGATGTGCGCATGAACGTGATCCACCAGCTGGCCTGATTCGCGGCCGGTGTTGATTAACAGGTTAAAGGCCGGTGCTTCCACGGCCTTCATGGCCGCCCTGGCCAGCCCCGGAACGGCCGACATGATATCCGTCAGCACATGCGCCGGCGCGTCAAGCAGCGTGGCATAATGTTCTTTTGGAACGATCAGCAGATGGCCGCGATTCACGGGTTTGATATCCAAAAATGCAACGACGGCGTCATCCTCGTACACGCGGTACGAAGGCGCGCTCCCGCTGACAACCTTGCAAAAGATGCAGTCCATAGATTATGGGATAAGGATGGAAATAAGATCCTGCTGCGTTGCCGCAATGGCGTCTGGCGTGGCCGCGGCGAGCCGCTCCCGGTCATGATAGCCCCAGGTCACGGCAACGGTTTTCACGCCGGCTTTTTTTGCTTCCACGATGTCTCCGACGGTGTCCGTAACGTACCAGGTCTGCTCGGGCGAAAACCCAAACTCCTGCATGACCAGGCGGATGCGCTCATCTTTGGCTACGGCTACCTCCGGACCGACAACGGCAGCAACCTCGTCCGTTAATCCGTGAGCATCAATAATTGCCGTGGCGTTTTCGGCGGGCGTAGATGTAACAATAGCAATCGGATGCTGAGCGGAAAGACGCTCAACGGTTTCCTTCATGCCGTCAAACAGCGGCAGGGCATTATATCCTACAAAAGCCGCTTCCTTATCTTCTTGGCTGAAGCCGATAGGCGAGGCGTTAATGCCGGCCAGGACGCTTGCCAGGGCATTGCCGTCAAACAGCGCGCGATAATCATCTTCGCTGAGGTGCTTGCCGACATGCCGCTGAAACAGCCTGCAAATGTTAGAGTAGAGCAACCCGAAGGAATCGACGATCACGCCATCAAGATCAAAGAGCAGCAATTTCGTTCCGTTACCATTTGCCATGCAATTCCTGTTCAATGGCCATGAGCCGGTTATATTTCTCCACGCGCTCGCTGCGGGACAAGCTGCCAGTCTTGATAAACTCGGCATTGGTCGCCACCGCCAGGTCGGCGATGGTCGTATCCCCCGTCTCGCCGGAACGATGAGAAATAATGACGTTATAGCCGTGTTTGCGAGCCAAGGCAATAGCTGCCATGGTTTCGCTTAACGTACCGATTTGGTTGACTTTAATCAAGATGGCATTGGCCACCCCCATATCAATGCCTTTTTGGAGCCGTTTGACGTTGGTGACAAACAAGTCATCGCCGACGATTTGCACCTGTTTGCCTAACGCTTTGGTAAGGCGCGCCCAGTCTTCCCATTGTTCCTCGTGAAGCGGATCTTCGATGGAAATAAAGTGATATTTTTTAATCCACATCTTGAGCATGGCAATAATGTCCTCGGTACTGCGAAAGCGCTTCCCTGCCTTTCCTTTTATTTTAAACTCGAAATCATAGCCCTTTCCTTCCGTAAAAAATTCGGACGTGGCCAGGTCAGAAGCCAGGGATACTTCTTTTCCCGGCGTGAACCCGGCTGCTTCAATGGCGCGAATGATGTACTGCAGTGCGCGTTCATTGTCTTTGACTGTCGGGGCAAACCCTCCTTCATCGCCGACCAGCGTCATGTATCCGCTCTTGGCTAGAATCTTCTTGAGCGCCTGGAACACTTCCACGCCGCGCCAGACGCGTTCGGCCATGGTCTTGCCTTCCGGCACCACCATGAATTCCTGAATAGAAAGCGGATTGTCGGCGTGGCGGCCGCCATTGACGATGTTCATCATGGGGCGCGGGAAACGGAATGACTTTTCCTTGATGCCGTAAACGGCGCGTACATGGCGGTACAGAGGCTTCCCCGCTTGTTTGGCGCCGGCATGCGCGCAAGCCAAAGAAACAGCAAGCAGGGCATTGGCCCCAAGTTTGCGTTTATTTTCCGTACCATCCAGCTTCAACATGGTCGCATCAACGGCTTTCAAACGGCGGGCATCCATGCCCTTTAAAACGGGCGCAATGCGGCGGTTGACGTTCTGCACGGCTTTTTGCACGCCCTTTCCCTGCAGGCGCTTGCCGCCGTCGCGCAACTCCCATGCCTCAAAGGAACCGGTGGACGCGCCGGATGGAACGGATGCCGTCGCGGCGGCGCCTCCCGACAAGACTACTTTTGCTTCCACGGTGGGCCAGCCACGGGAATCAAGAACCTCTCGCGCTTGTACATGCTTGATGGCAAAGGAATTTTTCTTCATATGCGTAAAAGGCAGAGACGCATCAACGGCGTCTCTGCCCATAAAATCAGTGAATCACCTTGTTAGTAGATTTCGTATTCGACCGTGGCATACACGTACACGTCCTGGCTGCCTTGCTCGATGGTCGGAGCCGAAAGATCGGCGCCGCCGCGGCCTTCCGCCGCGAGCTTGTCATAGTAGACCGGATACGGCACGGGCGCGCCCGAAGACGTTTCAGAGAAGGAAACGATTTTGCCTAAACGTACGCCGGTCTGCTTGGCCAGCGTCTGGGCCTTTTGCAAGGCATTGGCCAGCGCTTTTTCGCGAGCTTCCTGCCGCACCACTTCCGGATCGTCGATGGTAAAAGAGAGTCCGCTGACCTGGTTGGCTCCGTTCTGCCCTGCCACGGCGATGATGTTGCCGGCATTATCCAGGTTGCGAATCTTGACCGTCAGGCTCTGTGTGGCCTCGTACCCGAGCAATGTTTGCTTACCGTCGGACCAGTCGTATTTTGGATACACGTTGTACGCGCTGGTGGCCATATCTTGTTTTTCAATGCCGGCCTTCCGCAGCGCTTCAGCAACCTGGGCCGCCTGCTTGTTGTTCTCTTCCATGGCATCAGCGGCATTCGCTCGCTCCGTGACAACGCTGACGGTAATCTGCCCGATGTCAGGCACAGCCGTGGCGCGCCCTTCCCCCTGGATGGTGATGGTGTCGCGTTCGGTGGCCGGACGGCCGATGTACCGGCTTTCCTTGATCTTGTTAAAGGTGGCGACGCTTAAATACACCGACACCATGAGCAATACCAACCCCGCAAGGATGACCAAGGCGGGATTGTTTGCCCAGTTTTGTTTGCTGGGTGAGGCCATATGTTTGTTTAATAAATACCTGAATATAGTATAGCAAACTATTGCGCAAGGCACAGTTCATGCTAGGATGGACATACAAAAATGACATTGTATGGCAAAGATTATTGAACCAAAAATCCTGAAAGGCACGCGAGACTTCGGTCCCCAAGACATGGCAAAACGGCTGCACGTCATGAACACGATGCGCCGTATTTTTATGCTCCATGGTTTTGACACCATTGAGACGCCGGCCATCGAATATGCCGAAACCATTTTGGGCAAGTACGGCGATGAAGGCGACAAACTGACGTACACCTTCGCCGACCATGGCGGCCGGCAGATTGCCTTGCGCTATGACCAGACCGTGCCAACGGCGCGCTTCGTGGCCTCGAACTGGGCCGACTTGCCCATGCCGTTTAAGCGATACCAAATCGGACCGGTCTGGCGCGCCGACAAACCGCAGCGCGGCCGCTACCGGGAGTTTTACCAATGCGACATTGACATCATCGGCAGCGAAAGCCCGCTTGCCGACGCGCAAGTCGCCAAAGTCATGTCCGATGTTTTTTTGGCGCTTGGCATCTCGCCATTCGTGATTCGCGTCAACTCGCGCGCCGTCCTGAATGAAGTGCTTGATCTTTGCGGCATTGCAGAAGACCAGCGTACAAGCGTTATCCGCCTCATCGACAAGCTCGACAAACAGCCGCTTGCGGAAATCAAAGGAGAGCTGGCTGCATTAGGTTTGTCAAAAACAACTATCTCCCTCCTTGAAAAACGATTGCTGTCAGAACGCAGCCGGCATGATATCTCTGGAATCCGCGATCTTAAAAGCGCCAGGCCGCTGCTGGACGTCTTGCATCTCTGCGAACGCATGGGCATTGCGCCGGAACACATCATGCTCGACCTCACGCTGGCGCGCGGCCTCGACTATTACACGGGGGTTATTTATGAAGTTGTGATCCCCGATTCCGGCCTGGGTTCCGTCTGCGGCGGAGGGCGCTATGACAACCTGACAGGACTGTTCAGCAAAAAAGTGTTCCCGGGCACGGGCGTGGCATTTGGACTGGACCGTATCATGGTCTGGCTGGAAGAGCACAAGAAACTGGAACATCTCACGTTAAGCAGCCAGGTACTGGTGGCGCAATTCCCCGACACATTGGATGAAAACCTTTCCACGCTTTCCGCTTTGCACGCTGCGGGCATCAACGCCGAGCTGTATCTGGAGGCGGACAAGCTGCAAAAACAATTCAAATACGCAGACAAGAAACATATTCCCTGGATGATCTTGCAAGGAAGCGATGAAGTGAAGAAGGGCGGACTCATGCTGCGAAACATGAAGACTGGAGAACAGGAATCAGTAAGCGCGCAGCAAGCCATTGAACGTCTCCAAAGCAATTAATCATTCACCCTAAAATGTATGAAACAGCGCACGCTTTTCCTTTTGGGAGTATTGGGCGTCATCGTCCTGCCTGCGCCGCTCTTTGCGCAACAAGTCCAAGAAAATTGCTACCAAAGCGGGCCTATTCAAATTTGCCAACCCTTCATAGAAATTGACAGGCCTTTACCCGGACAGGATCCGGCCCCCGCGCAGCAGACTCCGCCCTCGGCGGACGCCGAGCAGGAAGCACCCAATTTATCTGATTTCAGCAGAGAACAAATGGGCAGCGAACCCAGCGTGCTCACGCCGCAGCCGACGCTTTCATTTGACATGGGCAGACCATCCAACTTCCCGGACAGGAGACCGGGCCAAGTTGCGGCTGTAGCCGCCGGCGCAGTGCTGGCTGTCTTGGGCGCCATCACGTTCGCATCCAAGGATCGCGTGTTCAAGAACAAAAAAATCAAATACACGGTCGGTGCCGCGCTTGTTCTTGGCGGCGGAGGCTTGGCTGCTGCCCCGTCCGGATGCAACCCGTTCGAACCGATCCCATTTTGCCAATACGTCCTGGTCAGCGAAGAATCGCTGCTGCCGGTGGGGGCGCCGGAGGGACAACGCCCGTTTACCCGGCCCGAGCCGCTGGCTTCGGGTGCCGGCATGACGGAAATTGAACCGCCGCTTCCGACAATTTACACCCAGGGCCAAGTCGCAGACATCCGCCTGCCCGGCGAGTCCGCAGGCGACTGCATTGACCGCTGCCGGGTCATGGATCTCTATCTTTTTGAAGTGTGCCCTGACAAAGAACCGCGAGCCCTCTCCAAAGAAACCCTTTCCAGCGAAGAAAAATACAACTTCTGCGCAGCGGCATGCCGTCACGAATCAGTCTTAAAATTCCTCGATGAAACAACAGTCGGGGCATAAGACAACGGCCCGATAAAAAACGAGCAGGGTCCCTGGGCGGGATCCCTGCTCTTTTCTATCCGTCTCGCATGTAGACGAACGCTACCAAAACCGCCACCGGCGGCGCGGAGCAATATGGCGCTTGAGGACGGTTTCCATGTCGGAAGCCAGCCGGTCATATCCCGCGCGGAATTGAGTGTCGCTGATTTCGTTTCTTGCCGCCGACACCAGCAGCTGGGCGCAGCGCTGGTTGAATTCCCCGGCTTCGTTAACCAGCCCTGCGGCCGCCAGCGGGTAGACGATGCCATCAGCCAGCCACAACCCGCGCTCATGCAAGCCCTCAGGGAAACAGATCCCGTCAGCCGTGAGATTCCGACCAATGTGGGCGTACAGCACGGCAGTGACCGCCTCAGACAACATCTGCCTCAGCTGCCAACGTTCCAAAACAAATTGAGCCACGTGCGCCTCTCCGTGTGTTAGGGACTCGGCAGCATATCCCGTGCTCGCGGCTTTGTCAACCTACTTCTTCAACCGCTTGCCGACTTCCACGGCCATTTCCACCAGGCGGTTGCTATAGCCCCATTCATTGTCATACCAGGCGATGACTTTCACCAAATTTCCATCCACGACCTTCGTCAGGCTCAAATCGACGATAGTCGAATACGGGCTGCCGATGATGTCGCTGGAGACAATGGGCTCTTCCGTGATATCCAAAATATGCGCGTATAAGGGATTCTGTTTGGCTTTCTTAAACGCTTCGTTGATCTCTTCAACAGAAACGTCTTTTTTGAGCAGAAACGTAAAATCCGACAATGAACCCACAGCCACGGGCACGCGAATGGAGAGTCCGTCAAACAACCCTTTCAATTCCGGAATGGTCTGCGTTGTGGCAATCGCCGCGCCGGTTGTGGTGGGAATGATGTTCTGGGCGGCGGAACGGCCGCGGCGCAAATCACGATGCGGGCCGTCGACAAGGACCTGGTCGGCGGTATAGGCATGGATGGTGGTCATCATGGCCTTCTCAACGCCAAAGTTGGCATGCATGATGGCTGCCACCGGCGCGATGCAGTTAGTCGTGCAGGAAGCATTGTCCAAAATCAGCTCATTGCTGCCGTATTTGGCGTCATTGACGCCAAGCACGTACGTGTTGATGTTGCCCCCTTTGTTGGGCGCGGAAATAATGACGCGCTTGGCACCGGCGTCAATGTGCATCTTGGCTTTTTCCTCTGTTAAAAATACGCCGGTGCATTCCAGTACCACGTCAACATCCATCTTGCCCCATGGCAGCTTGGTGGGATCCTTCTCGGCAAAAGACGGGATCGTCTTCCCGTCCACAATCAAATGACTTTCGTCATGCGAAACCTCATGGCTGTATCTTCCGTATACGGTGTCGTACTTCAGCAGATAAGCCAGGGTCTTGGTGTCTGTCAGGTCGTTTACTGCCACGAACTCAACATCCGGGCGTCCAAAACCGGCCTTAAAGGCATTACGGCCGATGCGGCCAAAGCCATTGATGGCAACGCGCAGCATATGTGTATGTGTTTACAATACAAAAGAGGCGGGAATCTCCGCCTCTTATTGTAACATATTCGCTGTTATTTACCCGCTGTAGCGGTCAAATCCGCGACTTTGATGATGGTGTACGGCCCGATTTCGTATTTGCCGGGCTCGTACTGGTCATACTTCCCGTAGATGGTAAAGGCGATGATGAAGCTGCGCCCGTCATAACGCGAGTCATAGGTCAGCTTGGTGGACGGCCATCCAGTCTGGATGTTCTCGATGTAGGTAATGTTGTTGGGTTGGTCGGAGTGGCAGCCAAATCCGCCGTAAAAACAGAGGTTGGTTGCGCCGTTTTCTCCCAGCTCAATAGCGCGTTCATAGGCAATCGGATAGCCATGCACGTCATCACGATATTTTTCCAGCGCCTTGGCCACGGCCAGAGCCTGCTCAAATACGCGTTTGGCGTCGGTCTTCTTCTCGTCAATACTGACGGTATCGACCGCTGGCGTAGCCTTGCCAAAATTCGCCTGGGTTACCAATCCCTGCTTGTTGGTAAAGTAATATGTACCTGGCGCGAGGCGTCCGTACTGCGTCGTATCGACGGCAGCCGGCAAATCAAACTTGATGTAGGCAAGATCCTTGTCCATTTCCCGCTTCATGGAAAAATGATTCTTGTAAAAATCCTTCCACTCCGCGGAGAAATCATTCCAGACAAAATAATTTTCTTTGCCAGAATCAAGGCTGAAACCCGTTTCATTGAAATAGATCGGCAGGTTGAAACCGACAATGTTCTCAAACCACTTCAATTCCGGATAATCGTTGAATGAGCGGTGGTACTGCTCGTATGCGCGCCACATGCCGCTGGCAAAGTCCCAGGCCATCTGGGCGTCTTTTACCGACGGGGCGTTTTTTGGGGCACTCGTGGCGGGTTTCTGATAGCGCGTCTTGATGGTGGGACGAGGCAATGGCTGCGGCTTCACGATGTATTCCGGCTCAGCGGGGATAAGCGACAGGTTGAGGTTGTCGATACCCATGGACTGCTTGATCGCGACAGCGTACAGCAGGTCGGGGGTGCTTACGTCATGGCGCATGTTGTCGACCGGACTGACATACCAGAGCTTGGTTGGCGCATCGAACGAAGCGACAAAATGCCCGCGGTACGTAGCGACGGCGGCTTTTGCTTCCGCGCTCAACGACTGAAGATTGGTTGTCGGCAGCAAGGACATTTCCTTACCAGAAATAACCAATGCGGCGGATTGAACCAGCGTATTTAACGCGGTCTGATCCGAAATGTACACGCGCATGCCATTCTGCGGCTTGACGTACCACAGCTTGCCATGGTCTTCAACGGCCAAAAGGAACCGGCCTTTCACTCGTTGAGCCAATGCCTGCTGGTCCTGGGCCGGAGTGGCGGCAAGAACCGTGGCAAAAGGCGCGTGCAGGCCAATGAGAATGGCCGCGGATAAAAAAACATGAAGAATTGGGCGCATATGTGTATGGCTTAGCGAGGCAAGTTATCGTAGAAAGCTAGCATGACTTTTTAATTTTTGTCAAGAAAAAACCCCGGTCATGCCGAGGTTTTTTGCTCTAATCTTGGCTAAATACACGACAAACAGGCTAAACCGTAAATCGGGTGAAGCGGCTCAACTCGATCTTTTCGCCCATAACAGCCGTTGCGTTTTGCACCAGTTCCTCAATGGTCTTGGATTCATCCTTAATGAAGGGCTGCTTGAGCAGCACGCGTTCGGCATAGAACTGATTCAACTTGTTTTGCGCGATCTTTTCCAGCATGTCGGCCGGTTTGCCCTGCTGGCGCACCTGCTCTTTGTAGATTTCCATTTCCTTTTCAACGACGTTCTCTGGAATGTCTTCCACCTTCAGGTATTCCGGATTTGCCGCGGCCACATGCATGGCAATGTCTTTGGCAAGTTGCTTAAACATGTCGTTGCGAGCCACGAAATCCGTTTCGCAATTCAGTACTACAAGGGTACCCACCTTACCGTTGGCATGGATATAGGTTTCAACCAATCCTTCCTTGCTGACGCGATCGGCCTTTTTGGCGGCTTTGGCCGCGCCAGCCTTGCGCAAAATTTCCACGGCCTTTTCCATGTCGCCATTCGCCTGCTCCATGGCCTTCTTGGCATCCATGAGGCCGGCGCCCGTGCGGGCGCGTAATTCACTCACTTGTTTGATGTCTGCTGCCATATGCGTTTTTAATTATTCTGCTTTTGTCTGTTTTGCCGCGCGCTTCACGGTCTTTTTAGCTGGCTTGGCGTCAGCACCCGCGGTGGCCGGCGCAGCTTCCGCAACAGGAGCGGCGGCGACGCGAGGACGACGGTTCATAGCCGGGCGGGCAACGGCGTTTGCCGCAGGCGCAGCAGGAACCACTTTTCGGTTCTTCAGGCCTTCTTTTACAGCCTCAATAACGGATTCAAGCATCAAGGCAATGCCATTGGTGGCATCATCATTGCAAGGAATGACATGCTGCACGTTCTTGATGTTGGTGTTGGTATCGCATAAGGCGACGACGGGAATATTCATGACGTTTGCTTCTTTGACCGCCGTCTGTTCCGTACGGATATCAACGACAAACACGGCTTTGGGCAACTGGCGCATGGTGACCAAACCGGAAACCATTTCATGCAAACGCTCTTCTTCTTTCATCAACTCAACCCGTTCTTTTTTGGTGTATTTTTCCCATTCACGGCTTTCGCGCTGACGGATCAACGTAAGGTACCGTTCAATGGAACGCTTCACGGCGTGGAAATTGGTCATGCTGCCGCCAATCCAACGGGACTTCACGTACGGCATGTTGACTTCTTTGGCCGCCTTTTCAACCAGCGGCTGCGCCTGCACTTTGGTTCCTACAAAGAGGATGTCTCCGCCGCTGGCGACGGTCTGCGCGATAAAGTCCAGGGCCTGCTTCAGCTTGGACTGGGTCTTTTTCAAATCAATAATATGGACGCCGTTACGAGTGGTGTAAATAAACGGCTCCATGTGCGGATGCCAATGAGCGGCCTGATGCCCGAAGTGCACACCGGCCTTCAGCATCTCTTCTAACGTGGGAATTTTTGCCATATCCTTTTTTCCTCTACGGCCCCGCCGTTGGACCTTGTTATAAGGCAGGACAACAGCGTTTGCGGACCGTATGCGAGATGATCCAGCGCTGGCGCAAGGCGCAACGCATGGATGAAATAGTAGTGAATAAAATAACCAAACGCGTTTCGACCGCATTTGGCCCCTGAACCGTACAATATTTACCCATTTTTTGCAAGGCTGTACCGCCCGAAAAAACGAAATCCCCATGAGATTCAGCCTTGCGGCAAACCTCATGGGGATATGGGGTGGCGGACGGCTACCCACAGGGCCAGGGACGTCCACCGGAAAACAATCCAGTGCCAGACTGCCCTGCCCCATGGCTCCGGCGCCTGTACCTGCGCCCACCAGGCATTGCGGCACCGCGCGCAGACCAGCTTTGGCCTGTACACTCCGCGCCGAGCATACGCCAGGTCGAAGATCTGTCGCAGGCCGTCGCGAGGGACAGATCCGCATTCCTGGCAAGTCCAGGTGTCGCGCCATCGCAGGGATGCGGCGCGGCAGAGGGCATAGCACGGCTCGCACAAGCCGGCCAGCATCCCGCCGCGCAGCGCGACCGCCACAAACGGCTGCCCGGCTTGCAAGCAACCGAAGCATCCGTCCTTGGGCCAGACGTTGTTCACTGCAGATGTCCGATGAAGAACAGCGTGGCGATGATCGCGGCGAGGTATCCCGCGCCATGCCATCCCATCCCCTGCTTCAGGAGCTCGATGGTTTGCCCGTTGCCGGGGGTATAGTCGATGTGCATGAACCCTCCTGCGCCTATGCGCCATAGGGGTTTTATCACTATTTCGCCGCGCGAATCAAGCGATCGCGCAATGCCAGCCCCAGGCCTTGCTGCGGCGGGAGCGGTCCAACAATGATGTCCACGCTTTGCTTGTCCAACCAGCGCAGCCCCTCAAACGCGCGCTTGGCCATGGTTGGCCAGTCCGTCCATAGGCCAAAGTCAAATACCTTCAAGGACGAATGTCCTTTCAAGTCAGGGGGCAGTTCCCAGTTTGTGGGCAACAACAACCCTACGCGCTTCCCTTCGGTGATGGCGGCCCGTGATACGACGAAGAGCTCATCCGCATCTAAGACGTTCATCAGCTTCGCCTTGGGCGCGTAATGGCGCAGCGTCATGCCGGGAGACGGCAAGCCAAGATGGTCTTGGCCCTCGGCGGCTGATGTAAACAAAGCCACCGGGCGCCCGAGGACCATTTCAATTTGCTCTTTGGTGATGCCTCCCGGCCGTAAAATCATGGGCGGCTCCTGCATCAAATCAAGTACCGTCGACTCCACGCCCACCTCGCAGCATCCGGCATCGATTACGGCGGCAATGCGGCCGTCAAGGTCTTCCAGTACATGGGCGGCCGTCGTGGGTGAGGTGCGGCCAGAACGGTTGGCGGACGGGGCGGCAATGGGTACGCCCGCCGTTTCAATAAGCCCCAGGGCCACCGGATGCTTGGGCATGCGGATGCCAACCGTATCGCGCCCCGCACTGACGGCATCAGGGACGATATCTGTCTTTGGCAGTAAAAACGTCAGCGGCCCTGGCATAAATTTGTCGGCCAGTGTTTCAAATTCTTTGGGGTATGAGCGCACCACCGTGTCCATCATCTTGCGCGAAGACACATGCGTAATAAGCGGATTCCACGAGGGCCGACCCTTGGCTTCAAAAATTTTCCTGACGGCCGCGGCATCCAAAGCATTGGCGCCCAGACCGTACACGGTTTCCGTGGGAAATGCCACAAGCTCGCCGGCACGGATCAAGGCACCGGTTTCTTTATATATGGCCAGATTTTTTTCTACATCATCGGTAATGGTAAATACTTTCGTCTCCATATTGTTCGTGATCAGACGCCCGTTGATTTGGGCAAAACAAAAAGCCCCTCTGCCCCATCCGCGCGTCCGACGGGGCGGACGGCAGACAGTATGAAACAGAAGAGCTTTTTTGAAAAGCCTACTGCTGGGACGACTGAGAAGAGCCGGCTTCACCGCTGCAGGAGCCGCCTTTGCAGGCACCGCCCTTGCATTCGCCGCCTTTGCATTCGCCACCCTTGCATTGGGCGCACTTCTTGCACTTGCCCATCATGCTGAAAATATGGGCAATAGCGGCTAAACCGACCACTACATATACAACGCGCTCTACGACTGGCCAGGCGCCAAGGAGAGCGTTGACGAGGTTGAAGTTAAAAGCGCCAACTAAACCCCAGTTGAGGGCGCCGATCACCACCAAGGCACCGGTGGCTTTGCAGACTCCGCACATGTGCTTCATCATCATACGAACGATATTAAACTTATTAAACTGTAAAAATCGTAGCAAAATTGCTTTGTTGGCGCCACCCCGGCTGTGGATTTCTTGATTTTTGGCAAAAAGAAGACCGGCCGGCCATCATCGCAATCATGGGAGATGCGAGATGGCCGGCCGGCTGCGGGCGACGCGCCGTAGAGGCGGTCTAGCCCTGGGTCACGCGGAAGTCCAGCGGGTTGCTGTTGGGGTTGACCCGCGTGAAGGTCACCTTGAAGTTGTCGTTCCCGCTGCCGCCGTACCAGCGCGAGTACACCTTGAAGTCCGGCCAGCGCCACTTGGAGCTGTTGCCGAAGTCGGCGTCCTGCACCGGCGCCGTCCCTTCCGCGTACTGGAAGTTGGACACGTTCTCGGAACCCGAGTCCGTCAGGTAGCGGAAGTAGAACACGGCGTAGCGCGCGTTGTTCTGCGTGCTGTCGACGTGCTGCAGCGACAGGACCGGCGGCGTGGTGCCGTTCAGCCCCTGGCTGCCCCCGTTGAACAGCATCTCGTAGAGGTCGCCGTTGTTGGGGAAGCCGTTGCGGAGGTTGATCCGGTCGATGCTGACGACGCAGGGCACGATGCGCTCGGCGCTGTTGTTCGGGTTCTCGTGAGGAGGCCCGAAGTTGCAGTGGGTGTCGATGACCCACTCGCCGTTGTACTCCTGCACCTGCGGCAGGTACGGGAGCACGCGCACCGCGAAGCTGCTGTTGAAGCCGCCCGCCGACACGTTGAGCGTGGCCACGCCGGGCTTCTTGGGCTCGGCGAACCACCTGGTGCCGCTCGTGTTGACGGCCAGCACGTCTGGGTCGGAGCTGGTCACGGTGTTACCGCTGCCCGGGAACACGAACGCCCCCGAGTTGCAGTTCCAGACCTTGTACTCCCAGCGCATGCCGGGCATCATGTGCGCCAGCATGCGCACCAGGATGACGCCGTTGGGCGTGGAGTTGTTGCTGCTGACCGTGACCGTGTTGGAGCGGAAGGCCTTGGCCCAGCGCTCCTCGGAGTCGAACGTCTGCTGCTGGCCCTTGCCCCAGGCCGTGATCTGCACGCTGGTGCCGGCCAGCCGGAAGAAGACCCGGCCGTCGGCGTCCACCGACGCGAGCTCGTTGAGCAGCTGGGCCTTGTCCATCCACCAGTTGACGTCGCGCTCCACGTCGGTGGAGTTGCCGTCCTTGGTGGCGGTCATGCTCAGCGCGAGGGGCTGGCCCGGGTTGGCCTGGCCGGGCGGGTTGTTGATCGTGATGGCCGTGATGGTCGGGCCGGGCACGCCGCTGGACGAGCTGCCGCCGCCGGTCGTGTTGACCGTGATGGCGTCCACGAACGTCTGCGAGCCGCTCTGGCCGTTGAAGTTGAACACGTTGACGAACAGGTCGGCGGTGCCGACGTTCGAGTTGGCCAGGAACTGCCAGCTGCTGTTGTTGAGCACCTGCACAGCCCCGATGTTGTTGGGGTTGTCGCGGAGCTCCAGGTTGTACTGGTTGCTCTGCAGCTGAGTGCCGGCGACGCTGACCGTGATGATCGACGTCTGGTTGATCTGCACGGTGCGCTGGTTGGCGTCCAGCTGGATGTTCAGGTTGCCCGTGCCTCCGCCGCCACCGCCCTGTCCGATGGTGACGAACGCCTCGTCGAAGGCCACGTCGCCGTCGGCGGCGATGGCCACGCGCACGGGCGTCGGGTTGGCCGTGTTGATGGACTTGGCCTTGACCAGGACGCTGTTGTCGCTGTTCTTGGTCAACTCCAGCAGGTTCGGGTCGGCCGTCCACGTGGCGGTGTAGCCGCTCGTGTTCAGGGTGGTGCCGTTGCGGACCACCTGGATGGTGAACGTGTACGTACCGCCGTTCTGGGTCAGGTTGACCGTCGCGCCGTTCACCGTCTTGTTGGTGATCTGGACGCTCAGGCCGCCCGTGCTGGTGACGGACGCGACGACGTTGTCGCGCGACTTGTTGCAGCCGGCGACGACCAATCCCGTGAGGGCGATGGCCGTCGCGGCCGCGGCGAACTTCTTCAGGCTGTTCAAGGGTTCCCTCTTCCTTGCATGGGTCTGCTGGCCAGGCAACGCGCCCGGCCATGAGTTGTTTTCCCGATCTCCCCGGTTTACCCAAAGGAAATCCATGGAAATTAGCAGAATTCGCGATTTCTGTCAAGCCATTGGTCAATCAACGGCTTCACACAGAAAACAGGCAAATATTAGCTAAAATACAGGGTTTTATGCAAATAATAGCATCTGGCGCATGCCAAGCTACCACGAGCCGCCGCCTCCTCCCCCGCCTCCGCCACCCGAAGATCCGCCGCTAAAACCGGAAGAGGACGAAGAAGGCGGCATGGCATGCGACATGGTTGCCGCCGAAAAACCCGACATGGAGCGAGAAAAATGCGCGGCGGAGAAGGCCTGGGCCTTGCTGCCGCTATACCATTCCGGCGGCTGCTGTAACTTGCCTTCAAACGCTTTGGCCCACTTGTCGGCCAGACCGAAAACCATAGCGAACGGCAGCACCTCAAAAAACAGATTTTGCTTTTCCTGCCACTTCACGCGCTCGGTTTCCGCGGCCGCAATGTACTGCTTAAAACCCAGCGCATGCTGATACGCGGCAACGCCGGCTTGCGTGCGCTTTGGCATGAGCACGGCAAATATAAGCAGAATTGCTTCTGCGATGATGCCGCCCACCAGCAAATCAAGGCGCATGCCAGAGACGGCCGCGACGATAAACAGCAAGATGCCTGCGCCGATGGCGGCGGCAATCCAGGCGCCGGCCACATGCCCTGGCTTTCCAACAAAATACTGGCGGTCTTGCACGGATTTCCACACCGCCGCCTTGATTTTCTCCACCTCCTTATAGAAATCTTTCGGCAGGTCGGAAATTTTTATTTTCTTGTCGATGGCATGCGCAAAGAGCGCATCCAGCAGAACGTGTTGATGCGGTTTGGCAGAGACGGCGTCTTTGACCAGGTGTAGTTCATAGTCAAATGAATCCGTGAGCCAACCGTCCTTTTTTATCTCCGTAATCTTCAAAAAGCCGGCCTCGGCCAAGGAGACAATTTCCGCGGAAACATGATCATGGCGAAATGACTGATGCACCAAATACCCCATTTCAGCCGGCGATAGCTTGTCCGGTGCGTCATACTGACGGACCACACCGCGGCCCTTGGGATCGCGGCCGCGCGACGACCACAAGGCATATCCTACGACCAGCGCAACCAGAGGAAACAGAAATCCGAAGTTATCACTGAGGATCCAGCTGGCCTTTGTCCAACCTGACGGTTCTGTTACGAACCCCTTTGGCCAGGAAACAGCGACCGTGAGAAAATCGTTCGCCGTAAAATGAATTTCATTTCCTTCCACACGGCTGGTGCAGTCCTGCGCCGTAGAGCCGGTCGAACCCGTATAGCAGACAGTTTTCACGACACCTTCCGCCTCAAATGGCAGGCGCACGGTGGCCGTTGCCTCAGGAATACCGACCTCCCACTCATTGCCCGTGATATTCCAATATAGCTCGTCATGGTCATCAAAATAGCGCAGGCCCCTGCTGGCGATGTATTCAATGACATATGTTTTCTGCCCGCTGACGTATGCGTCAGGATCACCGATCTTGATACGGCGGTAGGCGCCGTCGCGCAAGACTTCGTATTGATAGGACTGGCCGTTCTCGTCCGTAACGCCTAAAACCTCAAGGCCGATGGAAATGTGCTGGTTCACACTGTTGCGATACTTCACCGGGATATCGCGATAGATGCCGTGCTTTTGGGTATGGAAGTAGGTAACGATGGTTTCTTTAACCCGCATGCCCCCTTCACGCTGAACATCGATATCCGCATGAAAGGAAGTTATTTCCCATGCTCCCTGGGCCCAGGTGTCGTGCGGTAAGAGCATGACAAGCAATGCGGACAGCATCCAAAAAAATCGTTTCATATATTTGGCCAACATTAGGTATTTTCCACGATAGCACAGCTTTTCATTTGAGGCGACGTGAAAAGGATTTTTTGTCGGGAAGTATTAACAAGAGTTATGGGACGCTAGCACCCCATACAGATAACCCTTAATTTCACATTATGGACCACAAACGCAACTTGTCGTTTGCCGCGCTCGCCTTGGGCGCGGTTCTTGCGTCCGGCTCGTTTCTGGCCGGATCGCAGGCACTCGCGTTCGGCCAACCAGAGACCGCCCCGCCTGGACTGGAGGGCTCTCTGGACGAACTGCGGCAAATGCGCCGGGAGCATATGAAACGTCAACAACACATGAGTGTTGAAGAACGCCTTAACCAGGCCGTCGCCGATGGCACGATCACGGAAGAACAAAAAGCCGCGATTACCGCCAAGCTTGAGGAAATGCACACCAAGCTCAAGGCGCTCAAGGATCTCCCAAAAGAACAATGGCGCGATGCGTTTAAGCAAATCCACGAAGAAATGCAAACGTGGTCAAAGGACAACGGCATCAACCAGTCATGGTGGAATGGCGTTGGCAAGGAGCCGCATCGGTTCCAACCGGGACCCAGGCACGGCTTTGGGATGAAAGGCGATTTCGTCAAACTTCGACTGAAATCCTAGCTCTTTAAGAAAAGTCCCTCCCCGACGGGAGGGTCTTTTTATTCCTGTGCATGCTTTTCGCCGCACCAGGGGCAGTACCAGACCGCCTTGTCTTTTGGCGCGTCGCCCACAGTCCACCATTTCTGGCAAAACGAACAGGAAAAATGGGTTAATTCTTCATGCGAAATGCGCATAAGTTATTCCACACCATGCCCGAATTCTTCATCGGCCATGTCCGCCTCCGCGTCCTGCTTCGTGGCATGCACGCGCCCGTCAATGTGGTTAGGGGGGCAATACACCGTAGCAATCTTTAAGGATTCATCACCGCTATTGATTATGTTGTGCCGCGTACCCGGCGTAACCACAAGAATGTCGCCCGCACGCACAGCCGATTCTTTTCCATCCAGCATAGCTTTGCCTTCCCCCTGGAAAACATACAAAATCTGCTCCACATGATCGTGCGTTTCTTCACCGATATCTTCACCCGGCTTAATATCCATGACCACCAGCTGTGACTTGCCTCCCGTAAACAGCACTTTGCGGAAATTTTTATTGTTCACGGCCTCTGACTGGATTTGGGTTTGATATGACATACGGTTACATTTTTAGGATTATACGCTTATCAAATGCGCCACGCTGTTCTCGCTTCTCTTCCATGATGCGCTCAATCTCTTGAGGCGGCAACCCAAAGGCGGCGGAAACGGCAGCCACGACCTCCAAAATATCGGCCAGCTCCTCCACGGAATGGCTTTGGCAAAACTCATCCGCTTCTTCGCGCAATTTTTCCTTTAGTCGTTCTCTGTACTCGGTGTCGTCCGCTGTGCGAACCTGCGGCCGCGAGCCTTCCGCCCGCATAATTTCCGGAATACCATCGCGAACCAGCTTTTCGTTGCCAAGGTATTCAAAGCGCGGCAAGGTGTTCCCGTCCCGCTCAACCGTTTCCAAAAACATCGCTTTCGGCCGCAACCACAGCTGTCCGTCATGCTCATAAACGACAAACGGGTCGAGCGATTCGGAGTGTTTCCCCTCGCCCAGTACGCGATAGACGCCGCCCTTGAAATGCCGGTACAAACCGGGTTTGATTTTTTGCTGTTCCATGAGTCTATGATGCGCGGCGCATAAGAAACGGTCAATCATCTTCCGCATATGCATAATCCGACGGCAGGCTGACCGGGTTCTCTTCAAACTGATTCGGCTCCTTAAACCCGCCGATTTTGTTGCGCAATCCGCCTTGCAACACGCGGCCGCGCTTAATAGTACGCTCGCCAAACCGGTTGTTAATGAGATCCTGTGCCGCCACCAGGCGTTCCTGCCGCCGGTCTTCCGGCAACATGGACAGCTGTTTCCCGTCTTTCAGCAACAACGACGAGCCCACTCCCACCAGCCGCACCGGCTGCTCTAATTCCCACCCTTCCATCATTTCTCGCGCCAGTTGATACAGCTGAAAGCCGTCGTCAATGTACCGCTGTAAGGTCAACCCTTCCGCGCGTCCGGAAAAATCCGCCCAGCGCAGATACGTCCAAACATGCCGGCCGCGATATCCATCACGCCGCAACCGCCGCCCGACTTTTTCGGCCAAACGGAGCAGAACGTCGTAAATTTCATCGCGGTTGAGCGTGTCCTTGGGCAAGGTATACGTATGCCCCATGGATTTGGTGGGCGTATATTCATAAATGGACGGCACTTCCGTATGGTCAATACCGCGCCCCAGTTGCGACAAATAGACGCCGATGTTTGGTCCGAAAAATTGCTGTAACGCCGATACCGGATACCGCCCCAGCTGCTGCAACGTCGCAATCCCCATGTCCGCCAGCTTGACCTTCAGCCGCGGACCAATGCCGAAAATATCGCTTATTTCCACCCATTCCATGACTGCGGGCACGTCCTCTTCCGTAATCATCACCAGGCCGTCGGGTTTTTGCATGTCTGAAGCCATCTTGGCCAAAGCCCGATTGGGCGCCACCCCGACAGAACAGGTCAAAAATGAATTGATGTCTTCTGCCAGATGCCGCTTCATCTGCTTGGCCACGCGCAATGCGCCCGACCAGTCGGCTACCCAGCCTGTCAGGTCCATAAACACCTCGTCTATGCTATACACGTCAATACGGTCGGTATACCGCTTGCATAAGTCAAAAAAATGCTGCGTAAGCTCAGCATACCGGCCGCTGTTCCCGTCAACAAACTGGATATGCGGGCAAAGCTGGCGCGCTTCAATATGCGTCATGCCTACCCCGACCCCGTACTTTTTTGCCTCCTTGGAAGCGGCCACGACGATGCTGCGCGTGCCTGGCGATCCGCCCACGGCAATAGGTTTGCCCCGCAGCTCCGGACGATCCATTTGCTCCACGGTGGCAAAGTACGAATTCATGTCTATGTGCAAAATAAAACGCCCCATATGTAAAAACAGTATGGGGACACGTTTGGAGTGCCGATACATTAACGCAGGCTAGGCGGCTTGTCCAGTGGATAATCTATTTCACCAGCGTTTCGTACACCCGCTTCAACAGGCGCGCGTCGTTTAAGGCATGGTGGGATCCGCCCGTATTGGCCTGTATGCCCAGGCTGGCGGCAAAAGCAGGCAAATTCTTATGCGTCATGGCTTCCGGATCCTTGCCGAGCATGGCCAGCATGGTGGCAAAATCAAAATGGATCCAATGGAAGGGGTATTCTTTGGTCGTGGTCTTGGCGCCGAGCAGCTTATACAAATAAATGACGTCAAATTGGTTGACGTACGCGACTAAGTGAGGCTTGTTCTCGCCTAAAAAAGCCGTAATTTCTTCCATTGCTTTCTTGCGGCTTACTTTGCGGCCCGATAATAAGGGCAACACGTTTTCTTTTACCCAAGGATCAGCCTCGCCGCTAAACTCCAACTCCAGGTATAACTCCTCTCCGCCTGGCTTAACCATGCCAATGGACAGCAGCTCGCCCTTATACGGGTCAAGGCTGGAAAACTCCGTATCCCAAAAAATAACATTGTTTGTCATAGGCTTCCATTATACCCGGCAAAGGAAAGCCCCACCAAGCGTATAAGAGCTTGATGGGGCAACGCCGTCCCCCATGGCCGCCTCCTTGCTACCTGGATCGTGTCAATTCACCGGGCGCCGGTTCGGGTACCGGATACGACGGCGTTGGCGGCGGCGGAGGCGGCGGGGGCGGCGGAACGGGCAGCGGCGGTTTGGGAACCGGCGGCTTGCCTGGCAGCGGACGGAGCTGGTAGTCACGGACGAGGATGCGGTAATGGCCGACCTCGTAGCCGGGCGTCAACCACTGCACATGGATGACCTGGTCGTTCTCGGGAGACAGACCGGGCGCTTGCGCGATGTAGATGCGCTTGCGCACGATGATGTCCATACGGGCCAGCGCCCCGTCTGAGAACTCGACATCAGCCTTGATCCAGTCCGGCTCGACATCAAATTCGGGAAACTCGAACATGACCTTGATCATGCCGCCCCGCAGGATCACGCCGCTGTTGATGATGGCGAGAGATTCTGCGTATGAAGCATCCCAATGAACGTACGGAACAACAGCCTCTCTTGGAGGCACCTCGGGACCTGTGCAGCCAGTGATGGCTGCGGCGAATAGCAGGAGCAAACGTCGGTTTATTCGCATTTGTTTCCTCCCTCCCCCAAGTAAACCAGAGATACGGATGAAAATTTCGCCATTTGTCAAGGGGGCGATTTCGCAGCCATCACGGCTAATACAACCA
The DNA here is from genome assembly GCA_964415935.1 of uncultured Gammaproteobacteria bacterium. Classification (GTDB taxonomy): domain Bacteria; phylum Patescibacteriota; class Patescibacteriia; order VMEV01; family CAYQCH01; genus CAYQCH01. Next base: position 33,133 of record CAYQCH010000006.1, read on the forward strand.
AAAAGCCCTGCTGGTGCAGAGCTTTAAGCTTCAATCGATAACATGCTGCTATGTCTATTTCACCGTTACAGTTTCAACGACGTCTTGTAACAGCTCGCGCATCTCTTTCTGGCTTTGCTCCGCGGCCGTCATGTCGATGTCCGTCCAGTCGCTGGCATAATGCAGCGTAGATACCACCTCGTAACACGTCCCTTTATGATGGATGCGATAAACCGTCGTTTCATAGCGATGACCGGTAGCGGCATCGGAAAAACTGACCGTACGCCAGGTTGCGCCGTTTAAGCTGACTACGCCATCAAACGTCTTGGCTTGGCCAACGTCAGGCGGCGTGTAGCAAGCGTCCGATTCAAGTTCAGCCGAACTGACGACGATCCGCCCGTCCTGGCTGTAATTCATGCGTTGATATGATGCCGCGTCCGTATACAGCGAAAGCCCCACGTTGGGCAGGAAATAATACGGCTCCAACGCTTCAATAAAACTG